>JAPLLG010000007.1:0-315047 GCA_026387665.1 Nitrospirota bacterium
GTAGCTGATGAACTTGGCCATGCCCTTGTCCGCACTGACCTTAGTCAAGGCCGCCGTCAACGTCGTCTTGCCATGGTCCACGTGCCCGATCGTCCCGATATTCACATGCGGCTTCCGCCGCTCATATTTCGCCTTCGCCATGCCTTACTCCCTTTCTAAAAATCACCAGAGGTACTATCCCGTCGCGCCGACATATTCCTAGCGCTTCAGGTCGAGCAAGCTCCGTTTGGAGCCCACGACGCGGATCGAACGCGTGACCTCGTCCTTACCAAGGACGTGCTCTACCAACTGAGCTACGTGGGCCAACACTGCATGCCTTCTTCCGCCGCGTCCATCGTATTCGCTCCGAGTCGAGTCAGCTCGGACTGGAGCGGGCGATGGGATTTGAACCCACGACAGCCAGCTTGGAAGGCTGGAACTCTACCACTGAGCTACGCCCGCCCGTCGTCTGCCCACACTCGATGCCGCACAGATCCACACACCGCACTTGATCAAGCTTCCGGTCCCACAGGCCTACATGGTGGGCAGGCAAGGATTCGAACCTTGGAAGCCGATGGCAACAGATTTACAGTCTGCCCCCTTTGGCCACTTGGGTACCTGCCCGAAACGCCATGCATGACAAATCTATATGCACAATTACCGACTTCTTTTTCATCGCATGATGAGGAAAGAAGAGTAAACCGATCCACGCACTTCTCCTCTCTCCTTACAAATAAGGATTTAAGCGGGGAAATGCGGGCACGGCCTTGTTCAGGAAACGCTCGATTCTATTGATCAAGTGCTGCGAAGTCAAGGGCCAAAATCAGAATAGTCTCGTTTCCCTCCGACAACCTCTCAACCCATTGCCCTGACAAACTTCGCCTCACTCCTGACTTGCGACACCGCTATCCTGAGCCAACTCCATTGTGCCATGAATATCCCAGAGATATTTCACGGTGTTAGAGAAAGGGGGGCCTGACTGTCACATTGCCTCGGTCGCTTGCCGCTCTGCTCCGGCCAGGAAAATGCCGCGGCGGCACGGGCAAAAAGACCCGGGGAGAATCCCATGACATCCTTTATGAGTACTGCCGCTTCCTGAGAGGAGAGACGCGATGCAGCAGCCAGGTATCGCTTTTGAGCCACAACCCTCTCCTGAGGATCCTCCGGCTCGTAATACCCTCGAAGAATCCCACCCCTATCGGCAGCCCTGAGACGACGCACCCATTCATCCTGACTCTTCCCTGGCTTCTGAATCGACTGCCTTGTCCCATTCGCCACTTCCAACTGGTTCCAGACCATCCACCCGACAAACACCGCCCAGGTTTCATTGAGGGCCTCCCAGGACTCACGTTCGCTTAAAAACCGTTCCTCTGTTTCACCTCTCCTCTGCACCACCGGCGTGATCAGCACCGCTCCGTAGTGACAATCCTGCTGTACCCTCGCAAACACGAGTATTGGATCTGGCACTGCCCCAGCCGATGCCGCAGCCGCCGTGACTAGATAATCGATATAGGCGTGAAACAGTTCATGGTACAGCGTTTCGATCTCGGCATGGGTGAGCCGTCCGAGCGGACGCAACGTAGCGCCGGCCCCATTAAAGGACAGCGCACGATTGAGCACCATGCGATGCTCGCCGAGATGATATTCGGCGGCATAGGTGCGCAAATCATCGAACTCAAATTGGACGAAGCCAGGCGGGACCTCATGAAGAAACTTGGTCGGAAGACCTAATGTCTGCGCTTCACTGAGCAATTGAGTCCACATCCGACCGGTCAACGGCGGACGCTCTTCCGACAGCCCAACCGCAGGAGCAAAGAGCAATGCTCCCATAAAAAACCCCAACGCGAACACTGTGCGCAACGTCTGCACCATGAGAGTGATCCACGCCGACATTGAGAGGGCTACGACAGGGGGAATCGGTCACTCGTAGCGATCATCGCGAGAATACCAGTCAGGCCGTCCGCCTTCTTCCATCAGAGCCAGCTGATCCAGCAACGCAGGCGACACAGGGCCCAAGAAGCGGGAGGGCTTCGACAGGACCATGCCGCTGCCCCGATCAAACACATTAATGGGATAAGTCAGATATAGATGACGCTTGGCTCTCGTCACGGAAACATAAAACAGCCGCCGCTCTTCTTCGATCTCCTCATCTTCATCGAACGAATAGACCGATGGAAACCGTCCATCCAGGATCCACATGACAAACACACATTGCCACTCCAGCCCCTTGGCGGAATGGATCGTAGACAACACGAGCCGTTCAGTATCGCGATCCGACGCCTCAGCGCCGGCAGCGTTTCCGTCCGGCGGCTCCAACGTTAGGTCAGAAAGGAACGTTTCGAGACCCTGATACCGCTCTGCGATCGTCTGCAAATGATCTAAATCCCTCATACGCTTGGGATAGTCGTCGTACTGAGTCTTAAAGATCGGCAGATAATACTCAGAAATCTGATTTACCAGGTGAGCCGGCCGCAGATCGTCGAGCCCGGCAAGACTTTCGAGCGTCAGACCTAAATCCTTCAGCCCCTTCCCGGACCGTCCCGTCATCCCACAAAGGGCCTGATAGGAATTAGCCGATTTCTCGATCGCAGCCATAACGTCCTGCGCCTTCTTAGGCCCGACCCCTTCGATGAGCATCAGCACGCGATGCCAGCTGACGGCATCCAAGGGATTGGCCACGACACGCAAATGGGCCAATAGATCCTTCACATGCGCGGTCTCGACGAACTTACCCCCGCCACGTTTGATAAAGGGCAGCCCATGACGCGACAGCTCGATTTCCAGATCGAACGAATGAAAGCTCGAACGGAACAGCACCGCCATTTCACTGAGCGGGACCCCTTCCTCCCGCAGCTCCAAAATCTTCTGCGCAATAAAGCGCGATTGGGCATTCTCTGCCCCAGCCTCCACCAAGGTCGGCAACGGCCCGTCCAGCTTCCTCGTAAACAAGCGCTTGGTATACTTCTCCGTCGCCTCTTCGATAATGGCGTTCGCCAGATTCAAAATCGGCTGGGTGCTACGGTAGTTTTCTTCGAGCTTATAGATGACGGTGCCGGGGAACAGCGACGGGAACTCCATAATGTTCTTGAAGGTCGCGCCGCGGAACGCATAGATCGATTGCGAGTCATCGCCGACGACCATGACGTTCTGATGGGTGAAAGCCAGATGCCTGATGACATCCGCCTGCAGGCGATTGGTATCCTGATACTCATCGACCAGAATGTAGCGATAGAGGGATGAGATCGTCCGCCTAACCGATTCATCCTCCATCAAGAGCTGCCGCAACAACACCAGCAAATCGTCATAATCCACCAGCTTGCCCCGACGCTTCGCCGCCTGATAACCCTTCTGCAACTGCTCCAGCGCGTCCAAATGACCCGAAAAATGATCGAACTCTTCGACCACGATCTCCGCGAGCGGCCGCAACGTATTCTCGGACTTACTGAACATCTCTGCGATCGTGCCCTTGCGGGGAAACCGCTTATCTTTTTCGTGCAAACCCAACTGGGCGCGAACCAGAGCGATCAAGTCTTCGGCATCGCCCCGATCGAGAATCGTGAAGCCAGGCTCCAGTCCAATGGCCCGGCCATAGCGCCGGAGCAACATATTGGCCACGGAGTGAAAGGTGCCGCCACGGACCCGCTCACTGCGAGCACCGATCAGCTCACCGGCCCGTTCGAGCATCTCCTGCGACGATTTCCTCGTAAAGGTCAGCAATAGAATGTGGGACGGATCGATCCCTGAGTCGATCAAATAGGCCACGCGATAGACCAGGGTCCGCGTCTTGCCGCTCCCGGCTCCGGCAATGACCAAGGCCGGCCCTTCGCCCGCAATCACTGCCGCAAGCTGTTGGGCATTCAGCGCCGCCGCATAGTCAATGGACAGGGCGGGAGCTGGCCCCTGGTCCGGCGACCGTTTCAATACATAGGGAGTGATGTCTCGATTCATGCAGGCAGCTCGTGAGGTGGTCGGGCTGTATAGCACACTGAGGGGGCCCTTTCAAACGAACCAACCGGTCCCAGCAACAGCTCACCAACCTACCAACTCACTCGCAGGATGCTCAAAAAGACCGTCCGGCAAGGCCGCAGCGAGTGAGAATCTGAGGCGGACCCTTTAGGGTACGTTGAGGGGCTGAACGAAGTGAGAACGATGCTGGCGGACTTTTTCAGCATCCTGCACCGCAGACGGCTCTTGGAGAGCGGATGGGAACCTGTATATAATGACACTTCTTTTTTGCGAGGTCATTGTGGGAACGTCAAAAAATCCATACAGCGAACAGCTCCGCGGGATTGCCGAATTGATCCTAGCCGTCGCGGGCGAATCCGTGACCGTCATGAAACGGAATGCTCCCGAGCGGGCCTTGAAATTAAAGCGTCACGAAGAATGGGAAATCTATCTGGAGTTTCTCAAGGTCATGTTCAATCTCACCGACCGGCTCTCCATCTTGTTCTTGCCGATCAAAGAGCAGCCTCAGTTCATGGACAGTCTTGAGGACGCCGTCACCCTACAATTGAAAAACGTGCTCGAACCGGCATTTGGCACCGGCGCCGACCAAACAGAAATCATGCTCACCGTCGGGGCGGCGGTGGCGGAAAGCCGCCAGGCCTATGAGCGCTATCGCTTCCTGGTCACCGAAAACAATCCTGCAAAGGATGAGATGTTGAAAGACTTTGGCGGACGAGTCGCCGAAGCCATGGGCATCGCGGGGAACGCGCAAGTCTCCTCCGCCGCCACGCTCTGCGCGAGCGCCGTGATCCCTGCCATCAAAGCGATCTTAGCTGGAGACGCGCCGCCAGCCACCGCTGGAGCCGCCGCCGCTCCAACAGCCGCCGCTGCGCTACCAGAATCCCAAGGGCCGACGGGGACGGAGATCAAGCTCGTCAGCGTCATGTCGACCATCACAGGGGAAGAAGTCGAAACTCGCTGGGGACTGCACCCGCGATTCCGGCAGGATCTCCCTCCTGATGACGCGCAACAACTCACCAAGCTCATGAATCGAGTGGCGAAAATCCTGGGCGAACGCTACGCCTCCGTGGCCTTCTCCGACGAATGGACGTCCTGGCATAAAGCCGGTCACGCCTAATCGTTCTCGCCAATCGAACGTGGCGGTCCCCTCAGGACAACGCCGACTCCATACCAGCAATCGGGAGGTGCAGTGGATATTCCGCAGACAGCAGCTAGCTTATCGAATGGTATTCCATCAGGCCTCTCACGCCTCATGGAATTGGCCCACAACCTCTGGTGGAGTTGGACCCCGGAAGCCCGTCGGCTTTTCCAACACATCGATCCAACCCTCTGGCTCCTGACGCATCATAACCCCGTCAAACTCCTGGCCGACGTCAGGCCAGACAGGCTTAAACAGCTCGCTGATGATCCCTCGTATATGCGGCAATACTCTGCCGCCCTCAAGATCTTCGACGAGTATCGTCAGAACAAACACAGTTGGTTTAAAACACAACACCGCGATTTGATCTCCCCCACCATTGCCTACTTCTCTGCGGAATTCGGCCTCCATACGTCCATCCCCATTTACAGCGGTGGCCTAGGCATTCTTGCCGGGGACCATTGCAAGGAAGCCAGCGACCTCGGTGTGCCTCTGGTGGGAATCGGGTTCATGTATCCGCAAGGGTATTTCAGGCAGAGGATCACGCCGGAAGGCTGGCAGGAAGCGGCCTACGCCCCGTTCAACCGGGCAGAATCGCCAATTCATCCCGCACTGACTCCATCGGGAGAGGCCTGCCGGATTACGGTCGAGATCGGCAGCCGAGTCGTGGAGGCTGCAGTCTGGAAAGTGCTCGTCGGGCGAGTCCCCCTTTACCTCATCGATACGGATGTCCCGGAAAACAATCCTGAAAACAGAGCCCTCTCTGCTCGTTTATATGGCGGCGATCAAGAGATGCGCCTCTGCCAAGAATTCTTATTGGGTATCGGTGGTGTCCGTATGCTTCGCGCATTGGGCATCACACCAACCGTCTGGCATGCCAATGAAGGCCATTCCGCCTTCCTCACGTTGGAACGCCTTCGAGAATTGATCCTGCAAGGATCGACGCATGAGGACGCCTGCGAGGCCATCCGCCAGAGTACGGTCTTTACCACCCATACCCCCGTGCCTGCCGGTCACGACGTATTTCCGCACCACCTCATGGACCGGTACTTTTCAGGCTACTGGGAGCAACTGGGCCTCTCGCGGGAAGACTTCCTCCGGCTGGGAGACACCCCTGAATCCCAGGGGCATGGCTTCAACATGACGGCACTCGCCATGAGGATGGCCGCCCATGTGAATGGGGTCAGTCATGAGCATGGACGGGTCTCGCGAGAGATGTGGCACCATATGTGGCCCGGGCTGCCGACCGAGCAAATACCGATCCGCAGCGTGACCAACGGCATCCATGCGCCCACCTGGATTTCCCCGGAACTCAACCAGCTCTACGGCAAGTATCTGGGCCCGGAATGGGCGGAGAAATGCGACGACACGACGATGTGGCAGCGGATCCTGGACACCCCAGACCAGGAACTGTGGGCCGTCCGGCAAGTCATGAAACGCAAACTCATGAGCTTCATCCGGGAACGAGCCAGAAGCGGCTGGATGCAGGGGCACCTCCAGCCCTCGCAAGTCTTAACGCAAGGCACGCTGCTCGATCCCGAAGCCTTGACGATCGGCTTCGCCAGGCGCTTCGCCACCTACAAGCGGGCCACCCTGTTATTCCGCGACCTCGAACGGCTGAAGCAATTGCTCCAAAACCATTGGCAGCCAGTCCAAATCATCTTCGCCGGCAAGGCTCACCCGGCCGATGAGCCGGGCCGTTACTTCATTCATGAAGTGTTGAGCTTTTGCGACGACCATAAGTTGGGCGGCCACGTGGCCTTCCTGGAAAACTACGACATGCATATGGCGAAATACTTGGTCCAGGGCGTCGACATTTGGCTCAACACCCCGCGATTCCCCTTGGAGGCAAGCGGCACGAGCGGACAAAAAGCCGCGCTTAACGGCGTCATCAACCTCAGCGTCCTCGATGGCTGGTGGAAAGAAGGCTACAACGGAGCCAACGGCTGGGGCATTGAACCCTTAACCGGGAATCAAGACATCCAGGCGCAAGACCAGCATGACGCGGACCAGCTCTACCGCATGCTGGAACAAGAGGCCATTCCCCTCTTCTATCAACGGGACATGGATGGCACACCCCGCGGCTGGATGCAGCTCGTCAAGGAAAGTATCCGGACCAACGCGCCGCGCTTCTGCACGAAACGCATGGTCAAGGAATACGTCGACCATCTCTATGCGCCGGCCATGATCCGCACCCCCTCGACATGGTAACTAACCGTCACGCCGGACAGCCGCAGCGCGCCTCTGGCAACACCATTGCGGGAGGACTCCATCTGCTCGGGGGCCTCATCTTCAGCGCGATCGTTATAGGCCTGCCCTCAGCGGAGGCAGGCACGCCCACATCGCCCAGCGGCTCAGCCATTGAACGTGAAGCCACAGAATCCTTCAAACATGCCGACTACGACCGGGTCCTGAAACTCTGGCAATCGATCCCGCCAGAGGGCGCCCCCTCGAAACCGCTCATCCGCCTCGCATTCCACAGCTCCCTCAAACTGGGACGGCCGGAAGAAGCCTTCGCCCTCTATCAGCGGTTAGTGCCAACCGATGGTCAGGACGACCCGACCCTCTTACGGCCCCTGGCTCTCAGTTTTGTGACCAGCCATGTCCGCGACTCGCAGGAATATGTCCGGATCGCAGCCTACACGGTGCTGGCGGAGCTCGGCCTCTCAGAGACGCAAGCCATCCTGGAAGACGGCTTGCTCGACAGCTCGGTGCTGGTACGGGCTCGCGCCGCCGAAGCGATCGGCAAAGCCGGACTTGCAGGCAAATCAGGCCCCTTGCTCCGGGCGCTCAACGACGCGACGCCGACCGTACGAATTGCCGCCATGACCGCGTTGAGCGAGGCCAAGGTCACAGCCATCATGCCCCAGCTCATCGCCATCGCCAGGACGGATGACGGACCGGAAGCCGTGTTCGCCTATGCTGCGCTCTACCGGCTTGGCAAACAGGACATGCTGACCGACCTCACCGGCGCGGCGACGCTGCCTGACGCCGATATCCGGATGGCGGCCCTGGGAATGTTGGGACAGCTGAAACGTCCCTCAAGCCTATCGGTCCTAAGCCAAGGCGTGTACGACCCTGAGCCCTCGGTCCGCGCTTTCGCCGCCGGGGCATTGGGAGACTACGGACAGGCCGGCGGGGTCGCACCCCTCACCCATGCGCTGAGCGATGAAAGCAGCAGAGTCCGCGCCGTCGCCGCCGCGAGTCTTGGCAAGCTGGGCATTCGAGAGAACCGACCTTTATTACAGACCCTGACACGCGATGCCAACATGCAGGTGCGGGCCAGTGCCGTGGAAGGGCTGCTCAGGCTGGGCGATACATCGGCGGTCTTGCTCGCTGCAGATTTGGCCAGACACCCGGACCCCTCGATCCGCGCCGCGGCAGCCCATGCCCTGGCCGCCACCTCCGACAAACAAGCCGCCGTGGTGCTGCAGGCGCTGCTACAGGACCAACAACCGCAACCTCGGCTCTTGGCGGCAAAAGCCCTGGGCAAGAGCGCCGCCCCTGTGGTGCCGCTGCTCAAAAAAGGGTTGCAAGACTCGGACGTCGCCATTCGTCTGGCAGCTGCAGGCAGCCTGCTCCAACAGCTTCGCCGTCCCGCAGCCGCCCCCAAAGCCCGTTAGCCGAAAGGATCGCGCAATGTTGAAACTTCTCGGAGCTCTCGTCATGGCCGCCACGTTCTTCGGTCTCGGATTCTATCTCGGCCAACGTCCAGTCGGCACGTTGCAACACAGGATCTTGGACCTCCAACGTTCGATCACAACCCTGTCCAGGAATATTTACGACACCACGATGGGAGACCTTCGCAAACGACAGGCGCTGATCGACGGGAAATCACGGGTGGTACAAGCGAAATCAGAACTCTTGGAGAAGAACTTCGGAGAAGCCGCCAAGCAATTAAGCGAAGCGGCCGACACGCTGGAGGAGGCTACCGCTGGTGCCAAACACGACGACACGACCCTCCCCTTGAAATCGCTCGCAGGGAAGCTCCGAGAACTCAAACTGGAATTGTCGATGGGAAAACCGGTGTCGATCAAGAAGATCGACGAGGTTCAAAGGGAGATCGACCGGCAGATCAATCGCTAACCGCTAGGCGTTGGCAGTCTGCTTCTTCCACTTCGCGAGGATCCGCTCCACCCGCATCCGTACCACCATATCCGGATCTTTCATCAACGGCTTAATCGCATCGCGGCCCCGGTCATCGCCGATCGCCTCAAGCGCCGCCGCCGCAGTCAAACGGGTGAACCAATCTTTGTCGGCCAGCATGCCAATGAGGGGATCGATCGCCTCAGCGCTCTTGATCCGGCCCAGGGCCATGATGGCCTGCTTCTGGACCATCTCGTCTTTGTCCTTGAGCGCGACGACCAGGCGAGAGACCGACGGAGCGCCAAGCTCGACAAGGGCATTGGTCGCATCGTCCTTGAATTCGTCATTTTTCAACTGCAGCATCAAGGGATCGAGAACGCGCTCATCGCGAATCTTCCCGAGCGCCGTAATCACGTACTTCCGCACATCCCAGTCGCGAAGCAACTTAATCAACAGTTCGACGGCGGGAGAACCGATTTGGCCCAGTCCCTCGATCGCCACTTCTCTGACTTGCCAGTCACCGTCACGCAAGGCGCTGCACAACGGCGCCACGCACCGTTCATCGCCCATTTCACCGAGCGTGATGGCCGCCTCGCGGCGCACGACCCAATCAGGATCCTTGAGCAGATCGATCTGGATCTCGATCTCATCCTTGACCTTTTCCTCTTCAAGGACGGCATCTTCCGTCAGTTCCGCCGCCAGCGCAACCGTGGCCGGAGACTCTCCGGTAAAATCAGCCGCCACCTGGTCGGTCAATTCGTCGCTCACCGTCTCTACAACGGTAGGCGTCGCCTGCTCTTCTTTGGATCCTGCTTGTTCCATGGGTACTACCTTAAATAATTCACTCGCCCGTCCACGACCTTGCCGCAGTGACTACTTCTTCGCGGCCGTTTTCTTGCTCGCAGAGTTCTTCTTGCGCAACACGACCGTCCGCCGCTTCCGTTGCGTCCGCCGCAGCCGCTTCTTCAGCGAACGAAGCGCGTCATCCCCTTTAGGATCCTTGTGGCCGGTCAACTTCTCCGCCACCTTCTTTTTCAGTCTGGTTTCGTCCGATTCACTCGCCGTTGTTTTCGCCATCCGGATTCGGGCCTCCCTGTATACCTAATTAATCTAATGTTCTCTCGGATCCCATCGGGAGCTGGCAGTCTAGTGGAGCGCTTCACACCCTGTCAACCGGCGGCTACGCAAAGACGCGAACGAGCTAGGCGGAAACGACCGTCGCCACTTCGGCATGATCGATATGATCGGCTGCCTGCATCCCCGTCAACTGCCGCCCCCTCCGCGAAACCCAGACATCGCCAGGCAGCAACCGAACGGGATAGGCAAGTAACGGAGCCGTCCGTCCCCACGTTGCAGGACTAAATTCCGCCGCTCCTGCCGCAAGCTGCTCGAGCCCCAGAAGGATTGAAATCGATACCGTCTCCATCGATTCTGACGAGAGCAACGCCAGCGGCCGATGCTCGCCCACCAGCTGGACGCGAACCACGGAGAGGCCCCCTGAGAGCATCCCGATCCGAGCCGCGGCCCCGCGTGACAGATCGAGAATCCGCCCGTTCACATAAGGACCCCGGTCCGTGATACGGACATGGACATGTTTCCCGTTCACTAAATTCACGACCCGGACCACGCTGCCGAGGGGCAGGGTGCGATGGGCGGCGGTCAATGCCCCCATATCAAACAACTCCCCGTTTGCTGCCTGCTTGCCATGGAAGGCCTCGCCATACCAGGAAGCCACTCCGCGATCTTCAATTCCCACGTCCAAATGAGACACCCCGGTCGGCACCCACGAGCAGGCCCCCAGCAACAGCCCCAGACTGAGGCTCATCGCCACCAAGAACTGCCGACTCTGTCCATTCATTCGATTGATCATCTCGTACCCCATTTGCTAGTTGAACCAACGGTCCCACAGGACTCAACCTGTGTGTCTCTACTGTACGGTTCAACCGGCAACCCAACAATACCGAGAGCGTAGCCCCCACCCCCTACTTTAGTTGGCGGAAAAAATGGAACAAAGAGGGAATTTGTACAGAAAAGAACTAATAACCAGCGGCAATTCAAGCAGCGCTATGTATTTATAAGAGAAACCACTTACCCCAGTCAACCGGAGAAGGAGCTAGGCTATCCAGGAAGCCCTACTGAAGCTGAATCAAACGGGCAAAGACCCCGTCCCGCTGCTTCACATAGGTCAGCTTCACCATCTCACCCACGCGAATGGCCTGAAGGGGGATCCGTTTCCCCTTTCGGGTGATCCTGGTTTGCGCTGTGACCTTGGCCCCCACCGTCATATCGTTGTGCTTGGACAAGGGGGTCTTCACGACAATCATATGGGGAGTTTGGGCAAGGTTGACCGCCACCACCTGCCCCTGGACCCGGTAGGTCCGCTCACCGGCTGCGGCAGGGTCGGCCACAATAGACAACAGGCCCAGCAACGCAGCGACTGCGCATAGGACCTGTCCCTGTTGACGCGCTCTGGTCACGATGATCGGCTCTCCCTGCAAACCCGTTCAGACGAGCGCGGACTCTAACAGGACGAGGAAAACCTGTAAAGCGACGCGAAGCAGACACGCGATATTGACTGCCCCAACCCGACTGAGTAAGATGCCCACCTGTTGCCAGTCAGGGTGCAATGACCAACCCGCCGGCAGTGTTCTCCAGACTCCACGATCCACTCAGCGCCTATGATTGACGTCCAACAGATCACGAAGCGGTATGGCCACCATACCGCCATCGATCGCGTGAGCTTCTCCGTCGCCAAAGGCGAGGTCCTGGCCTTCCTAGGCCCGAACGGGGCGGGGAAAACGACCACCATGCGCATCCTGACCTGCTTCATGCCGGCCACTGAAGGCAAGGCATTGGTAGCAGGATTCGATTGCGCGGACGAGCCGCTCGAGGTAAAACGCCGGATCGGCTACTTACCGGAGACTCCGCCGGTCTATCTGGAACTGACGGTCACAGAATATCTACAGTTCGTGGGCCGCCTCCGCGGCCTCAGCGGAAAGATCCTCACCTCATCTATGCAGCGCGAGATTGAACGGCTCGGCCTGGGCACAGTGCAACATCGGCTCATCGGAAACCTCTCGCGCGGCTATCGCCAGCGAGTCGGCTTAGCCCAAGCCTTGCTGCACGATCCCCAAGTCTTAATCCTGGATGAACCGACCGTCGGTCTCGACCCGAAACAGATTATCGAGATCAGGGAATTGATCAAGAACCTGGCCGGCTCCCATTCGGTCATTCTGAGCACCCACATTCTTCCCGAAGCCACCGCCGTGTGCCAGCGTGTCGTCATCATCAGCGGGGGACGTATCGTGGCAGAAGATACGCCGGAGCAACTCTCCGCGCGCCTACGCCAGTCCGAAAAGATTTCCCTGACCCTCAAATCTCCCGCTGCGGACACAGACCGACTCTTGAAATCGGTACAGGGGGTCCAGAACGTCTTCACCAGCGGCGCCCCCGGCACGTTTCTACTGGAATGTGAACTCGGTCGGGACGCGCGGGAAGAGGTAGCTCGCCTGGCAGTCACCAGCGGATGGGGGCTGCTTGAACTGAAAGCCATTTCCATGACCTTGGAAGATGTGTTTCTCCAGCTGACGAGAACCGAAGAGGGCCTCGCGCAAGGCGCCGTGGCCGCCTCAGCAGAACCGGCAGGCCAACCAGCATGACGCCAGTCCAAGCCATCATCGCCAAAGAACTGCGTTCCTACTTCGTGTCGCCGGTCGTCTATGTCGTGGGGTCCGTGTTTCTCTTGATCGTGGGACTGCTCGCCTACCTCTACGTGGTCTTTGCCGGAGCCCAGGCGATTCAGTTGATGCAAATGCAGGGGAGCGCCCAGATCAATCTAAACGATCTGGTCTTCCGGAATCTCTTTTCCAGCATACGATTCATTCTGTTGATTATCTTGCCGATCCTGACGATGCGGCTCTTTGCCGAAGAGCGCAAACTCCGCACCTTTGAATTCTTATTGACCTCTCCCATCGGGATCAACGAAATCGTGGCAGGCAAGTTCATGAGCGTCTTCCTCGTCTTTCTAGGCCTCCTCGGACTGACCGGTCTCCTGCCGCTCGTGCTCGCCCTTTTCAGCGACTTCGATTGGTATCCCGTGTTGACCGGCTACCTGGGGCTGGTCCTGCTCGGCGCCCTCTTTCTCTCCGTCGGCGTCCTGGCCTCGGCCTTGACCGAAAACCAGATCGTCGCGGCCTTTGTGAGCTTCGGCCTGCTGCTGGTCCTCTGGCTCCTCGCAGGCGTCAGCTCACTCCTCGGGGATACGGCCATTGGACAGGCCATCTCCTACCTCTCATTCATGGAACATTACGACCACCTGGTGCGCGGGCTGGTCGACACGAAAGACCTCGTGTATTTCTTGAGTGGCCTGGCCTTGATGCTCTTTTTGTCCCATCGAGTCGTGGACTCGACCAGGTGGAAATGAACATGAAGACGATTCCACTGGGCGTAATCGGCATGGCCCTGGCCCTGGCAGGAGCGGTCGGCTATAGCCTCGCCCCGGAAAAACTCTGGCTGGTGACCCTTATGGAAGGGGCGGCCCTCCTCTGCCTCCTCCTCTTTGCGATCGTCCATTTCAGCCGCCTGAAAGCCTTCTCCTCCCGCCGCTCCACTCGTATGGGGGCTAACAGCCTGCTGATGATCCTTCTCTTCGTCAGCATTCTCGCAATCGTCAATTTCCTCGCGGCCCGCCATTCTATCCGGTGGGACCTGTCGGAGAACCAGAACTTCTCCCTCTCTCCGCAGACCTATCGCGTACTGCGGAACCTCCCGCGCGAAGTGCTCGTCACCGTCTTCACCAGAGAAAAAGACCCGGGCTACCAGTCCTATAAAGAACGGCTCGATAGTTATCGGCAAGCCAGCCCGAAGATGACCGTAGAGTTTGTCGATCCGGAACGGCAGCCGAAAATCGCCCAGAACTACGGCATCAACAGAACCGACACGGCCGTATTTGAAAGCGCCGGCCACACCGTCCGCGTCACCTCTCCCTCGGAAGTGGAACTGACCGGGGCCCTGATCCGCGTGTCCCAGGACAGGCAGAAGCAAGTGCTCTTCCTCGAAGGGCATGGAGAACCGAGCCTCGACGATCGGGAGCGAACCGGACTCTCTGCCGCCAAAGACATTTTGCTCAAGCAGGGTTACGACGTCGGCACACTTAGCCTGCTCAAAGAAGCAGCCGTGCCGGATCAGACGGCCATCCTGATCGTGGCGGGTCCCCGCCGCCCTGTGACCACCGAAGAACAAGAACGGATTCACACCTATGTGGAGAAGGGCGGCCATCTCTTATTGCTGATCGATCCGGATACGCAAGCGGATCTCAATCCCCTACTCAAGCAATGGGGCCTGGGAGTCGGCCCGGGAGTCCTGGTCGATCTCCAAGATCGATTGGCCCAAGGCGACCTGACCTCCCTCTTGGTCCGCACTTTCACGGAACATGAGATTACGCAGGACCTCTCTGCCGCCGTGCTCTTTCCCCTCGCGCGCCATATCACCTTCGACGAACAAGCAGGCAAGGCCTGGGACTATGTGCCCCTCGCCAGAACCTCGCCGAACAGCTGGGCGGAAACAGACATCAAGGGCCGCGTCGTCAACCTTGATGAGAAGGAAGATATCAAGGGCCCCCTGCCGATGGCCGCAGCCATTTCGCCCAAGGTGGCGCCGGAAGAAGGCAAGCCCAGGCCGGCCGTCGTGGTCATCGGCAACTCTACCTTCGCCACCAATGCCTTCGTGAACTTTCCCGGCAACAGCGACTTTTTCCTCCACACGGCCGCCTGGCTCGCGGAGGAACGGAATATGATGTCGCTCGTCCCGAAGGATTCCGCGCTCCGACCCTTTACCCCGAATCCCTTACAAGAGCGGGCGCTGCTGTATCTCCAGGTCATTCTCCTGCCGACCGCCATGTTTGTCGCCGGCATCCTGGTCTGGCGCAAGCGCAGACGCCTGTAGATCCATGCGTTACTGGCCCACCATCCTCATGGCGCTCGTCCTAGCCGGACTCGGCCTGTACCTCTACACCGTCGAACTGCCCCAGCGCGAATCGCAGGAACGACAAGACAGCGCCGAGAAGAAGGTCCTGCTCTTCGACCAACAAGCCCTCACAGGGCTCATCGTCAAAACCGACCAGCAGGAACTCGTCTTCGCTCGGACTCCTGAAAAGGGATGGGTACTCACCGCGCCCCTCCATACAGACGCCGACCAGCGGGAGGTCCAGAATCTGATCCGGGCTCTGGTCACAGGCGCCGTCACCCGCGTCGTCGAAAACCAGCCGGCCAATCTCACGCCCTTTGGACTCGACAATCCGATGACCACTGTCACCGTCCTGGCCGGCGCCGCACGAGAGACCTTCTCCATCGGAGATAGCGGCCCCCTCTCCTCCACCCTCTATGTCCTCCGTGAATCGGACCACCAGGTCCTGCTGACGAACCTGGCTCCCAAAGACTTTCTGAACAAGACCTTGATGACCTTTCGCCGCAAAGACCTCCTGCGCGTGGCGCAAGGCGAGGTCGAACGGATCCGCCTGACCTATCCCACGACCGAAATCGTGCTCTATCAAAGCGCAGAGAAACCCAAGAGCAAATGGAAACTTCGCTACCCGATCGAAGGGGAAGCGGATCAAACAGAAGTGCGAACCCTGCTGTTCCGGCTCGAAGACTTAAAAGCCCTGGGCATCATCGATCCGGGCCACGAGCGAGACGCCCTAGCCCAAACACTCACCGTGCCGAAAGTGAAAGTCACCATCCATACGTCCGATGGCGACCAGACGGTCAAGCTCTATCAACCGGACCAGGCCAGCGGCGAAGCCTTTGCGGAAACGAGTCCCACCGGCCCGCTCTATCGCATCAATCCCACCGCGATCAGAGACCTGACCAAGGAACTCTTTTCGTTCCAAGACAAGCGGCTGCTCGGCATCGATTACACCGATATCGCCATGCTCTCCGTCACCACGCCGATCGAACACTATGTATTGATCAATCAACAAAACGAATGGGTACTGGAAGATCAACCGACCAAAACATTGGATCAACAGTCTGTCGACTTATTTGTCAGCCGTGTTGCCAATGTTCCGGCCGAAGAACGGATAATCAAACAGGCGGGCCCCTTGGCGCCATACGGCCTGGTGGTACCGGCTGCAGAATTTATTGCCACGGGGAAAGACGGAAAGATCGCGGGAAAACTCTCTATCGGCAGTCATGCCAACGGGCTGGCCTATGCGATGGGGCAACGGGTCCCTGGCATCTTCCAGATTCGCGCCGACCTGCTTACACAGATCCCTACCAAAAAAGACCTGCTGTCTGCCTCATCAGAGAAAACTTCCCCTTCGCACTAGCAGCGGTACGAGATCGTGCCATGAGATGGGCGGTTTACAGGCAGCTGCTGCTTCCGCTCCAATGCACAGCCGGTCATCTGTATTACTCACGACGGGCAGCCTGCTCAAGAATCGTGATCAGGAGCAGAATGAGCGCCTCCTGAGCCAGCAGCAAAATCGCATCTCTCGTATCCGCGTGGCGCAGCACGATGGCTGACAGGCCCAAACAGATCGTCACGACAAAAATCACACTGACCGATGCTTGTCTGCTGCCAAGAAGCCGCGCGAGACGGTGGTGCAGGTGATCGGTCCCCACATAGTCGATCCATTCCTTAACCGTACTGACCTTCCCCGTCACGATCCTCTCGACGGTGATGTGAATCATGTCGTAAATGAGGATGCCGAAAATGAGCAACGGATTGCTGAACGACACAATGGGGTTATCATCCGCCCAGTTGCCTTTCACGGCGAGACAGGCGAGCGTGAAGCCCAGAAATGTGGAGCCCCCGTCTCCAAGAAAAATCATGGCAGGCCTTTGGCCGGTTCGGAAATTATAGGGGAGGAACCCCAGCGAGGCTCCCACAATGGCCACCGCCAGCCATGCCAGGACCGGTTGATCCGTCTCATACGCGACCAGCCCCATGAAGAAGGCCATGAGTATCGCCAGCCCCGTAGCCAGGCCATCCATGCCATCAAAGAAATTGAACGCGTTCGTGATACCGACGATCCAGAGAAAGGTAAGAAACACATTGAGCGCATTCCCGACCGGCCCAGGCGGAAGCAAATTGAGCAGGACGCCGGAAGAGATGACCAGCCCAGCCGCTAGCAGCTGCGCGGCCAGCTTGACCCATGCCGGCAATTCCCTGGCATCGTCCCAGACCCCCACGACCAATAGCAGTGATCCGGCGAACAGGATTGCGCCCATGTCGCCGAGCAAGGCAGAATTGGCCAACACTGCTCCGGCAAATCCAAGATAGACCGCAATCCCGCCGATCCGCGGGGTCGCAGTCTGGTGGATCTTACGTCCCGCCGGCTGATCGACGAGCCCCCACCTCCTTCCCAGACGCATCATCACCGGAGTCATGGTAAAGGCAGTGGCGAAGGCCAGCAGGAAAATATAGAGCCACCGTCTTCCCTCGACGATGAAGAACGCGCGAACGGGCGGCATCAACAGAATGAGAACGGCGCAGACCCCGCCCATTGCCAACCACCTCACCCATCCTCTCTTGTCCTGAATATCTTGTTCCATGGGTCTCTTTACTGGCTCAGCTCCTCAGCAACCACCTGGATGGTACGGGCGACTTCCTCATCGGTCATCGAAGGATAAATCGGCAGGGACAAGGCCTGCGCAAAGGCTTCCTCGGCTACTGGATATCCCACAAGATCACGATAGCGATGCAACGGACGAAACACCGGACAGCGGCACTGAACCCCTCGCTGCTCCAGCCTGGCGATCATGGATGCCACCGGACCGGCTTCACGAGGCAGCCTGACGACAAACCGGTAGAAGACGTGAGACCGGCCTGTCGGAATGACCGGCAGTCCCAGACTCGTGGAACCGAACGCCGTTCGATACGCAGCAGCAATCGCGCTTCTCCGTTCCAGAAATGAACGGAACCGACTCAACTGGCTGATGCCGATGGCCGCCTGCAAATCCGTCATCTTGTAGTTGAACGCGCGATCGTCCAGGACCGGTTCTTCGTCGTATTCGCGAAGGGCTCTGGCTCGTTCCAGCAAGGATTTGTCATGCGAGAGCAGCATGCCACCTTCGCCGGTGCAGAGCAACTTCGTCGCATAGAATGAACAAACCGTCACGGCGCCAACCGTGCCGACCTGCCGCCCCGCCTCGATCGCACCGAGCGTCTGGGCGCAGTCCTCGATCAAGGGAACCCCGATCGCTTGCAAGCCGGTCAGGTCGGCGGGAAGCCCGAACAGATGAGGCACAATGATGGCGCGGGTACGGACCGATACGGCCTTCTTAACCTCGGCCGGGTCGATCGCATAGCTGTCCGGCTCGATATCCACAATCTTCGGCTGGGCGCCAGCCCGCACGATCGCTAGCCAAGGAGCAGCACAGACGTAGCTGGGCAGGATAACCTCGTCACCAGGGGCAACCCCCAACGCTTTCAGCGCCACTTCCAGCGCAGCAGTGCCGGAAGTGACCGCCACGCCGCCCGCCACCCCCAGCATGGCCGCCATCCCTTGCTCAAACTCCTCCACGCGAGGCCCCTGCGCCAGTTGGCCGGACCCCACCACTGCTGTCAGTGCCTGCAGCTCGTCGCTGCCGACCGTCGGACGTGAATGGAGAATGAGCGGAGAGGGAATCGTCACGGCGTGACCGTTAAAAACATCCGGAGCGGGACAAAGGCCTCCGCATTCGTGACTCGTCCTTGAATCCCCCGAAAATGCGAGGAGGCGCGGATGATGTCCACGATGGTGAGTTTTTCGATATTGGTTTTCTTGATCTGGGAGCGATGGGCGCAGAGAGCCTCGACTTTCCCTTCCAGCACCTGGTCGATGTCCACGAAGGTCGTGGGAGAGAAATTCTGCGTCGTGGGCCCCTCATAGAAGAGGACATTTTTGGTGTAGCGCGCCGCGGTCACCACGCAGGTGGCAAGATTGCGGTGATCCTGGTGCGTATCGTCCGGGTAATGCACAAAGATCACGTGAGGGTCCACCTCGCGGACCACCTGTTCGATCTGTTTGATCAAGGCTCGGTCGACGGCAATTTCCGTGTCATGGAGGCCGCCCCAATAGACCTTCTCGACGCCGATCAGCTTCGCCGCCGCTTCCTGTTCCTGCCTGCGGACGCTGCTCTGCCCCCCCTCTTCCCCTTCCGTCAGCACCATCTGAAAGACCTGGTGGCCGGCCCGCGCATACTTGATGAGCGCGCCCCCGCAGCCTGCTTCGATGTCATCAGGATGGGCGCCCAGCGCCAGCACATGGATCCGACTCGACTGCTCACTCATCGCCGCCTCCCTACTCACTGTCAATTAAACCGCCTACCGAGAGACCCTCGCCTCTCGCAGAAGCCGCAGCGCATCATTCCCACATGTGAGAAGCAAGTCAATGGCTGCCAGGCCTGGCACGAATGGCTCATAGCACTGGACATAGACCGGGGATCGAAAGTCTTGGATCTCCAGCGCGAGGCCCGACGCCTCAAACCGAGGCACATCCATATAGCCGGGAGCGCCGGCTCCGGCCAGGTAATGCGTCGCGCCGACCGTCCGGCAAATATCGATCAAGCGATCGGTGGGCTCTTCCCGCAACGTCATCTCTGACGCCAGTCTCAAGGGGGTCGTGATCCCGAATGCAGCCATCAGCCATTCGAGCACAGCCAGATTGAGGGAAGCCAAGCTGTGCCAGGATTGCTGATAAATGGGCCGAAGCCCCTCCAGAACAGGGTCGCGATAAGCGGCCCGGCTGTAATGCATCTCCAGCGCATGCAGGTGCTTGCTGGGCCAGTCCGATGTCTGGTTGATGCGCACCTCGTTCACACGTTGTCCAAACCGGTGCAGCACGGGCACCGTCAGCCACTGACAGCCCTGAGCCGTCCTGATCCGGTTGCGATTCTGCCACTCGTTTTTCTTGAACTGCACATTGTCCAGGATCACAAATAGATCGGCCTGATCGATCTTATCCAGGTATCCGAGCCAGGGCAAAAACTGAGGCTGATGAATGGCAATCCGCATCTCGCAGTTCCCGGTTATCAGTGCTCAGCCGTCAGCCTGGACGACCCGTTCGACGGCCCCACACTCCCGGTGATCGTCGATGGATGACCTCCATCCGATTCTGCCAGAACAGGCCCGATGAAAACAGGATTACTCAAAATTTCACCCGCTCCCTCAATCACTACCCGGTAAAAATTCCTGGTGTCCGATGACACCATATCGTCCACAAACTGCTGTTCAAACGGGGTGACTCCGGCAACCTTCGAGACGACCTGCCCGGAACGAATGATCGTCACCGAGATCGGATGGGCGCCCTTGTCGGTCGCGGTGACGGAGAGCCGGACGGTCACCTTGCGAGCGTCCGTATGATCAAGGACCTCTCCGGACGAGGCCATGCGCGGCCCCCCATGAAATTCGACGTGGAATGCGTCGAGCCGGAGGTTTTTTCCTGTCGCATAAAAACGGCCATGACGCAGGGCGTCGATCATGCCGTCCGCCGTCCAATCCTCCACCCACAAGACCGTCAGAACCTGATCCAATTCGATCCCGGCAGAGCCAGGCGTATGAAAGGCAATTTCCCCGAACGCAAAGGGAGGCTTGCTCCGTTGACCGATCAGGTACTGCCTCAGCACCTGGTCCCAAATTCCACCAGGTTGCGTAATAGTTCGCGTATCTTGGTAGAGCCCCCCGAAACCTGTATAGCCGGTGGTCTGCACCAGAGCCTCTGGATAGGGATCAGTTTTGACAGTCACGTTTCCCAAGGGGCCAAACGGGTAGACGTGAAAGTCACGCGCTTCTGGCATAGACCACACCACCAGGCCGCCCCGCTCAATGGTGGCATCGATAAAGGCCTGATAGGGCCGATCACCAAGCCGGTCGTCATAGGCGCTGAAGACCGGTTGGCCGAAAGGCCAGGCGCTGACCAGCAGCAGCCCGCCCGTCAGCCCCAGCATTGCAGCAGCAGTGCGACAGCGTCGCGTCATAAGCCAGCCGGCTGGCACGAACAAGACAGCCGGGGCCAGCTCCCACAGGCTGTTCCATCCATAATGATAGGAGGCCTGATTGCCGTTGACCGGCAAGGAAGCATAGTCCTCCGGCTTCGAAAGACCCAACACCAGCAGATTCTTTTGGGAGTTGTGCATGGTCAGGTTGCGATCGACCAGGGACCCGGTCCAAAAATAATGCGGCACGAACTCGACTCCTGGCACCAGCAATACTTTGGGGTGACGAGCCTGCGCCGCAGCCACCTCCGCGAAGTATCGCTCCAGCCCATAGTCGAGCACGGACGGCAGCGCAACGGTATGCCGGATCGATCCGCGCAGAGGGAACAGCCCATACTCATACCGCAGAACAAAATTCTCGGTAAGCACGACTGCGTCGATCCCCAACCGCTCAGCCCGCTCAGCTAGCTCATCCAGACTCAGGGTGCCGGTGCTCACTGTACTATGCGCGTGAAATGCTGCCACCAAGGGACGGAGCTCCGATCCTGTTTCACTCGCACCGCTCGCTGGGTCAGCCCACCCCCAGACAGCCGCCATCACGAGCCATGTGAGCGCCCGCACGTAACAATGTCCTGGACGTGAATCGCTCACGATTTACCCGCCTTGGCTAAAGCCGTTTCGTAGACAGCTCCCACCGCTCGAACCATGGCCTGTGCGCCGAACCGAGACCCGATACTCTCGCTGGCTGCAGCACCCAAAGCCTTGGCCACATCCGGCCGCCGGACCAATTCATCGATCGCCTCAGCCAGCGCAACGACATCGCCAGGCGGCACGAGGCGCCCGGTACGCCGGTCTTCTACGAGCGCGGGGATACCACCAACGTTCGAGGCAATCACCGGTCGTCCCGCCGCCATCGCTTCGACCAGGGCCCGTCCCATCCCCTCATTGCGCGAAGGCAACACGAAGAGATCCATGGCAGCCAGACAGTCCGGCACATCCTGCCGTTCCCCCAGCAAATGCACTGCCTCTCCCACCCCCAACCGTTCCGCCAAGGCCAGATACTCCTCCCGCAGCCTGCCGCTCCCGACAATCACGACGTGGAGCTTGGGATGATGCGGCTTCAACTTGGCCAGGGCCTCGATCAGAAACCGATGTCCCTTGACCTCGGTCAGCCACCCGACCGACCCCACGACAATCGCATCAGGCGGACAGGTCATGCCTTGCGGGCGCCGACCGAACAGACCGGCCATACACCTGAATCGCTCCAGATCGATCCCGCTCGGCACCACTGAGAAACGCTCGGCCCGGCCAACCCCTTCGGCCAGATGCTCATCCCGCTCCGACTCCGTCAACGCAATCAGGTGTGTGGTACCGAGAGCCAACAGTCTCTCAACCTGCAGAAATACCCACGAGGCCCCCCGACCGAAGTGTCCGTAAAAGACATGCCCGTGAGGCGTGTGCACCACCAGGGGGACTCCCGCCATCCATGCAGCCAGCCGGCCCAGGACCCCGGCCTTGGACGTATGAGTATGAACAATGGTCGGCTTCTCCCGACGGAAAATGCTGACGAGGGTCACAAGCGTTGCCAAGTCCTTAATCGGGTGAATTTCGCGCGTCAAGGTCGGAACGAGTAGGCAACGGACTCCAGCCACCTCCAAACGTCGTCGGCTTTGATCGGTGGCCAAATCACCACCTTGGTCGTCCCACTGACCAGTCTGGCCAGCCACCACCAACGATTCAAAGCGGGTTGGCTCATGCCCAATGGCCGTGAGCAACGTGTTCTGCGCCGACCCTCCCCGATCCAATCGCGTGATCACATGAATGACTTTATGAGGAGTCATATCACCAGCCCCGCGATGGCATAGAGGAATGGCCGCAGACGTCCTGCAAGAGCAGATCGAGCTGCTCGTTGTGCCGACTCCAGTTGTAATGTTCCATAACGAGAGTGCGCCCCTTGAGCGACAACCGTTCCCATTCATCTGGTTGGGCACGAAACCGACTGAGGATCACATCGATCGCCAAAGCCAACGAGTCTGGATCGCTGCCCTTCGCGAGCAATCCAGGGCCCAGTCGAGCGAGAACTTCAGGGATCGCTCCGACCGGCGTGCCGAGGACCGGCGTGCCGCAAGCCAGGGCTTCAACCGTCACCAACCCGAAACCTTCCAGTTCATGCGTAGGCATGAGCACCACATCAGCCGCCTGATAATAGTGCGGCAACTCTTCCTCGGCGATGAACCCCAGGAGTTTCACCCGATGAGTCAAATGGAGGTCAGCAATCAGCCGTTCGAGTTCCTGGTGCAAGGGGCCAGATCCTCCGATCAATAGCAGGACATCCGGATGCTCTTTTTCCACCTGCACCATCGCCTGGATCAGCCGATCGAGTCCCATCCGTGCCACAAGATTTCTCACGGCCAGGAGAACGACCTTGTCAGTGGGAATACCAAGACTGCGCCGCACTTCCGCCCGATCTCCAGCTGGACGAAATTTCACAGGATCGGCGCCACCAGGCAGAATATGAATCTTGGACTCGTCGATGCGGTGTGCCGCCATCACACGCTGCTTCATGAATGCACTCAGAACGACCACCTTCGCACAGCGCTGCATCACCACCCGCTCGCACCAGCGGCGCAGCCATGCACCCAATGCGCGCGCGACCCGACCGCACAGGGCAGAATGTTCGCCAGTGCGAGAGAGATATTCTTCATGAGCCAGGGAGTGACAGACGTAGACCCAGCCGCGAGCCAAAGCCCTGCGAATCAGGATGGGCCCCAGGGCCGCCATGGATTGATGCACCAGAACGATATCCTGTCTATCCCGAGCGCATACGCAATCGAACGTCTGGACTGACCGGAGGAACGACGACAGGACAAAGGCACACTGATTCTGACGGAGCACCCCATAGCGATGCTCCGTCACGGCTCCAACCGCAACCTGCAAACGTGGGTCCTCTAGAGGAGCGCGCACGACCAGATCTACTTGATGGCCTCGTTGCTGCAGCCCCAGAGCCTGCTCACGAAGAACCCGCTCGGCTCCCCCGATCACCGTAGCAGCAGAAACTTCTGCCAATATCAGAATGTTCATCGGACTCGCTTCCCTGATGTGTCACCCATCATGAGACGTCACGCCCGAGATGCCACATCTCCAGCACAAGCAAGGCATAGATTTGGTCGGCAAAGTTCCGTCGGCCCGACTCATGTTCCTGGAGCAGCCATTGAACATACTCAGGCTTCACGTAGCCACGCCGCTTAATTGCAGCATCCGACAAGAGATCCCTCACCATTTCACGAAGGTCTTCGCGCAGCCAACGGGCAAGTGGCACACGAAACCCCAGCTTCGCTCCCTTGACGATGGAAGGTGGAAGCACAGGCTGCAGCGCCTTGCGCATGAACCCCTTCAGCCTCCAGCCGGAAAATCTGGTTGAGGTAGGAAGCGAATAGGCAAACGAGAGCAACTCAGGATCACAGAAAGGCACGCGCAGCTCGAGCGAATGGGCCATGCTAAGCCGGTCTCCCATGCGAAGGAGATCGTCCGGCAGGTAGGTCTGCAAGTCCAGGCCCATGGCCCGCTCGGACGGATCATCGGAAGGCCAGTTATCAAAGAGGCGTCGATAGTCCGCCGCCGTATCCGTCGCCCCCCTCAGTCCAGAAAAGTCTTGGGCAAAGGCCGAGGCACCCCACTCTGATGGCACAAACGTGATCCACAGCCAATATTGCTCTGCCAGCGACAGATGCCCGTCCCGCAGAAACCGTTTCACACGGCCAAGCTGATCCCGGCTGCCTGCCCCCTCGGGAATCCTGGGCGCGAGAGAAGTACCGATCCATGCTCGCAGGCACTGAGGCACCTGGGCATAGTGCGATGCAGCGCGAACGCCAAGATAACGAGGGTAGCCGCCGAATAGCTCGTCCCCGCCGATGCCGGACAAAGCGACCGTGACCGAACGTCTAGCCACTTCGGACACGAGATAGGTGGGAATGGCCGAAGAGTCGGCAAAAGGCTCTCCCATCGCTGCGACGATCTTCGGCAGCAAAGTCACCGCATCAGGGCGGAGCCGTTCCTCTGTATGATCGGCACCGAAGTGATCCGCTAACAGCCTGGCCTGATCCAATTCGTTATAGGAACGGTCTGCCTCATCTTCGTACCCGACTGAGAAACTGCGGATTGGTCCATTGGTCACTTGCCGCATCATGGCCAGAATCGATCCTGAATCGAGCCCGCCAGACAGAAACAGCCCGAGCGGCACATCGCTCACCAGATGGGCCTGTACCCGCTCACGTAAAAGTTCGAGGAACCGGTCCTCAGCATCGGCTTGCGACAGCCTAGTCCGAGATCCAGGCACATCAGTGGGATGGAAATACTGTTTTGTTTCGACCCTGCCATTAACGACTTTGAGCAGCTCTCCTGGCTGCAATTGACGAACTCCCTCGAACAGAGTGCCAGGCCCCGGTACATAGAGCAGGGTCAGGTATTGCGCGATAGCCCGTGGGGCCACAGTATGAGGGGGGAGCGATTCCAACAGAGCCGGCAACTCCGAGGCAAAGGCCAGGCCGCCTGGCCAGGTCGCATAATAGAGGGGCTTGATCCCCAAGCGATCACGGACTAACAGCAGCGTCTGTCGTTCACGGTCCCAGAGCGCATAGGCGAACATCCCCTTGAGCCGCCTGACTCCCTCCTCGCCTTCCTGCTCGTAGAGATGAACCAAGACCTCTGTGTCACTATTGGTCGCAAAACGATGACCCTTGCCGATCAGCTCCTCGCGCAGTTCGCGATAATTATAGATCTCTCCGTTGAACACCACCCAGACCGTGCGATCTTCATTGGCGATCGGCTGCTGCCCCCCTTGGGGATCGATCACGCGCAACCGCTGAATCCCCAGCAGGACTCCCGGCTCCCGGTGACTGCCGCTCTCATCAGGCCCCCGGTGCACGATCCGGCGCATCATCCGATCTAGCGTCGCCTCGTCTCCGCTCCCGACGATTCCGCAAATCCCACACATCAGTGCGAGCCCTGCCTTCCTGCTTCGGTCGCCTGCGCACTGGAGTCACTCTTACGAGCCATCACCTCGATGGAAGGCCCCCAGGCTTGTCGCGTCAGTCCCAGCCCTCGCAATAAATAGAATCCTGCCTGGTCGATCCGTTTCAGGATGGTCCTGCCAATGTTCCAACTTTCACCTACTCGCCTATAGGGATCGCTCTGGCTGGGGGGAGCGGTGCGCACGATAATCTCTTCAAACCCGAGCCGCGACAGATGATGTAGCAATGAAGTCCGGCCGAATCCATAGAGGTGGAAGACCGCAAGGCGATCAGTCCGCAGAACCGCAGACAAAGCCAACAGGCCGGCATGAAAGGGTCCGTTCGGGACTCGGAGGTACAGCAGGCCTCCAGGACGAAGTACCCGCCAGGCCTCCTGCAATGTGGCAAAGGGATCCCGAAGATGATCCAGGACATTGATGAAGGTCACGGCATCCGCCGTGGCATCGGCAAGAGAACAAGGAGGAAAAGCTTCGGCCTGCACGTCCAATCCGCGAGCCCGCGCATGGGCGGCTGCCTGATGGGACGGGTCAAAACCGATTCCTTTCCATCCTCGATCACGACAGAGAGCAAGGAGGGTTCCTCCTCCGCAGCCGACATCCACCAACGCCCCAGGACATGGCATCAATTGCTCCAACCAAGCCAAGGCATGCTCATGCACATTGTTACGAGCTGCTCCAACCTGTTCATCGCGATACCACTGCCAATAATCTTCCTCGTAAAACTTGGCCACGTCTTCATCGGACGGCATCTGGGATCGAGACAGAAGCCAACACCGTTGGCAGTGAAAAAATTCTCCTGCACGTCCCAGATGTACGGTGAGAACTGACGCCATCCCGCAGGGACATTGGCGTAGGGAGTCAGTCATGGGTGCAGGAGCACTGTGCGTGATCAACGAGACTTTCGTATAACGATTCCATCTGCCCGACCCATGCTTCAATAGAATACGTCTGCTCCACCAGGCGACGAGCCGCCAACCCGAACGATGCGGCAAGATGAGGATTGGCCAGAACTGTTTCGATGGCCTGGGCCAGCGCGACCGGATCTTTTCGTGGGACCAGCAGGCCCGTCACACCGTCTTGAATGAGTTCCGGCACTCCGTTGACGGCAGTCGCCACAACCGGCTTTCCCATCGCCATGCCTTCAAGCGCTGCGTAGGGCATTCCCTCGGACAGTGACGGAAGAACCAACAGATCCATCGCCGCCAGCACCTCAGGGATATCCTGCCGAACACCTAAAAAGAGGCAGTGCTCGGTCAAGCCAAGATCTACGGCAAGCTTCTGAAGCTCTTCCCGCAACTCCCCGTCCCCCACCACAAGGCAGCGCAGAGCGGGAAACTTCGTCAACAACAAGGGCAGTGCCCTCAACAAATAGACATGGCCCTTTTGGTCCGTGAGCCTTCCGACAATGCCAATGACCGGAACGTCATCGCTGATGGCCAGCGCTTCACGCAGGTGCTGGGTGCGTTGCGTTGGCTGAAACTTCGTAAGGTCTACCCCGTTTGGAATCGTCACAACCCTGTCAGGCCGCAATCCATAACGATTGATCAATTCCTGCCGGTGTGATTCGGCCACGCAGAGTGTGCAATCGGCCAGAGGCGCCGTGAGCTTATCGCATGCCAGGTACAACCATTTCTTGATCCGGCCGATGGGATAGTCATAGAGGGAGTTATGGACGGTCGAGACAATCGCCCCCGTCTCAGCCAACCGCCCGGCAATTCTGCTGTAGACATTCCCCCGCGCTCCATGCGACTGGACGATATCAGGCTGTTGTTCACGCAGGAAATTACGGAGACGAAAAAGAGGTGCCAGGCTCCCCAACGGCTCCATATCTAAAACATGAGCCTCAATCCCCTCGGCACGGAGATTGTCCACCAACGCGCCGGGCTCTGGCGAAGCAACAATCAACCGGAACCGTTCGCGATCCAAATACCTGGCCAGGAGGAGCAGATAGGTCTCGCCGCCAGCCCACCCGCCCGATCCTGCAAGATTAAGCACCGTGATCATGCTCAATTCCTACGTGCAGACTCTTGGCGCGCTGCAGCACCGCCACTGCGTACACCAGACGCCCCGACTCGGTCAGGCATCACGAGTGTGGTCGAGGAGGCAACCGTTTCTTGTAGTGGGAGCACCGGTGCCTCTCCATCCGGCCATACGCTTAACTTGCAACAGCGGCGACAGACCGGAAGCAAGTTGCCATCGAGCAAGGTTTTCCTGAATTCCCGCATCGAACGGCTGTTCCAAATGGCCTCAACCGGCTGATCCAGAACGTTTCCGAACTTCTGGCGGAGAAAGCCGCAGTGGACCACGTTTCCCGATGGATCGAGATACAGATTGGTCAGTTCGCGGCAAAACAGCCTGGTCGTGGCACGAATCGTTCCGTCATACAGCGCCGGCAGGGTCTCGGCTGGAAGTGGCGGCTCAAAGGCTGCGACAAAGCCATGGCGACGCTCAAGAGCTGGAATTGTGGCAAGCGTATCAAGGAGCTGCCGGACGGAGTCAGCTTTCCAATCGCGTTTCTTCACGGTCATCATGATGTCATCCTGCCCATTCCACCCCAACCGACGGCGCGTCGCCTCTACATCGCCAGTTAGACAATACATTTCATGGACAAAACCGATCTCCTTGATACCCAAGGCTGTAACGGTCTTGATAAATTTATGAATTTGCCCAATATTGGACTCCATCATCACGAAGCTGATATAGACCCGCTGGTTAAGCAAGGCACGCCGGACGTTGGCAACGATGGCCTCATAGGTATCCTCCCCTCGAATCGCATCGTGGACAGCCCCGATCCCATCGAGCGAAAACCCGAGACCGGTCAGATGGCGAACCCGGTTCAGGACAGCCCAATCTTCCGGTCCAATCCTGGTCCCATTGGTCGTGATAAATGTCTCAATGCCCTGCGCATCCACAGCTTCCAGCAGCCGCGGGAATCCCTTCCGGAGAAACACTTCACCGCCCAGAAAATACGCGAACCTGATTTCTGGTGGGAGCCGACGCACAACTTGAAGCAGACCATCCGTGCCCAATTCTTTGGCAATCCCACGATCCCGATAATCGTTTTGAAAGCACATGGTGCAGTGAAGGTTACAAGCTAAGGTCGCCTCAATGGTCACGGAAGTCGGGACTGGCACTTCACCTGTCCGCTCCAGCAGCTGGTAATCGACCTGAACCGGAGGAGCAATCGTGTCTCGAACTTTTCGCAAGACCTTGATACTGCCCGTCTTGATCGCCAAATTCTTCAGCCAATAGCGCAATCTTGGATTCATAGCGCCCCCCTCCCAACAACCCGGCTCATATCCGCATCGCACCCCTCAACGAATGCTGCAAGGTATCTCACAATCATTTCCTCCCTGCCACCACCAATCCGTATGGGCCTGAGCGGTTGCCACACAACGGATCCAGCGCACCGACAGCAAACAAGAACGGGAGAAGAAGTCTTTTCAACCTCGGGCACCTGTCCGTAAGCATATCCAACTCCCAGGCTAACTTCCCCCAGAAACCAAATGTGTATTGGGCCTGGAGAATGGTCAGCCCCAGTGACCGGAAAATGGCCGCAAGTTCATCGCACGTATACTGATCTCCGATATGTTCGCCAGACGCCCACCGAATATATTTCTCGAAATAGCGCTTTGGGAAAAGGAATCGATGGATCTTTTCGCATGGCATCGCCACATACAAGATGCCTCCCGGCGCTAAAGCGCGAACCAGGTTAGCCACAACCTTCTGATTACCTGGGATATGTTCCAAACAGTCAATTGAAAAGATAAAGTCGAACGTCTCATGCTCAGCCAGACTCATCAAATCCTGAACCTTGAAGGACACATTCCCTAACCCCTTCTGTCGAGCATCAGCCCGGCCTTGTTCGAGGTCATCCCGAGAAAGATCGTAGCCGGTAAACTGCGCCTGAGGAAACCTGCTTGCGAGAAACAGCGTAAAGAGGCCGGTTCCGCAGCCGGCGTCGAGCACATTCGAAAACGTGATAGTTCGCACAAACTTTTTGAGATAAAGAGTCCGAATGTAGGCGCTGACAAAGGCGGAGGGGAAAAAGCGATAGAACAACTGTCGCCCAATCCTGACGATCGGATTCACAACAATGGCCTATGCATGTCAGATCGTCCTCTCATGTGGTGTATTGTCACCCAGCCCTTAGACTGGCAGCCCGACTTCACGATTGTCAGCCGTCGCATCTTCCGGGAGTGCCCCCCTCACACCTCGCAGACCGTCACAGAGACCTTCCCAAGCCTTGACGACGTTGCGCAAGGTTCTCTCTCGGATCGCGATGCTCACAATTCGCCCTACCGACAGCAAGAAACATAATGCCGTGGTCAAGGCCCGGCAGGGGAAATAGCGATTGTCTTGAATCATTAGGAGCTTATTGCGGAACATGTAGTACAGGCGCTCGGTGCTGCAGGCGGTCGGATACTGCACCTTGTGTTTCGCGACGGCCCGTGGCTCATACATGATACGCCAGCCGCGAACTTTCGCTCGCAGGCAATAGTCGACCTCCCAATGGTTGATAAAGAAATCCGGAGAAAACCCTCCCATATCTTCAAATACCCTTTTGTCAAACAGCCAGCAACATCCGATCACATAATCGCATTCGACCTGTTCACTCGCGTCACGTTCACTGTACTTGGCTGTCCAGCGGCTGACGAAACCGGCTCCATGCGCGGTCTGAAGAGGGTCGCGAAACACGACTGACCTGGCCCCTACGACGACGACCCGTTCCCCTCCCATGGCGTCGACAAGACGAGTGAGGGCATTCGGATCAAGCTCGATATCGGCGTCAAGGCCGAGGATGTAGTGTGCCTGAGGAGACAAGAGCGGCATAACCAGGTTGTAGGGGACATAGCATCCCTCGTTTTTCCCGTTCTGAATAAGTCGCAGCGATGCCCATCCCTCCCCGGCCATCGCTTGAAAGCGCTGTTCAACCATGGGGATGGTCTCATCCTCTGAACCATTGTCCCAGACCACCAACTCCAATTTCTCCTTCGAGTATTGCACCCGTCGCAGCGAGGCCAGACAGGCGGAGAGATCGGCTTGATCGTTATAGGACGGGATGAAGATGGAGACGAATGGTTGAGCAGTCGGCATTAGATGACAGCCTATTTTTTGAACACCACCGCCTGCCCTGTGGACAGGCAGACGATCTTTTCAGGCTTGTCCGAGAAAAACTCATCCATGGCGGCTTTTGCGCCAGGACACGTAATGAACCCATAATCGTCGCATACGATGATTCCTCCCGGGCTGGTCCGCTCGTAGAAAAACGCTACGGCATCGAACGTGGGCTGGAAAAGGTCCACATCCAAATGGATAAAGCAAAACCGCTCGTTGGACACTTCGTGAAGCCGTTCGGGTATCCAGCCCTTGCGATACGTGACGAAATCAAATTCGTGCAAGTTCCGCCGAACGACAGACTCGTCACAAGCCATGCCCCCCTCGGTCCAGTGGCTGCCATCCGCTCTCCCAGGCTTCGAAAGGCCTTCGAAAGAATCGAATATGTGGTGCGTCTTCCGCAATCCAACAATCCGGCGGCACATTAAATAGGAAGAGGCACCCCTCCAGACGCCGCATTCAACCGTGTCGCCCTCAATATCCGTGACCAGTTTCATTAATTGATCAAGCGTGTATTTCCGGTCAAGGGAATGGTAGTTGTCTGTGCCACAAAATTTCTCATAGAAACGGATGAAGTTCTCGTCGTACTCAATGAGCCGGCCAAATTCGCTGAACTTATATCGGGGATACACCTGTCGGGCCAGCGCCTCAGCCAGCACATACCGCGACTTCTCGTCTCGCTTCACAATCACATCGCGGAAGTATCGCCATCCTGCAACCGCTTTGGTCATCAACGTCATCATGCGCCCCCTCCGATATGTGTGCGGCGGACTCGAACCCGCTCCATCACAGCCACAGTCCCTTCGACCATTCGCTTCACGGTAAACTCTCGCCCCACTGTTTCGCGCGCTTCCACAGACAGGCGCGCAGCCAACTCTTTGTCTGTCAGTAGCCTTATGATAGCTCGACACAAATCATTGGAGTCGCCAGGGGTAACCAGAAGCCCATTGACGCCATGCTTGACGACCGAAGGAATTCCTCCTATGCGAGACGCAATAACCGCCTTTTGACAGGCCATGGATTCCACCAGCGAGAAGGGCAAGCCTTCCTGTCTCAGCGTCGGAAGCACGTAGAGGTCTGCCGCGTTCAAGTAGTCCGCAGTCCGTTCGTGCGGGACATGTCCGGCAAACATAACATGGCTGTGCAGTCCCATGACTTCAACAAGGCGTTTCGCCTCAGCCAGATAATCCCCTGTTCCAGCCACCAGGACTTTCATCTGACCATGCTGCGCCAGGACCGCGGGCAAACAGTTCAGTAACAGATGCAATCCCTTTTGCTTGGTGACGTGGCTCAGGAAAATGATCAACCGCTCATCTGACGAGACGCCGTATTGCTTCCTGACGGCCTCGCGTGCATTCCGGTCCGGCGCAAAGACTGTGATATCCACCCCGTTGTACACCGTATACACCTTGTCGCTAGGCACGCCGCACCATCGAGGAAGGGATCGGGCGACCTCGTCGCTGACGGCAATGAGCGCATCGCACGCCCAAGCTCCAAGCAACTCCCACCCGACGTAATAGTAGAGGAACGACAGCAATCGCCTTCCCAGCAGTCCATACCCTTTGTTGAGGCTGAGCACTTGCCGGATTTCAGACAAGAACACCCAGCCGGCAAGCCCCTCGATGATGATCACGACCGGTACGCCATGATGCCGGGCAAACTTCATGAGCGCGCGCGGGGCGATGGCATGTTGGCAGCACAGCACATCGAACGCCTTGCTCTCGTGCAAGGCCTTGAAAATCCTGCCGCACTCGACTGCCCAATTTCCTTTCTGTGAAGCAAACGTCGTGTCTTTCAGATAATGAATCGCGACGCCGTCTTGCAGGTCGCTGCTCATCCCAGACGGATGCCGAGACGTCAGCACCGTCACGTCATGTCCACGAGCAGCCAATTCCTTGGCCAGGACTCTCCCGTGAATTTCCATGCCCCCGGCGACCCCGTGCCAATAGGTAACCACCGACAGCAAACAGATCCTCATCGAATCTGCTCCAATCGCATAAGAGCCCGCCCATCCTGCTCATGCAGGACCAGCTTACTTACGGTAGGCATAAATGAGCATCCCGTGAAACCGCCCTCGCTCGAATGGTGGGAGTGTCAGCGCGCTGATCTCGTATCCGAAGCCGTTCTGCTCCAGCGTAGTCAGCACCCCGGCTAGCCTGTCTTGGTCCGGTCGCTCATGATGATGATATTCGAACACCATCTCTTTCACTAACTTCAATTTATTGTGGCGTGAAAGCTCTGCGATGGCGCACTCCTCGGCTCCCTCAATATCCATCTTGAGGAAATCAATCTCGCCGCTCAAATGCTCCGATAACGGAGTCGTCTCGACCCGTGCCATTGCTTTCAGTCCCCTGCCGGGCTCAGTGGTCATCGCCAGCGATCCCGGCAAGTCCGGATCAGAATAAAAGTCAACGGTCCCGGTGGTATCCGAGACCGCACGATTGAATAAGGTGACATGCTGCAGCCCATTATGGGACACATTTTCCTTTAGCAGCTCAAAGGTCTTCTGGTCGGCCTCAAACCCAATAATCACGCAGTCTGGATAGGCCCGTTTAAAATACAATATGGACATACCGATGTTGCTTCCGCAGTCAAAGATGATCGGGCGATCAGTTGCGGCCGTAAAATCATATTGTTTCCAAATGAATATTTCCTCGAACAAAAACAGAAACAGTTCATAGTTGAAAAACTGCACGGTAAACCCAAAGAGTTGTTCCCTGTGCAGCGACCGCTTGAAGAGCTTGACTCCGATCAGGAACGTGAGCTGCAGCCTGGCATAGGTTAGGAGCATCACAAGGCGACGCCCGGCCGGCTCATTTCTCACAATAAGCCCTACGTTTCGTGTTACGCGCCAGACCGCATAGAACAATCCATACACAGACATCAGGGCTCGCTCCTCCCCAGTGCAGTCCCGGGAGAAGGTCCCGTGGAGTGCAGGGCCTTCACTTCGCAGCCCCGCTTGGCATACACCACAAGCAACGACACATTGTACGTTGCGTAATACGTCAAATAAGCTGAGAGAAGGAGGTCAACCGTGGCGGTCATGTATGCGACCAGCAGAAGGGCATAATGCGTTTCTCGAACTCGCAGGTTGGTCATGACGGCCCGGGTCCATACGGCTGCGGACCGTCTATTGAGAGGCGCATCCGATGGCTGACTATCCACGGCACTCACAGAAGTACTCATCGCCGTTTCCGTTTCCCGGATCCTGTCCCAGGCGGGACGCAACAGCTCGTCAAAGCACATCTCCAGATAGCCCATCCATATCGATAGAAAGCAGGTGGCCCCACCTACTGCCAACCAGAAGATCGGCCCATAGCCAAAGGGCTGCGGCCGACAGAGCAGCTGCGGGTGCTGAAAGGCCATGATGCCGACGATGCCCCAAAAGGCCAGATCAATGACTCCACCACAGACAGAGTCCAAGAACCGGCCATAGGGATTCCGCGTTTTCATGGATCGGGCGATATCGCCATCTACACAATCAAGCAGGTTGAAAAGGAAAAGCACCCCGATCCCGACAGGTACGGCTTCTTGTGATCCACTCACGAGCAATGAGCAACCGGCCAAGCCCACCGCTCCGGATAGCCACGATACTCCCTCAGAGGTTGCGCCCATACGGATCGCCACCCACGTGAGCAGAAAGCCGATTGGGCGAAACAAATAGCCATTGAAAAACAGATAGCGTTCGTACTCCCTTCTGACCTGGTTACTTCCGTGCGCCTCACGAATTTCTCGAAGTGCCGGCAGGTGTTGCATGTGCTGTTTCATCCCTTGATCGCTGAAGCCGTGATTCCGCCGCAGAACCATTCGCCGAACCGGTGGGAGCCCAAGACCTTTACCAACAGTCTCCGCTTCCAGGAACGGACAAACTGTTTCTCATTGACGACGAACTGCCAATGGGCAAATCCCGCCTCGCCAAGCAACTGAGCCAGATCGGTTCGAGTGAAGTAATGGAGATGGCCTCCGCCCCAAACGAAGGTGTCGGTCGTCGTATGGGGGAATCGTCCCTCCAGAACAAGCTTCAAAATGTTTCTGAAGTAGCGAACATTGGGGGTTGTGATCACCAGTTGCCCGTGAGGTCGCAACACTCTGCGCAGTTCTTTCAACAAGCGAAGAGGATCGACCACATGCTCGATGACCTCCAGGCACGTCACACAATCGAAGGAGCTGTCCCGGTAGGGAAGCACCCCGGCATTAAGATCTACGCACGCGACCGCCATCCCCCGCTGCCTTGCGTGGCGCAAGGCATGGACAGACAGATCACAGCCACAGACCCGTTGAAAGCTGGCACGAGCTAGGTCGGCTACCGAGCCTGCCCCGCATCCAACATCCAGCAACCCACCCCCAGTGCCCAGCACAGCCTCAACCGACTCGAGAATCTCGTTCGGTCCGGCACTGCAGCTCGCACCCCTTCCATGCTGCGGGTCTGCCCAGTACTGCTCATAAAGGTCTTTAAACACGGTCATCCTTGCGGCCACAGCCACTGGGGCCCTCGATCTGTTCGTCCGGCATGGTAATCCATGATCGCGGCGGCATACGCCCGAGCCTTTTTTGCTCGATCCGGCTGCCTGGACTTCACCACCAGCCAGACGATATCGCGCAGGACCCTCCACTGCAACGCAAACATGGCATGCGGCGCGTGGAGTTGCGCAAAAAGCAAATGGCTTCGTATTTTATGGTAGGCCTTCAGCGCCGACTCAGTCCCGCCGGTCGATGAGGAGACCTTGTGCCATATATGTGCGGACGGCACGACTACTGTTCGCAAGCCAGACCTATGGAGGCGCAGCCCCCAGTCTGTATCTTCCCAATAAAGAAAGAATCTCTCGTCCAGCAAACCAGCTTTCTCGAAAGCCTGCCGCTTAATCAATAAACAGCATCCTGTGAGCCAATCCGATTCAATCAACTCTGGCTGCCCCTCTTCATCCAACTCGCCGGACCGCGGCGCATGCACCTGGCAAAGTCGAGCGTCAAAACGCCCTCCAGCAAACCATATTCTTTTCGAATCATCAAAATAATAAATGGTAGGTCCTAGTGCACCAATTGATTCGTCTTGCTCCCCTACCTGCACCAAGACGTTCAAGAACTCAGGTGCCACCTCGGTATCGTCATTTAGCAACAAGACATAATCCGCTTCTCGATCTAGGGCCGCCCGGACGCCAAGATTGTTGCCGCCTGAAAATCCAAGATTGACCGGGCTGCGAATCACGATCGGTGTCCGACCGGCACAATCTCTAAGCACCTCAAGATCGAGCGCCACGCTGGACCCATTTTCGACGATGACAATCTCATAATTCTTGTACTGAATCGCTCGGCAAGATCGGAGACAGGCCAACAAAGCCGCCTGACTATCAAGGTGCAGGATAATGATGCACACCCGTGGGTCAGACATGGGAGCCGACCTGAGAACCAAAGTACTCCTTGCACAGATCCTCATAGACGGAAATGAACCGCCTGGCTACTTGTGGCCAATCGTAGGCTTCCTGCGCAACGGCCCGATCCAGCGCTGGCGGCAGTCCCTTGTCGAGAATCCCCTCGATCGCTATTTTCCATTCGTCGTACCGGTCAACGGGAACCAGTTTGCCGACCCCATATCGGCGCATCCGTTCTGACGTTTCACCAACAGGCGTGGAGAGAACAGCCAATCCGCAGGCCATGGCCTTCATCACGGACACCGACGCGCCTTCCCCCGTGGAAACCGACAGATAGACATCTGAAGCCCAGTACAAATCTCTGAGCGCTGCTCCTGCCACGTACGGATGGAGAATCGCTTTCCCCTCGGCAGCCATCGAGCGGCTCAAGGCCTCCAGCCGCTCGGTACTCGCCCGATCTCCGTGTCCCGCGATCAGTAGTACAAAATCGTGTGGCTTCGGCAAACGACTGAACACCTCCAACAACCGGTCGAATTGCTTCAATGAAACGAAGTTGCCGGTGGCCAAAAATACCATGCTCGACGAACGAACCCCCAGAGTCTGCCTCGCCGCCTGCTTTCGCTCGATCGACGGCACAGGAACCCAGAAATCGAAATCGCACCCCATCGTCAACAGTTCTGTCCGCCCGCGGAAAACCTTTTGGGTCTCGCGCCTGGCAAATTCAGACTGAGCGGATATGACGTCAACATTCCGAAGCTGTCGCACGAGCTTTTGCTGTTCCAGAAGGAGGCAGGCATAGGTCAGAGGCCTGTGCAAGCCTCGCATTTCACTCATCGGCACAATCGACATCCCATGGCCGATGATAAAAATTGGACACCGCTTCTTACCTCCACAGCGCACAATCATCTCGCCATAAAAAGGAATGCGGAAACCGTGCAGGTGAAGGATCATGGGAAGAGCACTCGCCTCGGCAAGGCGGGCCAGCATCGCTTCGGAATAGATGCCGGCCTGAGACCTGATTCCCAGTCGATAGTCCTGCTTCTTGGCGGGAAAGAGCCGATGCGTGACACCCGTTTCTAATGTCCTGGAATAGACCTCATCCGCGCGGAGGTCAGGCTGCCACACTTCCCATTCATAGGCATCGCTGCATTTCAGCACTGCCTCCCCAAGCAGATCCGGCCACTCACGCGGCCAAAAGCCCACCCAGGTTCCGTCAGGTTTCTCCCAAGCTATATCGGGACGCACATCCGGCTCGAAATGATATGCCGGGCCATGGGGCATGATATTGACCACCAAGCATTTCATCGGTACGTGTGCCCTTGTTCGGCAATGCCAGCCTCAGCGCTTCTCATGTCAACGCCTGCAGCTGACGCAATTCGTTGAATCGTCCCTGGGCGCGCGTGAGCTCAGTCCACGAGCCCGACTCCACAATACGCCCCTGCTCCATCACATAAATCCGATCAGCCCGCTGAATGGTCGCAAGGCGATGGGCCACGATGACAACACTCATACTTCGGGCCAGCGTCTCAAGCGTCTTCTGGATCATGAACTCAGATTCGGTATCCAACGAACTGGTAGCCTCGTCCAGGATCAGGAGCGCTGGCTTCCGGATCAATGCCCGCGCGAGAGCAAGGCGCTGGCGCTGCCCCCCCGAGAGCAATACCCCCCGACTTCCCACAACGGTTTCGTAGCCCTGCGGCAGCCGTTGAATAAACTCGTCTGCATGGGACAGTCTGACGGCCGCTTCAACCTCTTCAGCTGTTGCGGTCGGCTTCCCCCACAATAAATTTTCCCGTATCGTCTCATTGAACAAACTGACTTCCTGCGGCACGTAACCGCACTGCCGATGCCAGTCATTCACATTCAGCTGATGCAAGGGCACTCCGTCCACCAACACGTCCCCCTGCGTGGGACGGATAAATCCCATGAGCAAGTCAATCATCGTCGTCTTCCCGCTCCCGGAAGGCCCCACGATCGCAATCGTTTCTCCCTTCCGCACCTCTAACGTCACACCACGAAGAACCGGAGCCTTATTCTCATAGGCAAACCACGCGTCATCGACACGAAATCCCTGCTGAATTCCGTGAAAAGGCACCCCCCCATTCCGTTCACGATGCTCTTGTGCAAGACTGGTTAGATCGGCCACATGCGCCACACTGGGAAGCAGCGACAATATCTCGTGCATAGTCATCTGGAGGTCAGACACCCTCGGTGTCAGACGAAATACGATGATGAGCAACACCATGATGTCGGACATCGGCATCTTGAAAACAGTCAGAGCGGCGTACAAGCCAGCCAGGAGTAGCGTCGCCGTCAGGGGCTGATACAAGGCACCCACCATCGTGCGATTTCTGGAATCTCGAATTTGCACATTCGCCAACGCCTGCACAGCCTTGGCGAACCGATCGGCAGCATCACTAACGCCCCCGAAACCTTTCACCAATTTCGCGCTAGCCAGTTTTTCAACCGCCTCTTCCTGCACGCGTGCATACGCCAGGGTCGTTTCCGCCCCGTATTCCTGCCCCTTAGCCACACGCGCGCGGAAGAGATACAGGCCTGCCCCGGCAATCCCAACCGCAACCACGGCCATTTGCCACGAAAAAATGAGGGCCAGCGAGACGTAAATGAGAACCGCCACGCACTCGCGCACCAAGGCCATTAGATTCAAAAATGCGGCAGCAGCTCTTATAGGATCCAGAGTGAGTGCATTCGTCAGAATTCCGGTCTTCTGCTTCGCGATAAACTCCCAGCGCGCAGTAAGAATAGCTTCATACAAGGTGCTTCTGAGGAAACCGGCATACTGAAAACGTGTACTATTGACCAGTCGTTCATTGAGAATGACCACGAGGCTCTGCAGGAAAAATATGGCCAACAGGACTATCAGCACACCCCCAAGCGTCGGGGAAAACCCGACCGCCTGCGTTGCCTGTTGGAACCACCCCAGTATCTTGGAGGGCGGCCCCGGCGTCCCGGTTGTTTCCATGCCTGCCAATGAAAACATGGGTGCCAGCAACGCCAGCCCAACCCCTTCCAGCAAATTAGAGGCAATTCCAGCAGACACAATCAGCCACATCCTGAACGGATAGCGGTGGATCAGCCCTCTGGCAAACTCTACAACCGTCACAAGACCATATCCTTTTGCATATTGTCGTTACTGCCCTGAGTGGCCTACACAAGGAAACAACGACGGCCGCACACCAGCGCACTGAATGTTAGAGGATTCAGAAATCAAACCAATCCTGGTCGCCCCGATGAAAAACGCTGCATCGCGGAGGAGGAATGAGCCTGTTCGTCGCTCTCCGAGGCCTGCCCTTCCTCAGCTAAGAAAGGCGCCACGATGAGCAGCGCGGCAAACATCCAAAACGGCTCCATGATCCGCACAATGACGAAGGTATTGGACCCGACCGCATGCACCATTAAGCCAAGCAAGCCGAGCAAAAATCCAAAGGCAAGCCCCCGAACAGCCGGATCGTGAGCCTGCAGATAAACCCGCCTCACCGCTCGATAGAGACCCCAGATGAGAGCGCCAAAGGCCAGCAAGCCCACCATACCGGTTTCAACAAGAATCCGTGGGTACATGGCATCCATAAATGGCGCGCCGGTGATGCCACCGCCAAAAACTGGCGACTGTTTCCACCATTCGAACGATCTCTGCCACGACCGCAAACGATCCGACGTGGAGGTGTCGATCTTCAAACGGCCTACTTTGACCTGTCCCTTCTCAGATGCCTGGGTAAAGGTGAACATGATGCGTTGTTTGACGACATCGGGAGCCCAGACCGGAGTGGACACGATCACGGCGAGAAACAACGCAAAGAGTAACGGCTTTCGGTAACTGGCGTACCCTAGAACGGCTAACAGCACCACCCCGGCCGCTAAAAATGACGCGCGTGACAGGGTTGCCATGAGCGCAAGAGTTCCGATGCCTAGAAGCATAATGAATGGCCACTTCCGTTGCACCGCCCCTGGCGTCAGGATAAGCCCTAATACGATGGCCAGCATAAACACGAGGTAGCCACCGAGCGTATTCGGCTCCCCCACCTCACCCTCGAACGGAGCCGACGCCCGCTCCCCACCGGCAAGCTGCGCGATCGCATAGAGCGACACCAGAAAACAGGTCACCAGGCTCGCGACAACCAGCCCTTGCGCCTGACTTCTCGTACGAGTCGCATTCACCACCATAAAATAGAGGAAGAAATATTCGAAGTACTTCAAATTAAAGAAAAATCCGTTGAGCGGCTTCACTCGCCCCGCCACTACGCCGATCATCGTCGCTAACACGCAGGCCGCAACATAAAACATCATCCGCCCATTCAGCGGGGTATGTTTGACCGGTGCCACGCCTTTTTGGATCGCCGCTTTAACCAGCCAGACGAATCCAATGACGACCAGCAAAAGATCGTCAAAGCGGAACGTCGTGCCACGTCCGACTGTCGTGTCAGAGGCCCCGCCTCCAAACATGATCTCCGGACCGAGGAGCATGGAAAAGACGAGTAGATAGAGGCTTATGGTGGTGGAAAGAAACGCTGCGAGCAACAGGGCACAGGCCGCAACACCTCCCAGAAGGATCTTGGACTGGCCGGCATTCACGCCCAGCGAAAAGGCGACCGCCAGCAGGACGAGCAGGAGCAACTGGACCGGTCCGATCTGCAGCTTACTCATAGTCAGCAAGACCTCGTCAGATCTGGCAAGGAACCACTCGGAGCGACTTCGGATTACCCGCCAACCCCGACAGCTTATTTGTACCGGGCCCCATATGCCTCGTAATCGGGAGTCAGCTCCGCACTGACGTTGCTCAAGACGATCCCGAGCACCGTCGCGTTGGCATTTTCCAGCAGCGACTTGGCCCGCTTGAGCGCATTGCGCCCGACCTTGCCGACTTGATAGACAATCACGACGCCGTCTACCTTTGAGCCGAGCGTGACACCATCGGTCACCGGCAGAATCGGCGGACAATCGAAGATCGTGACGTCGTACTCCGCTTTCACCGTCGCGATCAATTCCTTGAGCCTCGGCGAATTCATAAATTCGGCAGGGTTCTCTGGTCGCCGTCCCGACGTCAAGATGTTCAGATTGTCGAGACCCGGCGCATTGATCACCGTGTCCACCCCCAATTTCCCCAGTATCAAATCCGTCACGGTCCGAATCGCTTCGGTATAGGGCACGGCACCCAGCAACACTTCGCTGAGGCCGGGAACCTGCTCCAATCCCAGCCGTTCATGAAGGATCGGCTTCCGAAGGTCCGCGTCCACCAGCAATACGCGCTTCCCGTCCTGCGCCAGCGAAATGGCTAGATTAACCGCGCTGGTGGACTTTCCTTCCTGTGCCCCGGCGCTGACAAAGGCCAGAACCTTCCGCCCTTGCGCTACGCCGGTAAACTCGATCACCGTGCGCAACGACCGATACCCTTCCGCCAAGGGAGATTGTGGATCGAATAAACTGACGAGATGGCAGTACAGATCCATCGTCTCGGACGCCAATTTCTCCTTGAACCCCTGCTGAATGTCCCGCTCGATCTCCTTTCGATCGACGCGGGGGATCACGCCCAGTACCGGCACCTTGAGATAGGCCTCGACCTCCTCGATCGTCCCGATGGATGTATCCAACGATTCTTTCAGAAAGGCCGCTACGAGGCCCACCAAGGCGCCCATCAACAACCCCACGAACGCATTCACGGGAAGGTTGGGCGCATTGATCGGCCGGGTCGGCTCAACCGCCGGCTCGATGATCGAAACCTCTTCGATCCGCTCAGCCCCCTTGATCATGAACTCCTGATGTTTGGACTTCAGCGCGGCGTACAAATTACTGTTCACCAGGACATCCCGTTCCAGCCTCGATAACCGGATCGCCGCCTGCGGGAGACTCAGGTAGCGATCCTTATAGCGAACAATGGATTCCTGGATCGCCTGTTCTCGCTCCGAAAACGTGCCGAGCTTGCCCTCAAGTTCCCGGATCATTTCCTCCTTGACGTTCTTGACCTTGCGGTCCAATTCCTTGACTAGGGCATGTTCGGGCGTATAGTTAATCAGTAAATTATTCCGCTCCTGCGTGAGATCCACCATCCGCCTATTCAACGTACTGATCAGCGCCTCGACCTCATCGGAATAAACCCGATTGGACGTCGTACCGATCGCTCCGACCTTTTTGAGCGACTCCAGCTGGTTGAGCACCTCTTTTTTGACCCGGAGCAATTTTTCCTGCTGCGCCTCCAACTGCTGGTACTGGATGAGCGCCTCCCTGGCCTCTTCTGTGACGAAGACCTGCCCCTCTTGCTCCTTGAAGGACGTCAGTGCCTGCTCGGCCTCGCGCAGGCTGACTTCCAATGCCTGAAGTTGCCCCTCCACAAACCGCCTGGCCTCGATCACTTGCCGATTCCGGTTGTAGATATTTTCTTCTCGATAGGCTTCGGCGGTCAAGGTTGCATACCGCTCGGCCTTCTTCGGATCATCGGCGGTCGCCGTGACCTTAATGATGTTGGTAGTGCCTTCCTGCGTCGCCTCAATCTTGCTTTGGAGGCCATAAATGACGGTCAGGAATTCAGGAGACTGCTGGACGCTTTTCTCCTCGATGGCTTTCTCAATCGTTTGCTCATCGAGATTCTGCGCAATGAGCCCCAACTGTTTGGCAACCCGTTTCATCACCGGAAAACTGCGGATCACCTCGGCTTGCGTGGCGATATCGTTGCCTTCGGACACAGAAACCGTTTCTTGAAGCAGGCCCGTGGCGGTCGTCGATCGCTCATAGCGGACGCGCGCTGAGGTCTTAAATGTGGGGTCAGGCCCAACCAGGTAGGGCATGATCGCTGTGAACACGGAGACCAGCGCCATAGTAAACAGCACTATCGCTTTCCGTTTCCGAACGATCAGCCAAAAATCGATGAGATTGAGATCGGATTGAGCCATAGAGATCAGGTACGAGACGAGAGGTAAGAGACCAGAGGTGCGAAAACTGAGCCATCCGCCCCTGCCCCTGGCCCTTCACGAGCAGTTGAGATTGCCGCTTCGAGAAAGCGATCGAACAGAGGCTTCACGAGGGTCTGCAGTCCTGGATGTTGACGCAGGAGATGCGCCACTCTCTCCCCATATTGCAGATAGAGGTCGGCGAACAGCCGACCATACCAATGCTCAGAAAAGGGCCCCCATATGTACCAACGCAAGACCGGCACCTGCCAGGCATGGGCGCCATAGAGCACTCGGGCGATCCAACAACCGACCCCCACCGCGGTCTGTGAGCTTGGACTCGGTGTGGCAAACAGCACCTGGAGGGTCTTGCCGATAAACACCGCACTGGTGGCCTGGAGCAAAGAGTTTAAAACCGGCATAACGGCCTTGGTGTAGTAATGGTTCCAATCGCCGATCTTATCCCTGGGGACAAAAATCACATCGTTATCATTCAGCGGAAGGTCCTCCCTCAGATCCCCTTCCTTCAAAAATCGCTGCACATTGGCCACCCGAATCACGGGGTTTTCCGCAGAAGACTTGGGTCTCGAAATGATAATCACCCTGTCAAGAGCCGCCACATCCGTATAGCCTCCTGCCTGCCCCAACGCATGCAGAAGGGTCGCATCTCGTTCCATCACCTGTTTTCCCGCCGCCTTGACCTCGCCGAAAATGTAAAAATTTTTCGGTTTCTGTATGCGCTTTTGAGCCAGCCTGACTTGGACACGAGGATTTTTAATTACGGCGGACAATTCCTTGGAGACACGGGCTTCCGCTTCAACCTCTGTCAGTCCACGGACGTTAATGTCCTGGAAGGAGACGGTGATCACCCCGCTTGTTAGCACCGTCGCCGCATACTTCTCCTCGCCCGCGCCACGTCGCACAATGATTTCAAGCGTATCGCCTGGCTCGATAATCGTATCCGGGTCCTGCTTGGCTACTATAGGGGGCAAAGTCCCGTCAGCGCCAAGACTTTCTGCGATCCCCTTCTCTGGCTGAGACGGATTCGCACAACCAGCAGAGAGGCCCAGCAACAACGAAATGGCTACTCGTCCGAGCCCTGCGAGGGCAGACATTCCAGCTGGCTCTTTCTCCGCCATCAAGAACCTGCCAGTCGATTCCGTTCGTTGAGGCAAGTCACGCATTCCCATGGCCCTCTAGAGTTTGTCCACAATCTCGAGGACGCTGATGAGCGGAGTCTTGCAGAGATCGATTTCCCTGGGCTCACGCAGGCGCAGTCCAACCTGATCAATCACGACCTTCACGATGGGACGGAGCGGGAATCGTGGATTCGACTGCACAACTGATCCGATATCGCCCGATGACAGTTTGACCCAGGTACCGGACGGAAACAGTGAAAATTGATTGAGGAGGCTCTTAAAAGCCCTTGTCGGAAAGCCCGCCCGCTCACGAGAAAGGAGGAGGCGGACCGCTTCGTGCGGCAACATGGCTTTCCGATTCAATCTAGTCCGCAACATCGCGTCGAGCACGTCCGCCATCCCGATAACCAATGCCATCTCATGAATCTGGGGTCCCTTCAATCCCTTTGGATAACCGGTGCCGTCCAGCCGTTCATGTTCCTGCATCACGATCTCGGAGATCCATAGCGCATCCGGCGCCGCCCGTCGCAACAACTCCGCACCCTGCACCGGATGATTATGGAGCAAGTCGATTCGATCCTTCGACCATCGGCCTGCCTCATCCAGCATCTGCTCAGGCAAAAGGAACATGCCTAAATCGTGCACCAGCGATGCCAACGCCAGCCGCGAGAGCTCATCCGATCGATAGCCCATGCCCATACCGATCTTGAGGGCAAAGATGGCAGTATGAACCAGATTGCCGACAAGCGACGGACCGCTCTGATGGGAAATGGCTCGCACCATGAGCGTGTCATCTTGAACAAGAGACGTGGCCATGCCACTGGCAATCGCAGGAAGATCACCGAGAGAAAACGGCTGCTGCATGCGGATGGACTTGGTAACCACCAGCAGTGCCGCCTCCGCCTTGATGTACCAGTCGACAGCCGGCTGTATGGCGACCGGCGCTGGAGCTTGCACCGGTGGAACTGACTCTTCCAGCACTTCCGCGATCAACAGGGAACGAGGCGCCTCCAGGGCTCCTGTGCTTGTTGGGACCGACGGCTGAGACGGAATTTCCGACTTCGGCGCCTCAGGTTGCACCCGTTCATTTAGGGTACGCAGGTGAATAGGCTCCGGGGGCGCCTCTGAAGCCGGAGACTTCCCCTCCGGTTCTTTCGGAGGGACGTTTCCCCCTCTAATCAGATCAGAGAGTCTCACTACCCTGCCCCTCCTCGCGTAAAGTCCGCAGTGACACGTGTCACGACTGCGGCATCGACCTGGGCTTTTCTTTCCAGAAAGCCGCTCAGAAGGGACAAGTCAGCCAGCGTATTAATTACCCGTGGGACTCCCTTGGAGCTCTGGAACAGCAACTCGACCGCCTCGCTTGAAAAAATCGGACGCTGCTCCCCCCCCGGCCAGCTTAAGACGATACTCGACATAGCGGATGGTTTCCTCTAAATCGAAGGCCGTCAAATGGAATCGGATCGCCACTCTCTGGGCAAACGGCTCAATCGCGTTGATTCTGCCATTCAGCTCCGGTTGTCCGATCAGAATCAAGGTCAGAAGAAACCGGTCGTTCATCTGAAAGTTCAACAACAGGCGCAATTCTTCAAAGACTACGTCGTCCTTGACCGTTTGGGCCTCGTCAATAATCAGAACCGTTTCTTTTTCACGCCGCAGGTTGTCCAGTAGATGCTCGTTGAGTTGGTGGAGCCGGTCTAATTTATTGTCAGTCGCCGTGACACCCAATTGATAGAGGACCTCTCCCAGGAAATCCTGAGAATCCATGGAGGGATTGGCAATGAGGGCGACATCGTACCGATCATGTGCAAGACGCTGGACAAACAAACGGCTTAATGTGGTCTTTCCACATCCAACTTCCCCGGTCAGCAACACCGCACCTTTCCGTGCCTCCACACCATAAAGCAGTCGCTGCAACCCCTCCTCATGTTTCCGTGAGGGGAAATAAAATGTCGAGTCCGGCACATTTTCAAAAGGGGCGGTTTTCAACCCCCAATACGCTTCATAATGCACAGATTGCCCCAGCGTAAAACGGTCACTACTTTATTTTTCAGACTATGCTTGCAACGTTTTGATTTGTCAAACAATTCTGTCGAAATATTTCCATTGTGCAGATGGGTTTACCCACCCACCCACCCACCCACGCCCCTCGATCCAGGACTGACAACCTGCAGCAAGCACGGAACCGACTTCACCAACGTTCACGCTCCACCCAGAACGGAAACCCCTATCAGCGACCGTTGTTGAAGGCACCGAACGAGCCACTCGGCAGGAACACACAAGCATGATGAGGGAGCAAGGACGCGAAAGGCCTTCATTGGCCCTTGAAGGGAATCTTACTTGCCAAGCATTTCTCGATACTTCTTCTTTTCGGCTTCACTCAAACTATTGAACTGCTGTTTGGCCTGTTCTTTCTGGTCCGGCGCCAGGCTTTCATATTGCTTCATGGCGGAAGCCTTATCCTTGACCAACTTCCTCACTTCCGCTTTTTCATCGGCCGACAATTGCGTGGGGTTATCCATGGCCTTAAACCCCAAGGATACGCGGTGCATCATGGTCTCAAGCCCCTGAGTTGAAACCGCAATGCCCATCCCCACGGCTGCGGACACCACGACAATGCCGCTCAAAAATTTCACATTCCGTTTGAGTTCACTTGTGCGCCGTCGAGATCGCATCACACCCCTCCTGACTGTATAGCATTTAGAAATGAAGCCCAGGGGAAGTCAAGAATTTTCCGAGCCGAGCCCCCTCCTTCTTGACAACTATTCGACCAATCGATACCTTGACCACAGCGACGTGTCACGACTCTTCTGTCCTTAGAGACAGATATCCAGCCCCCTCGGCAGTCAGACAAAGGCACCGGCCCATGAATATCCGCATCCCTAGCGATGTCGTCTTTCGAGATCTGTCAGGCGAGGGAGTCTTATTGAACCTGGCCACCGGCACCTACTTCGGGCTCGATGAGGTCGGCACGAAATGCTGGCACCTGATCGGCTCACAGGGAACGTTGGAGAACATCGTCACGGCCCTGTTGCCCGAGTATGAGGTTGACGAACCGCGACTCCGAAGCGATCTCACACGGCTCCTCCAGCAACTGACCGACAAAGGACTCGTCGTAATTGATCAGACAGAAACTCCAGCGGCTCACTGACCTTTCGCTCAGAGACTGGCTCTGGCTTCCACCGCTCGTCTTGTCGGCCCTCGCGATCGCCATGGCAGTCAAGCTCGCCCCGCTCCCTGACATTATCCGATTCCTCGACCGATCAGCCCGCCACCCTTGGATCGCCTTCCTGCAAATTGGCAATCGACTGCACGATCTGGACGAACTCGTCCGCCTGACCGGATTAGCTGCCAGGGTCGTCCAGGGGCCCGGTTGCTGCCTCAGCCGATCGCTGCTGCGTTTCTGGTTGCTCCGCGCCAGGCAAGAACCGGCCGAGTTGCTGATCGGCGTCGCAAAGAATGGAGACTTGCTTCAGAGTCATGCCTGGATCGAACAGCAAGGACTCGCCATCGATGCAGGTCACGAGCTGAACCGAACCTTCGTGCCTGTACTCCGGTTCTGAGGACTCTATGAGCGGCATCGTCGGCAGCTACAATCTGAATGGCAAACCGGCAGAGCCTCTCGTGATCAGACGCATGACGAACCGCCTCGCGCACCGTGGACCGGACGGGCTGACCTGTTGGCTTGACGGGCCGGTCAGCTTGGGCCATGCCATGCTTCAGACCACCCCTGAATCGCTCTTCGAACGGCAGCCTCTCTGTGAGGGCGCCCTCTGCCTCACGCTGGATGGCCGGATCGACAACCGGGACGAACTACGAACAGCTCTTGAGTCTCATGGCGCAACCATGCGTAGCGACACCGATGCCGAACTGGTGCTGCGTGCCTACCAATGTTGGGGAAACGATTGCCCGATCCATCTCCTGGGCGACTTTGCCTTCGCCATCTGGGACGCCACCAAACACGAACTCTTCTGTGCTAGAGATCAGATGGGAATCAGACCCTTCTATTATTTCGCCAATGACCGGACCTTCCTCTTCGCCTCTGAGCTCCGCCCCCTGCTCGACCATGCCGAGGTCCAACCTGAGCTGAACGAAGGCATGATCGGAGAATACCTGGCCTGCCAGATCACCAGCCAGGAAGAAACCCTCTACCGCCATCTCTTGCGCCTTCCGCCCGGTCATTGCCTCACCGTGAGTCCTGGCCGGTTCCGGGTGACCAGATACTGGGACTTCGATTCCTCCAAAGAGCTCCATTATGGAAACGACGAAGCCTATCGCGATCATTTTCTGGCCCTCTTAACGGAATCGGTCCGCTGCCGTCTGCGGAGCCACAAGTCTGTCGGCTGTTACCTGAGCGGAGGGCTCGACTCCTCCTCGGTCGTCTGCCTCGCAGCCTCTCTCAAGAAAAACGGACTGGCCACTCAGGGCCTGGAAACATTCTCTCTGCTCTTTCCAGGACTGGCCTGCGATGAAAGCCCCTATATCCAGGACATAGTCCAACAGTGGGATATCCCCTCGAACACGATCTGCCTGGAAGCAGAACCGGAGGCATCATTTGTTGAATGCGCCAAGCGAGACCGCGACTTTCCCGGTTATCCGAATGGAACTATGGGGAACCCCTTGAGAGCCCTCGCCAGGGATCGCGGGGTTCGGGTGCTCCTGACCGGAACAGGCGGAGACGAATGGCTGACCGGCAGCTATCTCGGAGCAGGAGACCTCCTTCGCCAAGGAAAGCTTCAAACTTTACATCGCCGGCTCCGGAATGACTTTGGCGCAACAGGCTTTCTCGACACCTTCGACATGGCCCTGCGCTATGGCCTCTGGCCACTGTTTCCTCAAGCCATGCGCCAAATCATCAGGCAGGGACTGGGACGTCATGGACTTCTCTCCTGGCTCAACCCAGATTTTGCCAGAAGGATTCATTTGCGCGACCGGATCCAACTGGAGCCGGACCGGAGTTCCTGCGCGAGCCTGGCGCAAGCAGACATTGCCCTGACCCTCAAGAGCGGCTGGTGGCCCCATATGTTCGAAATCGAAGACCGTGCGGCCTCCTGGTTCGCACTGGAAGAACGGCATCCCTTTGCGGACCGTCGGCTCGCCGAATTTGCCGTATCGTTGCCGGAAGACCAACGTTGGCGAGGCCAGCAAACCAAATATCTCCTCCGCCAGGCGATGCGAGGCATCCTCCCAGAAACCGTGCGACAACGAACGACTAAGGCGGAATTCTCCACCGTCTTCCTCCAGGCTTTGCGCACCCTTGGAGGCAGCCATTTCTTCGACTCGTTACAGATCACGGCCATGGGCTGGGTCGATGCAGACAAGATTCGGCAGGCCTATTCCAACATAGAAGCCGGGGCAACCAATAATCCTGACTCAGCCCCATCCGGCCTCTGGTCTCTCTGGATGGTCATCGGAATCGAACTGTGGCTTAGACATATGGCAGACCGCGACCGTTCATCGGAAGAGACAGCTCTTCACTGGAAGCCTGCAGCCCAATTGGCGTAATCTCTTATCGTAAAATACACAAAGGAGGAACGTGCCATGGCTCAAGAACCAGTCCCGACCGACAAGAAAAAACCCTATCGCTCCCCCACCCTGACAGAATACGGAAACGTGGCCAAGCTCACGGAAGAGAAGGAGGGATCAAAAGCGGACGGAAGGTCTGGCATGCTCATGTTCACACAGAAGCAGGATAAATGATCCAATTCACCAGTCACCCTATGAGGCCGCTTCTTGTCGCTCATCCTGGATGAACACCGCCAGTACCTCTCCGATCTGGCTCGCCTAGCCGCCTTTCGTGCTGCCATTCAGGAAGTCATCAAGCCTGGCGACGTCGTCGTGGACCTTGGTGCAGGAACCGGCATTCTAGGCCTGCTCGCCTGCCGAGCCGGCGCTGCACGCGTCTACTCGATCGAGAGCACCGGCCTGATCCAGCTCACCAGAGACATCTGCGCAGCCAATGGATGCAGCGATCGAACCCAGTTCATCAACGAGCTGTCCGCCCAAGCCTCGCCCCCGGAACTGGCGGATGTCGTCGTCGCCGACCAGATCGGCTGTTTCGGTTTCGAAGCAGGTCTCTTTGAATATTTCCGTGATGCGCGAACTCGATTTCTCAAGCCAGGCGGAATCACGATTCCTTCGCGAATCGACCTAGTCGTCGCACCGATCGACGCGCAACAGCTGCGAGACCAGGTCGAGTTCTGGAATACGGCCCCAGCAGAATTCGACTTTCGTCCGGTCAGAGCCCTCGCGGTCAATAGCAGCTACCCGGCCACCTTCACCCCTGACCAACTCCTAGGTGACCCGGCGATCCTGGCTTCCCTCGCCGCCTCCAATGCGCCCCCGTCCTTCCTGGGTCTGACGGCGACTGCGACGGTCTCCCGACCTGGGACTCTTCATGGAATTGGTGGATGGTTTTCAGCAACTTTGTCTCCATCGATCACGCTGACCAACTCGCCCCTGAGCGAAAACAGGATCGATCGCCAGAACATGTTTTTCCCCATCGACCAGCCGGTCCCTGTCGTCCTCGGTGACCGCATCCTCATCACCATGAACATCCTGCCGACTGACATGGTGATCACCTGGAACGTGGCTGTACTGGGAGCCACCGGAGACGTCATCAAGGCCAGCTTCTCCCATTCGACCTTCCACGGCATGCTCCTATCGAAGGAATCGTTACAGAAAGCCAAGCCTGATTTCGTCCCGATCCTCACCCCCAGGGGCGACGCCAGACGAACAGTCCTGGAACTCTGTAATGGCAAGAGCACTCTCGCGGAAATCGAGCGCGAAACCTACCGGCGCCATTCAACACTGTTCCGCAGCCTCGATGAAGCAGCGAAATTCGTTACCGAAGTCACGACCCGCAATACCCTATGACCCTCTCGCTGGATCGGCCATCCCAACTCCTCTGCTACCAAGTCAGCGGCATCACCCTGGGCAGCGACGTACCGCTCTTGGAGCTGGCTCCCACTGAAGGTCTAAACCCTGCCGATGGCTGGGACATCCGCGTCCGTTTTCTTCCTGAGTCGACTCAGTCCCTCTGCCCCTCCTCCTGGTTCCTCACCATGGCATTGCCGGGCGAGGAGCCTTGGTTATCTTGCGCAGACATCGAAGAGCAGGCCCTGCTCGGAGGCAAGCCAGGCTATCTTCTCCGCTTGCATGACCTAGCAGATTTCCTGGTGGACCGGCAGGGAACGGATGTCGTCGCGCTGGCCAGCCACGAGACGCCGCCGGAGACGCTGCATCACATCCTCTTAAACCAAGTGCTCCCATTGGTGCTCAATCTACGAGGACAGGATGCACTCCATGCCACAGCCGTGCTGACGCCTCAAGGCATCTGCGCCTTCGCCGGACCGGCCGGCGTCGGCAAGTCCACGCTGGCCGCCAGCTTCCTGCTCGCTGGCTATCCGGTGATCAGCGACGATTGTCTCGTGCTCAAGGAACAGGAGGGCAGGATCGTCGCAGTGCCAGGCTATCCAGGGCTCCGGCTCTGGGACGATGTCGCCCAAAGTCTCTCTCTCGATCCAGGCCACCTCAGCTCAGTGGCCCATTACACAGCAAAGCATCGTTTGCTTCTCCCAAACCAAAGCCAGGCCTTTCCAACTGAGCCACTCCCACTCACTCGGCTCTACATCCTCTCGCCACCCGAAGCCCCTGAAGCTCGCAACAAGGCAGCAGCGATCAGTCTCCGGCCATTCCAGCCGCGCCACGCCTTCATGGAACTCCTCTCCTGCCTCTTCCGACTGGACATCAGAGACAAAACGATGCTGGCCAGGCAGTTCTGCTTTATCGAACGGCTCGTGGACCAAGTTCCCGTCAAACAATTATCGATCCCTCAGACCGTCTCGGCCCTGCCAGCGGTCCGTGATGCAATCCTGGCCGATCTGCTCCATGAAATCTGACCAGCAAGACAGGCTCTGCTTCCCCTTGAGCCATAAAGACGAAGTACTCCTCTGCCTGGCCCATCCGAAGCTGAGCACGAAACGGAGCCAACGATTAGCCAACCTCCTGGTTTCCCCCACGGACTGGGCGGAACTCCTCGACCAGGCAGACCGGCATGGGATCACACCTCTGCTCCATCATCACCTGAAGCAGGCTCCCGCTCTCACGATTCCCGAGACAACAAGAACGACATTGGCCGAGAGATCCCGTTCCTGCCTGGCCTGGAATCTCCGCCTCAGTCACGAACTGCTCTATCTCTTAGACCGATTCAACGAGGCAGGCATTCCCGTCATGCCCTTGAAAGGCCTCTACCTGGCCGATCTCCTCTACAAAGACTCCGCCCTGCGCCCGACGTCGGATCTCGATCTCCTGGTGAAGGTCCAAGATTTTGAGGCAAGCCAGCAGATCCTCGAAGAAGCAGGCTGCACGAAACTGGCGGATGAGGAGCAAGGAGCGGAATACCACGTCTCCTATGTCACGACCAATGAACGAGCGGGACACGTGCTGATCGAATTACATAGGGCCCTGGGGGAAAGTCATGTGGCAGGACTCGACATCGAAGCGGTCTGGCGCTCGGCTACTCCGATCATCTGGGAAGGACGGACGATCTGGACAATGGCCATCCCGGACCTCTTCCTCTACACCTGCCTCCATGCCGTAAAGGATGGGCTGGCCTCGATACGATCCTTACTCGACATCACTTTGTTGCTGGAGCGCTATGGCCAGAACTTGCCCTGGCAGGAACTGACACAACGAGTGAAACAAGCGAGGATCGAGACCCCCGTCTCTCTCAGCCTTCTCTTGAGCCGTGAGCTGTTGGAAGCCTCTCTCCCCTCAGAATTTCTGGCAGCCATCCGGCCCTCGCGAAACCTGAGCCGGCTCCTCGGCCAGGCGCTCTTCAGATGGAGAGGCGGAGTCCTGCATGTGCCGCAAGAATTGCTCGTGGGACCCTTCATGGCCCTGCTGATGTTGTGCTGGGAGGACTCGCTCAAAGGAAAACGGCGGCACCTACGTCGCAACCTACTGCCCTCAGAGAAGCTGCAAGGCCGCTGGATATCGCAAACGCACACCTCGACACCATTCCGTCGCTACCAGGCCTGGCTCTGGGAAATCTGCCTTCGTCTCACCAGTCAACTGACTGCCCGCTCCCATTCCAGACAGCCAGGCGCTCCGCGCCATTAATCGACAGCGGACGTATCAGGCGCTGCTCCTGTCACGTCTTGCACGAAAGGCGCTTGAGGCCATCGGTTCAGTCGTGTAAGGTATTGCCACATTGAAATGCCCCCGTAGCTCAGTTGGATAGAGCATCGGTTTCCTAAACCGCAGGTCACCCGTTCAATTCGGGTCGGGGGCACCAATCACATAGGTTCGTGTCTGCAGGCACAGCTTTCTGACATTAATCCTCATACCCCTCGTCCGCTTTCCCATGTTTCCTTGCCACGCCGAAAGGGCAGAGCTACACTTTCCCTACTCGCTACGGTGGACGATTCCTCGACCATCGCCGACTCATCGTCTGTAAATGAGGCCCTGCATGAAGAAGACAAAGCCTGCCGCCGCAGCTCTCTCCAAACCATCGAAGAACGCTTCCGCATTGACAGAAACGCCAGGCATCCGCTACCGTGCCCCAGAATCTGCCAGTCCCACGGTACCCTGTACCATTCAGGCTCCCGTGGACGGCGGGGTGGTCATGTCGGATCGGGCCTACATACTAATCGATGTCCTGCCGGGACGGACGAGCGATGTGGTCAAGGCTCTCTCCGAAATCACGCAGATCAAGACCATCGACCCCTGTTGGGGGAAACCGGATATCATTGTCATAGTGGAAGTCCAGAACCAGGATGCGCTGACCCAGTTGGTACTGAGCCGGATTCACGAAATCGATGGTGTGTCGAAGACCGATACCCATCTCGTCTATCGCTTGAAGGACAATACCGCCGCATGATCCGCAGGCTTCACCTCCTCAGCCTCGCCCTCCTGATCATCTGGGTCTCCGCCTGTGCAGGCCCTCCCATCCCCCATGAGCCGGACCTGGTCGACGTGACGCTCCAAGCTTCGGCCGACCGGGTGACAACTGCCGTCATACAGATCCTGACCGAGGGAGGCTACTCCGTCGACCGGACGGATGACCAGAACCTGACGACCGGCTACCGTCAAGAAATCAGCGGCCCCTGGGACTGGTTGCTCCGTTGGCGCTTCGGCACAGGCCGAAGCCGCGTAGAAGCCATGGTGACGCCGGCATCGGAGTCCAGCAGCAGACTACGCTTAAACGTGCTGTATGAAGGCAAGGACGGGCTATTCACCCGGTGGGAAGATTCACCGACCGCACAACCGCAGAGCGCCCAGAATCAATTGCGATTGATCAAGAACGCGCTCCAACTCCTCTAGCAGGATGCTGAAAAAGTCCGCCAGCGTCGTTTCCAAAAGCCGTAAAAAGTAAGACGTGAAAGGCAAACGGCGGACTGCTAAATGCTCCATCTTTGAAACATTTCACGTTTTACGTTTCACCTTTTACGAACAACAAGGACGGCCTTTTTGAGCATCCTGCTAACCCTCTCTGCTATTCTTTCTCTCCGCTCTCGGCATCGTCGCCAAGATCCAATCCGAACCGTTCAGCCATCCGGTACAGAGTCCGGCGGTCGATCCCAAGCACCTTGGCGGCTTTGACTTTATTCCCCTTGGTTTCCTTCAGAATGCGGACGAGATGGCGCTTCTCAACCTCTTCCAATGTCAGCCCCCCCTCATCGCTCTGACCGATCGCCCCGGCTGTTTCATGAGGTGACGGCACGGTCTGACGCAACGTGGCGGGCAAATCATCCGGCGTCAGGAGCGGACCATGACTCAGCGACACAGCCCGCTCAATGGCATTTTCCAACTCGCGCACATTGCCGGGCCACCGGTACTGCGTCAACAGCGCCATCGTCTCCGGCAGCACCCCCCGCACCGCATGCGCCGCCCCCATCGCGCATTTCTGCAAGAAGTGATGGACCAGCATCGGGATATCCTCCCGCCGTTCCACCAACGACGGCAAGGTGATCCGCACGACATTGAGCCGGTAAAACAAGTCGTCCCGGAACTTCCCCTCCTTGACCAACTGCTCAAGATCTCGATTCGTCGCTGCGATGATCCGGACATCGACCTTGGTGGACGTCGTGCTGCCGACACGGCGGACTTCATGATCCTGCATCACCCGCAGCAACTTCACTTGCAAGGCCTGCCCCATCTCGCCGATTTCGTCGAGAAACAACGTGCCCCCGTTCGCCGCTTCAAACAGGCCGACCTTGTTGCCCACCGCGCCGGTAAAGGCCCCCTTCTCATAACCGAACATTTCTGATTCCAGCAGCGTGTCCGGCAGGGCCCCGCAATTTACCGGAATGAACGGTTTATCCCGTCGAGGCCCGTTCGCATGGATCGCCCGCGCAATCAGTTCCTTGCCGGTCCCGCTTTCTCCCTGGAGCAATACCGTGCTCTTGCTCTCAGTTACCCGCGCCACCAGCTTATAGACCTCCAGCATGGCGGGGCTGCTCCCCACCAAGGGAGACCATTCATCTTTACTCTTCAACTCTTCGCGAAACCGCGCATTTTCCCGCACGAGCCGGCAATGGTCGATGCTCCGCTTGACTACCAGTTTGATATCTTCTTTCTTAAAGGGCTTGGCGAGATAGTCGTAGGCCCCCTGCTTGATCGCTTCAATCGCGCCCTCAAGAGAGCCGAACGAGGTCAACACCACAACCGCCGTATCAGGGCTCATACGCTTGAACTCGCGCAAGACGGTCAGGCCATCGACCGCGCCCATACGAATATCTGTCAGCACGAGATCGACGCGCCCCTGGCGTCCACGCGCGATGATCGCTTCTCCGCTGCCGAAGGCTTCCACGGCATAGCCTTCCTTCTTCAAGGCATCCGCCAGCAGTTCGCGCGCCACCGCATCGTCATCGGCTACCAAAATATTCGCTGGCTGCATCAGTTCCTCTCTGTCGCGTGAACCGGCTCGTTTTTCAATCCAGGCAAGGTGATGGTGACGGTGGTGCCACGGCCCATCTCGCTCTCAAGCGCCAGACTGCCCCCATGGGCCAGCACCGTTTCGCGGCTCAAGAATAGACCTAATCCTGTCCCCTTGCCAACCGCCTTGGTTGTAAAAAACGGTTCAAAGGCTTTCTGCATATCGGCCTCTGGCATGCCGCAGCCCGTGTCCCTCACCGCCACTGTCACCACCAGGGACGACATCGACTGGGCCACCCGCCTGCCACGATCGAGTTCGTCCGCTGAGGCAGCACGGGCTCCGACGACCACTCTTACCGATCCATGTGAGGGCGTGGCCGCTAAGGCGTTGGCCAGCAGATTGACCAGCACTTGGTGCATCTTCTCCGCATCGGCCCAGACGAGCGGAAGGTCTCCGGGGATTTCAACCGCCAAGGCAATCTCTTTCGCATGAAAGGCCGGCTCCATCAACGCGGCTGCAGGACTGATCACCTGCCCCACCGGCAACCAGCTCGGCTCCGGCTGACGCTGCCTGGTGGAGGACAATAAATCCTGAATGATCCGAACGACCCGCGTAAGCTGCTCATCGATGACCGTCACCCGTTTCTTCATCTCAGGCGTCACACCCGGCTCTTCCGCCAACGCTTGCACATGCCAGGCGATCGAGTGCAGCGGCGTGCCAACCTCATGCGCGACGGAGGCCACCAACTGCCCCACCGCGGCCAGCCGCTCCGAACGATTCAGCTGATCTTTCGCATCGACCAATTGCGTATTGGCCTTCAAAAGATTTTCCGTTTCTCTGGCGAGCGCCGCGCGCGCCGCCTCTTCTCGCGCCTTGCGTTCCTCCCAGGTCATGCCGATATAGGCCACGACCAACAGCACGCCTGCCACCACACTGCGATTGATCACCGCCGCCTGAAACCGCCCTGGCTTGGTCGGTTGCAACAATCCCATATAGGTCGCCACGACACAGGCCAGCACCGTGACCAGCATCAGTCCGCGATGACGCACCGTCGCGACCAATAAAATCGGCAGCACGAAACCATAGGCCCCGACGATATTTGCCGGAGCGGCCATTTCCAGAATGACGATCGCCACGAACACCGCCGCCGCGATCGCCAACACAATGCGATTTTGTTTCAACATGAAAATGGGAGACACCTACGCTTCTGCATATCAGGCATCATTGTAGCGGACGGATCGAACGCAGGACAGCCCCCAGTTGTTTCATTCGCTCATCACAGAGGATTGCCTCAACCGGGAGCGCATACTTACGGGTCCAGTTCGGATGGCTGTCGACCGTCCCGGGAAGATTGGTTTGCGACAGTTCGCCCAAGCCGTCCTCCAGATTCGCCAGCACGAGACAGGACTGTGTGCGAGCCAAATAGCAATGAATCGCTCGGCAGAGATCCGCCGTCATGACTGGCGCGGTGGCCAGGTCTTCCGTCACGCCCTGAGGCAGAAGGCCTTCCCGATCGAGGGCACGGAGCATGCCGACCTTATCGCGCTGCCGCTCCTCCCAAGCCAAATGGCGCGCCGCGTCATCGGCAAAGGCGCCCAACCCCGCCCGTACTCGCAGATCCTCGCCGGACCAAAATCCGGCAAGCGTCGGCAAATCATGCGTCGTGGCCACAGCCAACGACTGAGCCGGATAGTCGCCAGGCTGCTTCCAGGCTCCGTCCCAGCCACGCTCGAAGTAAAACACGCGATAGGAGAGCACGCGCGCCTTCGCCAACTGTTCCCTGACCCAATCTGGCACGGTGCCGAGGTCTTCGCCGATCACCAAAGTTTTAGATCTCACGCTCTCCAATGCCACGATCGCCAACAGGTCATCGAAGGGGTACTGCACATAGGTACCCTCCGATGCAGGCCTCCCGCGCGGAATCCAGAAGAGACGACAGAAGGCCATCACATGGTCCAGTCGAATAGCCCCGCCTAACCGAAAGTTATGGCGCAGCAACTGGATTAATAATTCATAGCCGCTGGCACGCAGTGCCTGAGGATTGATCGGAGGCAGACCCCAGTTCTGCCCCTCTGGCGCAAAGGGGTCAGGGGGCGCGCCGCAGTCCGCTCCAAAGGCCAGCACCGATTGATAGATCCAGGCCTCGGCCCCATTCCGATCGGCCCCAAGCGCCAGGTCATGATACAGCCCGATCGGCATGGCCAGCCGCTCAGCCGCCCGCTGAATATCGGCCAACTGTTCGCTCGCGACCCACTGGATATATTGAAAGAAACGAATGCGCGTCCGATGTTGCGCCGCATAATCACGAACCGGCTGGCCCAGCGTCGCAAACTCTGCTGGCCAATCGTGCCAGGTAGCCGACTTGGACTGAATCAGCCGACGGTCTTCCTCCAGGGACTGGAAGATGGCATACGACTCAAGTGGCTGCCCCTCAGCCTGGATGAACCGCTCCAACAGCCTGGCTCGTTCTATGCTCGGCTGGAGATTCGGCTCCTCGCCACTATAGGCCTCTTTCAAAAACTCGCGATAGGCCAATTCGAGCATGGCCCGTTTGGCGGTCGCGATGGCGTCGTAATCCACACGCCGACTCTCTCGTAACGCCTGGAGCGTGGCCTGAAACGCTGGAGCGAGGAACTGCCGCTGCACCTCCTCCGACCGATGGAATTCAGGCAACAACTCAAGATCGATATAGAGTTCATTCAGATAGAGCCGGCTGGAGGGCGCATAGGGGCTGATGTGATAGGGCGTGGTATTCCGCAGCGCATGGAGCGGATTCAATCCGATCACTCCTGCGCCGAGTTCCTTTCCCGCCCATTCCACAATCCGTCCAAGGTCCGTGAAGTCGCCGCAGCCCCAATTCCGATCGGAAGATAACGAATAGAGCTGCAAGGCTAGCCCCCACAACCGCTGGTTCATCTCGATCGAGGGCGGAACATAGCACTGGCGGGGTGCCACGATAATGCGCGTCGTTCCCTCCGTCCCACCGACCAACCCCTCGGCCCGTACCAGCAACCGGTAGTACCCGAGCGAAAGACCGGACGGAGCAGGAATCTCAAGACGCACATGCCTGCGGCCATCGAGAACACGGACCTCCACAGCGGAAAGCCCAGGCCCTGCCTGACCTTCCCGCACCACCCCATTCGCTTCGTCGAAGATCTGCCACTCCAGCACGACCGATTGTTCGTTCCCCTCTTCGCGCGCCAAGCAATAAGACAGAGGAGCGCCCGCCTCACCCTCACGTAAAACCAGGACAGGATCACAAAGACGGCGCCACGGAGCCTCGTCCCATGTTTGCAATGCCTCTGTTAGCGAGGTGATCGAATCGACCGTAAAGCCCATGGCAGCCAGAAGGGCTCGCCTAGTATCATCAGACGTGCAATGGAGCGTCCCTGAGATATCGTGGTAGTCAGCAACGATGCCGACACGTGCAGCGAGGGTGGCAAGAAGCGTCTGTTCGGTCTGATCCTGCATGAAAGAGAGTCTGAGCGAAGGCCTTCAGCCTGTCAAGCTATCCCGTTGTTCTTACAGATGAATTCGCGATAACCCCCTCCATGTCGCCAGCAACATGGACCTATACTGGCTCGGCATCAGCACCTACGAAGGATTCCTGTAACGATGAACCGACGATTTGGCGTATCACACGAAGAGGAAAAGAAGGGAGGGAGAAGCTACTGGATGCCGGCTTGGCGCTGGAGCCACCGGACATATTTCACGATCTGATCGACGTCTTCAGGAGTGACGCCTTCGACTTTCGGCATGTTGCCGAATTCCCAATGGTGCGCCTTCACTCCGTTGGCCGCGGCCCGTTGGAACGCGGGATCGCCATGATGGTTCGGCTCATAGATCTTATGCACCAACGGGGGGCCATGGTCGGTTCCTGCCGCCTGGTTTCCGTGGCAAGCCGCGCAGTTGGCGGTGAATTTCGTTTCACCAGCTTGGAGCTCGGCTGGCGCAGGACCGCCTCCAGCCGCTTGTTTCGGCTGTGAGGAATCGCAAGCCACGAAGAGGCCCACCACCAACAACCATATGCCGATCTGAGATCGTGAGGTCATGACAGGTACCATAGAATCACAGCCGCTGATCCGGCCCCTTCTGCTGCCCGAACTGATCGCGCAACATCTGCTGCGTACGCCGGAGTGTGGTCCGGCGATAGAGACGGGCGCCGATCGGCACAAGCACGATCAGGCCGATCGTGAGATACATGAAGAATTCTTCCGGCGACATGAGACAATCCCCTTGCTGACAGTGAACGTGTTACGTCTCACGTGTCACGGGTTATAGCGCATACGAGACAGGATCTACAACCCCGACCTTCGCAAACCCCTCCCGCCGGATCACGCAACTGTCGCAGCGCCCGCAAGCCTGCTCCTCCACGGGGTCGTAACAACTATGGGTCAGATGAAACGGCACGTGGAGTTCGATCCCTCGCCGGATGATGTCCGCTTTCGTCAACATCAGCAAGGGAGCTTTCACACGTAGCGGAATCCCTTCTGTGCCGGCTTTCGTGCCTTCCTTCACCGCTGCTTCAAAAGCACGAATGAACTCAGGCCGGCAGTCCGGATAGCCGGAATAGTCGAGCACGTTCGCGCCAAAGTAGATGAACGACGCCCCCACCACCTCCGCATGAGCCGCCGCAATCGAAAGGAAGATGAGATTCCGTCCCGGCACATAGGTGATTGGAATGCCCTGGCTCCGCTCATGGCCCGCTCGATCTTTAGGCACGGCCGCCGACCCGGTCAGCGCAGATCCGCCGATGGCGCGAAGGTCCAACTCCATCACCAGATGATTCACGACGCCGAGGGCCGCGGCAACCTGCTTGGCCCGCTCCACCTCCACAGCATGGCGCTGTCCATAGGCCATCGTGAGGAAGAAGAGCTCACAGCCCTCCTCCTTGGCAATAGCCGCCGTGACGGTGGAATCCAGTCCTCCGCTTGCCAAGATGACGGCTCGATTACTGGCTGGCTTCATCACACCCATTCCTAGAAACGACGCAGGATAGCCAGCGAGGTCGCAACACGCGAGCCTCGCCTCACAAGGATAAAGGATGGATCATGATTGACGGATACGGACCACGGAAGGCGGGAGATCACCGATCGCGAGGGACACCACTAATCGCGATCTTCTTCTCGCTCGATTTTTTCCAGCAACTCTTCTTTCGACTGGCACTCGACGCAGAGCTTCGCAAAAGGCACGGCTTCCAGCCTCCGCTCGCTGATCTCGACGCCGCATTCCGCGCAAATGCCGTAGGTGCCCTCGGTAAGCCTCGTCAACGCCTCATCGATGGCCTGCCGACGACGATTGCGCATTTCCATCAAGGAAATACCCAACTCGCGATCGAGATCCATGAGGGCTTGATCGCCGACATCGCGCGCGGATTCAAGGCGGCGCTGTTTATCCTCGATGAGGGATTGGCCCAGGCTTCCTTCGATCTCTTTGATAATTTCCTGACGCTTGCGCATCAGCATCTGCTGAAGGACTTCGCGTCGATGCTCCCGATCCTCGCGCTCTTTCGCCGACTCTTTGGGTCTGGCGGCCAAGGGAGACACGGCCATACTGATGGGCCTTTCAACCACGACGGCTGCGGCAGGCTTCGGCTTGCTCACTGGCTTAGCTGTCTTTGTTGTCTTTACGGCCTTTGCTGGCGCCTTGGCCTTCGCCACTGGTTTCTTCTTGGCGGGGGTTTTTGTTGCCATGGCGGATCCTACTCCTGTGATGAACGTCGAATAGCCGAAAAAAGTTCGGCATTCATAGCACGGCGCATGGTCTTTGACAAGAGGTTGGAACGGAGGGACCAGAAGCCCCTAGGGGTAGAAGATGGTCGAGTGAACGGGGTAGCCGGCCAGTTTGTCGCGCCCCTTCAGGCCCTGAAGTTCTACCAGGAAATCGAGTCCGACGATCTCGCCACCCACCTGGCGAACGAGGGACACAGTCGCAGCTGCCGTGCCCCCTGTAGCCAGCAAATCATCCACGATCAAGACCCGTTCCCCCTCGGCAATCGCATCGCGGTGGATGGCCAGGGAATTCGATCCATATTCAAGGCTATATTTGACTTCAAAACAGTCAGCGGGCAACTTGCCTGGCTTCCGGACCGGAACAAACCCGGCATTCAACCGGTTCGCCAGCATCCCTCCGAAAATAAACCCGCGGGATTCAATGCCGATGACTTTGGCGATCCGCTGTCCCTCATAGTAGGCGGTCAACTCATCGGCAATCGACGACAAGGCTCGGGCGTCCTTGAGCAACGTCGTGATGTCGTAGAAAAGAATACCCGGTTTGGGGAAATCGGGCACTTCGCGAATGAGGGACTGATAGTTCACGGTGGTCATCGATCAGAGCAAGTCGGACTGTTTCATGGTTCTACGTTCAATCGTATGGCGCAAGCGAGCTAAGGCGGCCATTTCAATCTGCCGGACCCGCTCACGGGTCAGCCCCATCTCCCGGCCGATCTCTTCCAACGTCTGCGACTCACTTCCATCGAGCCCAAACCGCGCCACAATAACAGTTTGTTCTTTCTCCGGCAACTCCGTGACCCAAGTCATCATCTCTTCCCGCCGCATCACCCCCTCGGCCGTATCGGCAGGAGAGATACAGGCAGGATCCTCGATCACATCGCGCAAGAAGGTATCGGCGCCATCATTAATCGGACTGTCCAGCGAACAAGTCGTCCGGACCACTTGCCTGAGATCCAAGACCTCTTCGTCCGTCGTCTTCATCTTGACCGCCACTTCCGAAGCGGTCGGCTCCCGTCCGAGTTCCTGGACCAGCTGCTCCACTTTCCCAAGATAGCGATTCAGCCGCTCCACCACATGCACCGGCAACCGCACGAGCTTGCCCTGATTGATAATCGCCCGTTCGATGTACTGCCTGATCCACCAGGAGGCGTAGGTACTGAAACGAAATCCTCGCTTATAATTGAATTTCTCAACGGCCTTGATCAGCCCGAGATTGCCCTCTTCGATGACATCGGAAAAGGGGAACCCGCGATGCATGTAGCGCTTCCCGATGCTGATCACCAGGCGGAGATTCGATTCGATCATCTCCTGGCGCGCCTGCTCGTCGCCCGCCATGATCCGCTTGCCCAGCTGCTGCTCTTGTTTAAACGTCAGCAAGGTCGAGTGACGAATCTCGCGCAAGTAGCACTTGAGGGGATCCAATCCTTCAGAGCGTTGGCTCGACTTCTCCTCGCCGGCAGACGACTCGTCCCCGCCCGACGATTCGGACGTATCCTCGTCGTCGCGGTCGACGGTCTGTCGGCGCGCTTCGCCCCGATCCTGTAACTCCTCGCCCCCTCGCGCCATGCGTGCCGTCGCTCCTGCCTTATTTGCTCAGTACCAGACTTGAAAGTTCGAATATCGCCCTGTCGCCTGGCTCCACTCTACGTCAACCGATGCCACTCGCGAGGCCGGCGGCCCGACCTGTAAATCTTCAATCAGAGTTAGAACCAGGTCTTTGAGACCTTCAACCTCAAGTTCGACCCGGCCATCATCGAGATTCCTGACTCCCCCGCAGAGGCCTCGTTGCGTAGCGACGCGAGCCGCAAAGGCTCGATACCCGACGCCCTGGACTTTCCCCGTTACCAGCAGTCTCGCGCGGACGCCTGCTTGCTCAATCGAATCGGACATACACCAGATGGACAGTCGGTTACGAAGATGCCTATCCAACGAACGAATACTCTCACACCTCCGCAAAGGCGTCACGCGTTTTGCGATTCCACGCGCGAGAACTTCGCACAACGGTTCTGAAAAGAAAAGGATGGAAACGAAACGGCGCCTCGACCGGCTCCACCAAGAGAACCGCGCAGAACATGATTGGGATGGAAAAACTAAAAGGGAAACGCCGGAGGGACTCTCCGCCAGCCGGAGGGACTCGGCTGGCGGCACGAAGAAGCTCTGTTTGGTCGGGGCGACAGGATTCGAACCTGCGACCCCTGCGTCCCGAACGCAGTGCGCTACCGGGCTGCGCTACGCCCCGACAAAATCAACAGAACCACGAAGCGAAGAGGGATTGTCTTACATCAGAGGGTCAAAACGCAAGCCATGGGCATCGGCCACCCCGCGACAGGTAATTTTGCCGCCAGCCAGATTCACCCCTTTCGCCAGCCCCGCGTCTGCGCGAACAGCCGGCTCCACCCCCTGCGAGGCCAGGAGCAGAAGATAGGGCAGCGTCGCATTGGTCAAGGCAACTGTCGAGGTGCGGGAAACAATCCCCGGCATGTTGGCCACACAATAATGCAGCACCCCGTCCACCAGATAGACCGGGTCCGAATGGGTCGTGGGCTTCGTCGTCTCGAAACAGCCCCCTTGATCGACCGCCACGTCCACCACCACAGATCCTGGCTTCATCCGCGCCACCAGTCCACGCGAGACCAGCTTGGGCGCGCGGGCTCCCGGGACAAGCACCGCCCCGATGACAAGGTCCGCGGCGATCACCGACTCCTCGATCGCAGCCTCCGTGGAGGCGCGGGTGACGATCCGTCCGCGATACAAATCGTCGAGCGACCTGAGCCGTTCAAGGTCAAGATTGACCACTGTTACCTGAGCCCCCATGCCGACGGCAATTCTCGTCGCTGCGCTCCCCACGACCCCGGCCCCCAACACCACGACCCTCCCCGGCTCGACGCCCGGCACACCGGCCAGGAGCAACCCGCGTCCCCCTTGCGTCTTTTCCAAATAACGCGCGCCAACCTGCACCGACATCCGCCCGGCGATTTCGCTCATCGGCTTGAGCATCGGCAAGGTGCCGTCTTTCGCCTCGATCGTCTCATAGGCGATCGCCGTGATCTTAGTCTCCATGAGGGCCTTGGTAAGCTCAGGCAAAGAGGCCAAATGCAGATAGGTAAAGAGGGTCTGGTCTGGACGGAAGAGGTGGCACTCGGAAAGCAGCGGCTCCTTCACCTTTACAATGAGCGTCGACTGCTGAAACACCTGCTCTTTTGATTGCGCGATGCTGGCGCCGGCGGCCCGATAGTCCTCATCTGAGTACCCGCTGCCCACCCCGGCCGATGGTTCGACCCAGACCTCATGGCCTGCTTGACGCAACGACCGCACCCCATCGGGGGTGACACTGACACGATACTCATGATCCTTGATCTCTTTCGGTACCCCGACGACCATGATTCTTCCTCCTTGCGCGATCAATCTAAAAACTCTTCGCCCATTATATACAACAGGGGTGAAAATGCACGGCGGGACCAGCGGCAACGGCCCTCTCAAGTAGACAGTGCGCGCAGGCCTGGTGTAAGATTCGCACGCTTTAGCTCACGATCGACAGAGGGAGGCTCTATGGGTTCCGTATCTGGATCCTGCAATGCCTGCGGCGCCACCGGCACCGCGCTCATGAAGTTATCGCTCGGGAAGGACTTTTTCGGCCGAACCTACGATCGGCTGTCCCCCTCGACCGATCAAAGCCCGAAATGGTACTGCGAAGGCTGCTCGATGCAGAAAAATCTCCAACGGGATTTTCGCGATATCCTGGGTGAGTTCGACAAATTCGCGGCTGGCCAAGGCTCCACCCTGTCCAGCCAGGAAGAATTTCAACGGGCCTCCTTACGGCTGCGGGAGATCGCCGCGATTCTCGCAGGAGCGGCAGGCCAGTCTTTATTCCTGACCGCAGCCGACGTCACACAACTCATAGGCCGTATGCAGACCACCACGGTACGAGCCTAGACGAACAGGAATCATTCGTGTCGACCTTTACCCGTCATATTTTCGTCTGTACCAACCAGCGAAGCCCCGATGATCCACGCGGGAGCTGCTCGAAGCTCGGATCTGAAGCGCTCCACGCCTGTTTCAAACAGGAAGCGAAACGGCTGGACTTGAAAAACGTCGTCCGCGCCAATAAAGCCGGCTGTCTCGACCATTGCGCCGAAGGGCCGAGCGTCGTCATCTACCCAGAAGGCGTGTGGTATCAAGTCAAAACCGAAGCCGACGTGACGGAAATCATGGAGCGCCATGTCGTCAAAGGCGAAGTCGTGACCCGTCTCGTCTTGCCCGGCCATCCAGCTCCCATGACCGTCCCTCCGCTTAAACCGTAGCACCGCACCACAAGGACCCTTATGGCCGTCGAAGAAAAATGGAAAGCCAACCTGGAAAAGGTGGCCTTCATGAAACAGTTTCCCGGGTTACTCGGAGACTGGACAGCCTTGGCGGGGAAAACCATCATCGACGTCATCCCCCTCAAAGGGAAACAGGGAGCCGCCGTGCTGGTCTGCGCCGATGGCACCTTTACCATCCTGCCCCCCATGGCAACGGAACCCTACGAGCTGGGCGAAGCCCTGACGGTGGCGCGGTCGCTCCTCGAACTGACGCACCAGACGGCCTACGTGGAATATGACCGGCTGGCCAAAAAAGACAAAGACGCCCTCATGGCCGCCAGAGCCGATAAGATTCTTGGAGCGATTCAGAATAACCTGGAACAGATTCCAGAGCTGAAAGATCGCTTGAAAGAACTTGTGAAGGAGTGGAAGTGAGCGACAGCCTCCCAAACAGAAACATGTTCGACATCTTTTCCCAAGGTCTCTTTGAAGGAATCAAACCTATGATGATCATTCGTGACCACCTCGTCCGCCATCCAGACCGTTGCACCCACCAAGGCATTTGCATGCCCATCTGCCCGACCGGCGCCTGGCTCTCGACTCCTCCCTACAAGTTCGATCCGTCCCGCTGCCTGGAAAGCTGTCGTCTCTGCCTGGATGCCTGCCCCTCGCAGGCAATCTATGGGGTGTTCAAGAAGGGCGAAAAGATGCTGGAGCCGCAGAAAAAGTAGCAGGGTAGCCTGGGTTAGCCCCCTTTGCTCGCAGAACGCGCACGATGAAATGGTGCTCGTTCGATGCGCGCAGTAGGGGACCAACCCAGGCCACCCCTATAATGGACGAAGAGAAAAACAAAGTTTTCTCCCCCCAGAGCAGGCTACGAACTACCCCACCAACTGCTAGATAATCTGCTTTCTTAGTCGTCCCCAATAGGCAGTCCCCACGTAACCGCAGGCGCCGGTGAAGGTCGTGAGGGCCATGATCTGGTAGACCTTGCTGCGGGGAATCTTCACTCTCACGGCAGGATTCAAGAGATCGGGCGAATTCATGACCAGCTTGAGCGATTCGCCGGCCGACAGAATCGGCCACATGCAGGACAGCCGCAACCGCATTTCACCGCGCGGGATCGACATCGTATAGAGCCAGCCTTGATCGAGATGTTCCACCGCCATACGGACCAGCTTGCGCAAGACCGGCTGAAACCTGGCGCGGTTCCGCTGGTCTAGTAAGTCCTGTGCGGTCAATCCTGCTTCGGCCAGCATGGGCGCCGGCACATAGCAGCGGCCATTGTGGAGATCATGCGCGATGTCCTTCACAATATTCGTGAGCTGGAGCCCCTTTCCGAATCTCACACCGACCTCCGACATCTCCCGCACCTTCCAGTGAGCCAAAGCCTTCCGATGCGCACACATCAAATCGGTCCAGAATTCTCCCACACAGCCGGCCACGTAATAGGTATAGCGGTCCAGCTCCTCCAGCGTCTTCAGCCCCGTGAGCTCTGCAACTGAATTGCCGGGGAACACGGCGAGGTCCATCTCCATGCCCTGCGTGAGCGTCGTCATGAGCCGCTGGATACGGCGGCGATCGTCCGGCGACAAGGCCTGCAAGAGCCTGAAGCAGTCCTCCAGCCGTTCAAGCAGGATCCGCTCGGAATGGTTCTGTTGGACCGGCCCCACCGCCTGCTGAATCTCCTGCACCTGGGTCCAGGCAATCTGATCGCTCATGAACTGAGCCTTGAGTTGGCCGAGCAAATCCAGCCGCCGCGAACGGTCGATCAATTCCGTATCCGCAATCGTGTCCGCTGCCCTGGCAAACAGATAGCCAAGACTGACTTGATCGCGCACATCCGCCGGGACCACGACCAGCGTCGTGTAAAACAGACGGGACACTTGCTTGAGAAGGTCGCGAAGTAGTTCCTGTTTGGAAATCTCTCTGTTCGTCGCCATATCTATCGTACTTCCAAGATCCCTTCCATCCCCTTGTCTCGATGGCTCGGCATGGGCCAGAGCCGTTTATCGCAATAGATGGGAAAGGTGCCGGGCTGAATCGGCGTAAATGTGATGGTGACTGTCTTGCCGGCGCTCACCTCCTGTTCGACGAACAGGCTTCCGGCTGGATCCTTGATGATAAAATTATGCGGAGTAATCGTCGTCACACTGATCAAGGTCAGTTCAACCGGCTTCCCTGCTTCGACAATCAGATGGCTTGGGCTATAGGAGTAGCTCTCCAGCGTAACCCTGGCTCGCTGCACCCCGTCTGCCGCCACAGGGATCACCAACGAAGGGCTTGACTGAGAGGGCTCTGCCGCAAGCACGACCGGCTCGCCGACAACTGTCAGCAACCACACAGTCGCCAACACAGGGGGCCATCGCCGCAGCGTCTTCATCATGAGCCACTTCTAACAGGATGGGCTTGACGGGTCAACTTACCCAAAACTTCAGCCACTTCCGGCACCTTGACCTTGGCCGATTCGGCGTTATGCTCAGTACCATCGCCGTGAATTCGTTCGATTGAGATGCATTTCAGGGAATCGGTTAGTATAATCTCTCTCACTGGTGACTCGCCCGAATGACAAGGCGGGTCGATAGTCTTGAAGGAGGATCTCGATGAAGTGGATGAAGGGTACGTTCCTACTGTTGGCCGCCAACATTCTGATCATGGTGACGCTCTCGCTCACCGTGCCGTTACTGATCAATATCGTGCTGCCGATGTTCGGGATCGATCTCAGAGGATCGGTCGATCTGAGTTCGTTAGTCTGGGCCCTTGTGCTCGGCTTTGGCGGCGCCTTTATCAGTTTGGCCTTTTCCAAACAAATGGCGCGGGCCATGTTGGATTGCCGCCAGATCACGCAACCCCAGTCCCATGCCGAACAGGTCGTGTACGGCTCCGTCCAGGAGATCGCGCAGCGGCTTCACATTACGATGCCTGAGGTTTGGGTCTACGAATCAGCTGATCCCAACGCCTTCGCAACAGGCCCCAGCAAGAACAACTCCATGGTGGCCGTCTCGACCGGCTTATTGACGCATCTGCAGGAGCAGGAAGTGCGGGCCGTCCTCGCCCACGAAATGGGCCATGTCTACAATGGGGATATGTTCGCGACGACCGTGCTGGCGGGACTGATGAATACCTTCGTGTACTACATCTCGATGTGGGTGCGCCGGTTCTTTGCGGAACGCGATCAAGCGATGCTCGGTTTCGGGCTCTCGATCGTGCTGCAGATCATCGTCAGTGTCCTGGCCTCGGTCCTGATCAGCTGGTTTTCACGGCAGCGCGAATATGGCGCGGACGCCTTTTCCGCCAAGGTCTACGGCAAGGCCTCGATGATCTCGGCCCTTCGCGCGATCGATCGCTGGGTCACCAGGTCGCAGATCGAGTACTCGTCACAGGATGCGCTGGCGACCATGAAGATCTCCGGCAACTCGTCGGGGTTCATGCATCTCTTCGCTACGCATCCGCCGATCGAAGCGCGTATTGACGCCTTGGAACGACTCTAACCGAACGCGGCAACGGGACAAGTGCCTGCTGACGCTCCTCACACCTTTCGGTAAAACGAAATATTGGCTCTATATTCCTGAATCGCGGCAGCCAAGCTCTGGCTGCCGCGAGGGATATTCGCCTCCAGGGCATCTTCAATCGCGGGATCATCGATCTCCACGTCATAGCGATCCTGCACGTTGGTCCTGACGGGGCCCTGCGTGATATCCCGCGGCATGAAAATCTCTTTCCAGACTTCCTTCTCGACCAGACAGACGTCTCTGAATCGCTCATAGAGCAACGTCAGCTTCTCTTGATCCGTAACCTTAATACGCTCTCCCATCCTGTTCCTTTTCTCTGTTGTGAATGACGCTACTTATGCGGACTCACGCCGGCAGGAGCAACCTCGACAATAGTAAACCGCATGGTGCCGACCTGATTGCCTGCATGAAAGGACTGTTGCCCAAGCGGCGTGATGAACAGTTTCACCAGATAGGTCCCGACCGCCCAGGCCTCTCCTGACCTCTTGAGTTCCAAAAATCCATACCGTTCATGCCCCGGCACTTCCAGGGTGTCCTTGCCCAGCGGCACGGACGAGAGCAGGCCCTGCTCCCCCTCCTGAAACCATTGCGCGCTGAACTGAGTCGGATCTTCCAGCGGAGCTGATTCGAACACAATATAGATCGCGGGAATATCAGCAGGGAAGACCGATCCAGGCTCGACCGGCTTCAACCGGGGATCTTGCGTATACCAGCCTTTTCGTCCGAACGTATCCCACTCAACGTCATAGCCCTTGGCCATTTTGATCCAGGTGAACAGGGATTGCGGGATGCCCTTCTTCTGTTCGTCGAACGAGGGACTTTGCGTGGGGTCGGCCTCGGTCGTCGCTTGCTCCTTCGGCGCGAAGGAATCACGCGCCTCAGCTCCCTGCCAGAAACAAAGAACGAGACTCCATCCGGCAAGCATGCTCACCAGGGCCTGCATTCCGATTCTTCCCGCCTCTCTCATGGGAGCCACCCTCGACCCTCTCTACTCATCTGGTATGGTATCGAGAGCGCAGCACGGGGTCAACAACCGACTGGCCGAACGGCTGATCTATGTACGCTCTGCCTCCGCGTCTGTGCTAGGCTCGTTCACCATTTCCGCTCAGGAAACAATCGCGTGCAGCTGACACCGTCCGAGACTACGCAAGAAACTGAACCAGCCAACCCCCAGCCAACAAGTACCGGCGAGCGAGGGCTTCGCTACGGCCTCCGGGATGGAGCCTGCCAGGCCGTCACACAGGGAAGCGGCGAACAGTACCTCTCGGCCTTCGCCCTGCTCCTGCAGGCCAGTCCGTTTCAATTAGGTGTGCTGTCGGCCTTGCCTCAACTCATCGGGACGGGAGCCCAACTCGTCTCCGTCAAGCTATTACATTGGTTCCCCAACCGCAAAACCCTCATCTCGGCCGGCACCGTCGGGCAAGCCCTGGCCTGGCTGCCTATCGTGCTGCTCCCGCTGCTGCTGCCGGAATGGGGCCCCTGGCTCCTCGTGGGTGGCGCCGCCGCGTACTTTGCTTGCGCCCACTTCACCACCCCGGCCTAGAATAGCTTGATTGTCGATTGGCTGGACCAACATGAGCGGGGCGCCTACTTCGCACGCCGCGCCCAAATCCTCGCCAGCCTCAGCTTCGTCGCGCTCTGTGGAGCCGGATGGATCCTGAGCCTCTGGCAAGACTCCACGTCCGTCTGGTGGGGGTTCGTGCTGATCTTCGCCTTGGCCGGAAGCGCCCGTCTCCTTTCGGCCTTGGCCCTCTCCTCAGTTCAGGACCTGCAGCCCACCGCCAAGCTCGAAGCGCAGCAAGGGTTCCGCCTCTTCTTTCGGCAACAGACGACGAAAGACTTCCGTTGCTTCCTGCTGTTTTCAGGCCTGATGCATGCGTCCGTGCTGATCGCCGGTCCGTTTTTCGTCCTCTACATCCTGCAGGACCTGCACCTGTCCTACTTCCCCTACGGAGCATGGCTGGCGGCAGGCCTCCTCGGGCAACTCCTCACCCTCCATGCCTGGGGTCAACTCGGCGACCGCTTCGGGAACAAGGCCCTGCTCTCCATCACCGGCTTCATGGTGCCATTTTTACCGATGCTGTATCTCGTGAGTACGAATCTCTTCTTTCTCCTGACTGTCAGTTTTCTGGGCGGCGTCATTTGGGCCGGCTTGGCCTTGGGACTACAGAACTATGTGTTCGACTCGGTCAGACCGGAAGACCGCGCAAAAGCCATCGCGCTCTACAGCACGGTCAACGCCATCGGATGGTCGGTGGGAGCCTTGACGGGAAGCTGGCTGGTGGAACATCTGCCTGCACGCATCGAGTGGGCCGGAGTCATCCTCCAGCCGGTATCGAATTTACCGTTTGTCTTTTTTCTCTCAGGCCTCTTGCGGCTCATGGTCTCGGCCAGCCTTCTCGGCACCTTCCATGAAGCGCGCCACGTCGAGCGAATCCCTCGCCGGCAACTCCTCTGGGAATTGCCCCTCGTGAAACCCGTGGCGCGGCTGGTTGGCTGGATCAGGCCCAAATCGAATCACTAACCCTCCGCCCAATCATGGCATGGGCGGCTGGGCGGCTCGCCCCCGTTCCTCTTGCTTGAGCTTCTCGAAGGCCCGATCGGCATGGCTGCGCACTTGGTCCGCTGTCGGCTCGGAAGGCCCCTTCGGCGCTTCACTGGCGCAGGCTCCGACGACCAAGACCAACACCAGGCTTATCAGACCCGCGCCCATGGTCCATAGCCAATTCGTGGCACTGACATGAATCGTCACCATAGAATCCCTCCCGCGTGAACACGTTAGCTCAAGCTCACCGCCGCATGTTACTTTACGCCCCCGACCACCGGAACACGACCCGCCTGCCTGTCGACGGATTTGCGAATACGATACTACATTGACTAGGTCCTGACGACGCGGTATTCTCAGCCATATCCCATCTCAATCTACAGCTCCTGAGGCTCCATGTCGCTACACGACCGTCTGACCGAAGATCTTAAGCTCGCCATGAAGGCCCGCGACCAACTGAGGATGGACGTGATTCGCATGGTCAAGGCTGCCGTCATGAACAAAGAACTGGAGCTCAAGAAGGATCTCGACGATGCGGAAATGAGCCGCGTCATGACGACTATGATCAAGCAACGGCGGGAATCTGTCGAGCAATTCGAAAAAGGCAACCGCGCCGAGCTCGCCGCCAAAGAACGGCAGGAAATTGTTATTCTCGAATCCTACCTCCCCCAAGCCATTTCCATTGAGCAGCTCGCCACCATCGTGGACGCCGCCATTCAGGAAACCGGCGCGCACTCGCTGAAAGAAATAGGTGCGGTCATGAAGGCGGTGATGGTCCGCGTGGCCGGGCAAACCGTCGACGGCAAACAGATCAGCGAACTCGTCCGCTCCAAGCTCCAGTAGCCCGATCGGCGTCTGCTATACTGAAGGGAGCCCGCGTGCACGGCTAAGTGCGCGCGCCCAACAGGAGTCGCTATGGGCATTCTGATCGTCGACGATTCTCCAGACCAACAGGCCATCCTCCGGACCATCCTCGGGAAAGCCGGCCATCAAGATCTCCTGAGCGCCGAATCGGCCGAGGCCGCATTCCCCTTGCTCGGCATGAACGGCCAGGCGCCCTCCGCACCGATCGACTTGATTCTGATGGATGTCCTCATGCTGGAGATGGACGGGGTCGAAGCCTGCCGCCGGATCAAGGCCTGCGCCCACCTCCGCGACATTCCGATCATCATGGTCACGGCCAAGAGCGACCACTCCGATCTCCAGGCGGCCTTTGCGGCCGGCGCCATCGATTTTATCACCAAGCCCGTGAACAGTATCGAACTCCTGGCGCGAGCCTCGTCCGCACTGGCCCTGAAAAATGAAATGGACTGCCGCAAAGCGCGCGAGGCGGAACTCCAGCGAAGCAACGAAGAACTCCAGAAAGCGCTCCGGGAGGTCAAGGTCCTCAGAGGACTCATCCCGATCTGCGCCTCCTGCAAGAAGATCCGCAATGACGGAGGATTCTGGCAGCAGTTGGAAGAATATATCGGCGAGCATTCCGAAGCCGAGTTCAGCCACGGCATCTGCAAGCCTTGCGTCAAAAAGCTTTATCCTGGAGTTTATCAAGAGTAGCTGCTACGATTTTTTTCAAGCGAATCGTTCGCCTATTTACGGGATAGACACAACCATGGCCATCTTAATCGTTGACGACTCGGCGGATGACCGCCTCCTGGTTCAATCGATTCTCTCGGCTGCCAACTACGATCATGTCCTGACCGCTGACTCGGCCGCCGACGCATTCCATCTGCTCGGACTCGACGGCGACCAGCACGAAGCCGCTCGCATCGACCTCATCCTCATGGACATCATGATGCCGGACATGAGCGGCATCGAAGCCTGCCGCCAGATCAAAGCCACCGAACGGTTCCGGGACACACCCATCATCATGGTCACCGTCAAAACCGATCCCGTCGAGCTCCAACTCGCCTTTGCCGCCGGCGCGCTCGACTACATTGCAAAGCCCGTCAACAAGGTTGAACTGCTGACGCGCGTCCGATCCGTCCTCCGGCTGGTCCATGAGATCGATCGGCGGAAGGCGCACGAACAGGAACTGCTGGAAGTCATGCGTCAGCTCCAGGAAGCCAACCAGATGCTCCTGCGGTTGTCCAGCCTGGACGGCCTCACCGGCATCACCAACCGCCGGCAATTCGACGACTTCCTGGACCAGGAATGGCGCCGCGCGGTCCGAGAGGTCGCGCCCCTCTCCCTGATCATGCTCGACATCGATCGGTTCAAATCCTACAACGATGCCCTCGGCCATACGTCGGGCGACGAATGCCTCAGGCAGGTAGCCATCGCCATCTCGGGGGCCGTCAACAGACCGGGAGACCTGGTCGCCCGGTACGGCGGTGACGAATTCGTGGTCGTCCTCCCCGGCACCCGCACGGACGGAGCGGCGCAGGTAGCGGAAACACTTCGCCAGCGCATTCAATCCCTCGACATCACCCACTCCGATGGCAAATGCCTCACGATCAGCGTCGGCTCTGCCAGCATCATCCCGAGCCGGAACAGCTCCGCCACCGAATTGGTCAAGGCCGCGGACCAAGCGCTCTATCAAGCCAAACAGGAAGGCCGCAATCGGGCCAAACAAGCCGGCATTCTCACGCTCGTCCCTCACTCCGACGAGGACTGACGATCGCTCGAACCTCCCTCTCACACATTAACCGCCTTGAGCGACAGAGCCTGCTGTCATGCCCAAAACCACAACCTCGCCCAGACCCAAGTCGCCCCCAAAAATCAGCCAGCCACACACGTCGTTGGCGGTAGTCCAATCCACGCTCAAGCGGGAGCGAACGGCCAGGAAACGCGACGCCCGCGCATGGCAGGAGACCGAGCGGGCCCTCGTCGCCGCAAAAGAAGCCGCAGAGATGGCCAGTCATACCAAGAGCGAGTTCCTCGCCAACGTGAGCCATGAGATTCGGACGCCCATGAATGCCATTATCGGCATGGCCGATCTGCTGTGGGAAACAGATCTGACCCCCGATCAGCGGAAATATCTGCGAATTTTCCGCCGCGCTGGCGGCAGCCTGTTAAGTCTGATCAACGACATTCTCGACCTCTCAAAAGTCGAAGTCGGCCATCTGGAGCTGGAATCAACCAACTTCGACTTAAACGATTTAATTGAAAAGGCGATCGAGATTCTCGCCATGCGGGCCAATGAAAAGGGCCTTGAGCTGGCCTACCACCTCTCGCCCACCCTGCCCTCTTCCTTGATCGGCGATCCCCACCGGCTCCACCAGATACTCCTCAACCTCATCAGCAACGCGATCACCTTCACCGACAGCGGGTCCGTCATCGTGAGGATCACCCAGGATCCAGAACGTCCCGCGCCTGGCGCGATCCACTTTTCCATTTCAGACACAGGGATCGGCATTCCCGCCGATAAGCTCGACGCGGTGTTTACCAGCTTTACACAAGTTCATACCTCGCCCTCCCATACCTATGGGGGAACCGGCTTGGGCCTGACCATCTCACGACAATTAGCCGAGCTCATGCAGGGACGCATCTGGATAGAAAGCACCCTTGGGAAAGGCAGCACCTTCCATTGCTGCGTACAGCTCGGCGTCCAATCCAGCCCGGCAACCACGCACCATAATCTCCCCATCAATCTTCACGGGGCCAGAACCCTCGTGGTTGACGACCATGCAACCAACCGTCTGATTCTTCGGGAGGCCCTGGCCGGTTGGGGAGCAGAGGTCACAGAGGCGGCGTCCGGGCAAGCAGCCATCGATGAATGGCGGAGAGCCGCCGCCTCGGCCAGCCCCTACCACCTCCTGTTCCTCGACTGCCGCATGCCGGGGATGGACGGGTTCCAAGTCGCCGAAGCCATCAAACTCGCTGGCCCCTCCCTCGACCTGACCATCGTCATGATGGCCTCCCACCATTGGGCCGACGACATCGCCCGCACCTATGACATGGGACTGAGCGGTTACCTAATTAAGCCGATCAGGAAATCTGATCTCCTGCAAACCATTACCATCAACCATGCGACCGGCACCCCCCAGGTTGAGGGAATCTCTCCCCCGACGCGTCTCGCCTCTCCCATCCTGGGCAAAGCGCTTCGCATCTTGCTGGTGGAGGATTCGCTAGACAGTCAGGTGCTCATCCGCTCGTACTTGCAACGGAGTCCCTATCGCTTGGACATCGCGGATCACGGAGCCCTTGCCTTGGAGCGATTCAAGAAAGGCGCCTACGACCTGATCCTCATGGACATGCAGATGCCGGTCATGGACGGCTATGAGGCCACGCGAGCGATCCGGGCCTGGGAACAGGAGCAGGATCTCCCCCCCACGCAGATCATTGCCTTAACCGCTCTGGCGCTGAAAGAAGAAGGGGTCAAGATCCTCGCAGCCGGCTGCGATGCCCACATGACCAAACCCATCAAGAAACACATTCTTCTGGAAGTCCTCCAGACCTGCACAGGACGGTGCGCGGCATGACGACGGAACCCGACACGAACAACGCGCAGACCCTCGTCGTGCACATCCACCAGGACCTCGAAGAAATCGTGCCGGGCTTTCTCGCCAATCGTCACCGCGACGTGCAACGGCTCGAAACCGCGCTGGAACAGAATGATCTGAAAACGATTGAGCTGATTGGACATCGGATGAATGGAGACGGAGGAGGCTACGGCTTCTCCGCCATCAGTGCGATGGGAGCCGCCTTGGAGCAGGCGACCGCACGAAAAGACTTCGCCGCGATCCGACGCCATACAGCCGAACTCATCGACTTTCTCGCCCGCGTGACGGTGGTCTATCAGAGATAAGAGGAACAGAAGAGAGAAAGCTCGGCACGGGAGTAGATAGCCCTAAAACTGGAGGGGTTTATCCGCGCGCAACAATAAAAGAAAAGCGCGCGGCACGAGCAAGCTTGGTTTGGTGGAGGGCACGGGAGTTGAACCCGCGACCCCTACGTTGCGAACGTAGTGCTCTCCCAACTGAGCTAGCCCCCCACACAACCGACCAACAACAAGACAGAACGCCTCGCTGTCCCTCGCATTATACACAACCACTTGCTCAGTCTCTAGCGGAAGTTCGTTCCGGGACAGATCTACGACGGACTGATCACGGCCTCGCCGGCTGGCTTCCCTTGCTCGATGAAGACGCGCCGCCCCTCCACCCGCAACCGCCCCTCGGCAAAAAGCTGGACCGCTCGCGGATAAATCTTGTGTTCTTGCACAAGAATCCTGGCTGCCAGGCTATCGGCACTATCGTCATCGAGAATCGAAACCGCCGCTTGAAGAATGATCGGGCCTTCGTCGACACCCTCCGTCACAAAATGCACCGTACAGCCGGCCAGCTTGCAGCCCCAGTCAATCGCCTTCTTCTGCACATCCAACCCGGGGAAGGAGGGCAACAGAGACGGATGGATGTTCATCATGCGATTGGCGAAGGCTTCTACCAGCACCTTGGTCACAATCTTCATATACCCGGCCAGCAACACCAGCTCCACATCGTGTTGCCGAAGCACGGAGAGGAGCTCGCGATCGTAGGATTCGCGGCTGTCTGGTTTGCCTACATGGGGCTTAGGATCAACGAAGAGGCCGGGTAATCCGTGCTGGCTGGCTCGCGCTAAAGCCGGAGAGTCTTTTTTATTGCTGATCACCGCGACAATCTTGGCCTGAACCGTCCCCGCTTCGATCGCGTCGATGACCGCCTGCAGATTCGATCCGCGCCCGGATGCCAACACGGCGACGCGCAGCACATCCGTCCGCTTAATCGACATACTCCACCAATGGGCCCTCGCCGGTCGATGCCACGATGGTTCCGATCTGATAGGCCTGATCGCCCAACGCCGTCGCGCGCGCGATGACCCTGTGGGCATCCGACGCCGGCACGACGAGAATCATGCCGATCCCCATGTTGAAAACGCGATACATCTCCTCACGCGCCACCGCTCCAAGCCTGGCAATCGCCTGGAAAATCGGCGGCACGGGCCAGGCACCTCGCCGCACCTCTGCTCGTACGCCAGCAGGAAGCACGCGCGGGAGGTTCTCGGTGATACCGCCGCCGGTGATATGGGCAATGCCTTTGATAGGACATTCCTGAATCAAGGTGAGGACCTGTTTGGCATAGATCCTAGTCGGGGTCAGCAAGACCTCCCCCAAAGGCTGATCCAGTTCAGGCAAGCGACTGGCCATGCTCAGCTGAGCTCTATCCAGCAAGACCCGGCGAGCCAGCGAATAGCCGTTGCTATGGAGACCGGTCGAGGCCAATCCGATCAGCACATCGCCCGGCACAATACTGCGGCCATCGATGATCTTGGACCGATCCACCACGCCGACGGCAAACCCGGCCAGATCATACTCGCCCTCCGCATAGAAGGAAGGCATCTCAGCCGTTTCCCCGCCGATCAAGGCGCAGCCGGCCTGGCGGCAGCCCTCGGCAATCCCCTTGAGCACCGCTTCCGCCTTGGGAACGGCCAGTTTGCCCGTCGCAAAATAATCCAAAAAGAACAGCGGCTCAGCCCCGCTGACCACGATATCGTTCACGCACATGGCCACCAGATCGATCCCGACCGTATCGTGGCGATCTGTGAGGAAGGCAATTTTCAGTTTCGTCCCGACTCCATCGGTGCCGGAGACAAGAACCGGCTCGGCATAGCGATGGGCCTGCAGCCGGAACAATCCGCCGAACCCGCCGATATCCGTCAGGACTTCAGGCCGGAACGTGGACCGCACTAACGGCGAAATGCGGTCGACGAACTCGTCGCCCGCATCCATATCAACTCCGGCATCTCGATAGGTTGTCATAAGAGGGCGCATCTTAGCGGACGACCCTTGCAGAGGTCAAACCCGCAGGCAGCAGGGCTGGGTGGGAAATGGCTTTCGCTGAACTCCGCTCTTTCCCCACACTCCATTACAGCGAGGCGAGGGGTAGGGTCTCCGCTGCGCGCATCGAGCAACTGCTAGCCATCTAATTGCCCCTTGCGTGCTCTCTCTCTTCAAGAATGGGGACTGATTATCTCCCACTGCGCGCGTCCAACGAGGGCCTTCTGAGGCCGCGCGTTGCGCGAGCACAGGAGATAATCAGTCCCCATCCCCTACGCTTCCGGTCGCATTTCCACTTCCAGCAGCTTGATCTTCCGATGAAGATGACTCCGTTCAATCTGCAAATCTTCCGCCGTGCGGGAAATGTTCCAATGATGTTCCCGTAGCTTGCGCGCAATGTACTCCTTTTCAAACGCGTTGCGCGCATCCCGGAGCGAGTCATAGGACTGCGTGAAGAGCGGGCTGGGAGCAGGCGCTGCGGACGGAGACGCCGCCCCGCCAGGACGAGCCTGCAACGAGAGACCCGCTTGCGCCCCCTCGATAACTGGTCCCGGCACCATGATCATCAATCGCTCGATCAAATTCCGCAGTTCACGGATATTCCCCGGCCAGTCATATTGCTGAAACACCGCCATCGCCCCAGGCGAGACCTCTTTCATCCGCAACCCCTGCTCATCCGCATGCACCTTCATGAAGTGGCGCACGAGCAACGGAATGTCGTCCCGGCGCTCCCTGAGGGGAGGCACGACGATCGGCACCACGTTGAGGCGGTAAAACAAATCTTCGCGAAACGCGCCTTTCTCGATTTCCTTGAGCAAATCCTTGTTGGAGGCGGCCAAGACCCGGACGTCCACCTTCAGCAGCTTCGTCCCACCGACACGAGTAAACTGCTGCTCTTGCAGTACCCGGAGCACTTTGGCCTGGGTATTCAAACTCATGTCGGCGATTTCGTCCAAAAACAGCGTGCCCCCGTCCGCCTGTTCGAACTGTCCTCTCTTCATCGAGGTGGCGCCGGTAAAGGAGCCCTTTTCATGGCCGAACAACTCACTCTCGATCAAGGTCTCCGGGATGGCCGCACAGTTCACCGCCACAAACGGCCGGCTGGCTCTGGCGCTCCGCAGATGAATCGCCCGCGCAACGAGTTCTTTCCCCGTCCCGTTCTCCCCCCCGATCAGCACACGGCTATTGGTCGGCCCGGCTGTCTCGATCAACTGCCGTAACTGTTGCATCGCAGACGACTGCCCCACCAGCTCAAATTTCCGTTGTACGGTGGTCCGGAGCGTTCGATTCTCTTGCTCCAGCCTGTGTTGATCCAACGCATGTTTGACGCGCAGGATGATGTTCTCAAGCGACAAGGGCTTCTCAATATAATCATAGGCTCCCAGCTTGATCGCCTTGACCGCCGTTTCAATCGAGCCGTGCCCCGACATCATCATCACTTGCGCCGTCGGCACCAATTCACGGACCCGGCGCAAAGTTTCCATGCCGTCCATTTCCGGCATCCAGATATCGAGGATCATGAGGTCCGGCGGATCCGTCATATAGGCCCGTACGGCCTCCATGCCGTTCTTCGCCACCGCAACCTCGTAGCCCTCATCCCGCAGAATGCTGCTCAAGGAAGTAAGAATCGACTCTTCGTCATCTACAATTAAAATCGATGCGGACATGAATCCCCCGTACAACGTGATCGGTCAGGCTGCTCCGACCTCTCAGCACTCAACGCTCAGTACTTCTGCTCACACCGGCAATTCGAACGTAAATACAGCCCCTTTCGGCTGATTCTGGCTGGCCTGAATCTGTCCATCGTGATCGGTAATGATGCGCCGCACGATGGCCAACCCCAGCCCGGTCCCCGTCTTCTTCCTCGTGAAGTATGGCACGAACAATTTTTCCTGGTCTTCCGGCGCAATGCCCGTGCCCTCATCCGCCACACTCACCACGGCCCTCCGCCGTTTCATATCGTACTTGGTCGTGAGCCAGACACGCCCCTTCTGCTGCATCGCCTGCATCGCGTTGTCGAGCAAGTTGACCATCACCCGCTTAAGTTGCTCACGGTCGAAATTAAGCGACGGAAGGTCTTCGTCCAACGAAACAATCAGCTCGACATCCTTGTGGGCGCCCCGATAGAGGGCCGTGACCTCATTGATCACATCATGGAGCGACTGCTGTGCCATCTGCGGAACCGGCAATCGGGCAAACTTCGAAAATTCATCGACCATATGCTTGAGGCTCGTCACTTCGTTGACGATCACGTTGGTCGCCTCGTCGAAAATCGCATCGAAATCCGGCGACTTCTCGAAGTACTTCTTCCGCAACCGCTGCGCGGACAATTGGATGGGCGTCAACGGATTCTTAATCTCGTGGGCCACCCGCCGCGCCACTTCCTGCCAAGCCGCCACTTTCTGCGCCTTGATCAACTCTGTCAGGTCTTCGAACACCAGCACGATCCCGAGGTCCCTATTCGCTTCATCCTTCATCCGCGACCCATGCAGCCCGATGGTCAAGAATCGGCCCTCGATCTCCATCGGTCCCTCCAGCGCCAGCGTATCGCGCTGATCGGCCAGCATCCGGTCATAGACCGTCTGGAACAGATCGAGTCGAAACTCTTTGAACACCTCATTAGCTTGTCGGCCACGGAACCGATCCGCTGCAAGCCCAAGGATCCGCTCACCGGACGGATTGAAATTCGTGATCAGCCCGTTCTTATCGATCGAGAGCAGGCCTGCGGCAATCGTCTCGACCACCGTTTCGATGTAGGCGCGACGGCGATCCAGCTCCAGATTACTCTGACGCAGTGAGATATTGGCTTCTTCGATCTTGGACTTACTCCCCTGGAGGTCGGCCGTCATCCGGTTGAACGACTCGATCAAGGTACCGATTTCATCGGTCGCCTTGGCATCGATCCGGACGGAAAGATTTCCCTGGGCAATGGCCTCCGTCGCTTCAGCCAGCCGTTGAATCGGCACCGTGATGCTCCGCGCGACATAGAACCCGAACCAGGTAGCCCCGAACAAAATGAGCACCGTAATGACGGCAACGAAAAGATAGGCGCCGGCTTTGATCGGATTTTTCATGGCCTTGATCTGCTTGTATTCATCGTACTGATGGCCGATCCCTTCCATCTTCGCCAGCAACGATTCTGGCACAAAGGCCTCCACCACCACCACGCCGCCGATCTCGCCGCGGCGCCCGCTCGCTGCGATGGGGGCCGCCGCCCGCACCAGACGCCCGGTCTGAGCCTCCTGCACCGCATTCATTTCCTGTTTCCCGTTAATCACCTGGAGCACCAGTTGCCCGATCGGCAGATCCAGCGCCGAGGAGGGCACCTCGGGATCCAGCGCCTTCGTGAGCGTTTCCATTTTGGCCGAGAAGACCTCAATCCCAGCCACGCCGAACTCCGCCCGCTTGCGAGCCATGGCCGCAACCAGCAGATCCCGCTGCTCCGCCAGCAACATATCCTCCCGATAGATTTCATGGCTGATGGCTCTGGCGCTGTTCACTGCGAGGGTAATGTGGCCGGCATGTTGCATCCGCGCCACGTCATAGGAATCCCGCATCACCTGTTCAATTTGATCGCTGAACCAGACATCCACCGCCTTATTCACCAGGCCGCTCGCAACCAGCGCCAGGAGCACCGTCGGAATCAGCGAAAATCCAATGAAGGCCGCCACCAGCTTCGTACGAAACCCGGCGCCAAAGAGCCGATGCCGCCGTTCAAAATAGGCTTTGATCAGGTTGCGGGAGAGCAAGAGCAACAGGACGACAAATCCGATCAGGTCGAGGTTGAGCAGAAGGAGCACAAAGGCATAACTGGTCGTGGGTAGAAAGGAATCCGTTTCCTCGCCGCCGGGAATCACGATCTGGGAATAGTAGAGAGTCAGCGCCAGGCAGGGCAGGAGAAAAATCAGGACGATCCAGACCGGCCGCAAATGCATCTTCCGCCGTTCCGGCTCCGGGGTAGGCCCGGATCCCACGGATGACCGGCTTGCTCCGGCAGTCAGCGTCGCAACCCCGCTCACGGAACCACGATTCGTCTTTACTGGGGGAAGGGACCCTGTGTCTTTCTTGCCGTCACTCACATCCGATATCCCCGATTGCCAACGACTCGACGCATAGCAGACAGCTTATCATGGTGCTTGAATCAGGAGAGCGTCTCACCACATCGCATGAACCAGGGTGGCGGACAGATACGTCCGGGGTCGACAGGCGGGGGCGGGGCTACGATTTCGCGGTTAAACTCACGTACTTCATCCGAAGGGCGTAGAGCATATCCCGCAGCACCGCTTGTTCTTCCGTCGTGAGATTGCCTGTGGTCTTCTGTTCCAGGACCGACAGCAAGTCGATAATGTCTTTCGCTTGCGGCAGGTTCGCCGGCATTGGAGGCTGATGGGGATCGATCTGTTCCCCCATCAACATCATCGAAGAGCTGCCCAGAGAAATAACAAAGGATGAAAAGGTGACGGGGATTCCCGAGCCCTGGTGTGGATCAGAGGGTGCTGCCTGCTGATGGGGCTGTGCCTCTGGCGCCGCAGGCGAAGGGGTGGATGCACGGTCGGACCCAGTCCCGCCCCGCCGATCCCGAACGACAAATCCTTCTTCTTGTTCTGCGCTCATAGGCCTTTCCCCCGCTCCAGATGCAGCGTCGGTACCCTACCATAGGCCTCTAAACGGCGCAAGACGCGCCAGTCAACGCGCGACCGATTGAAGCAAGCCGAGAACCGGGTATAATGCAGGCCCAACTCTGCACCACAAAAAGGAACAGGATGTCTGAACGATTTCATAAACTGGTAGACTTGATGGCCTCGTTGCGCGCGCCGAACGGATGTCCGTGGGACCGCAAACAAACGCACGAATCGTTGAAGCCCTATCTGCTTGAAGAAACCTATGAAGTGCTCGAAATCCTGGACCGGCAGGACCGGGCGAAACTGCCGGAGGAACTCGGCGACGTATTGCTCCAAGTGCTCTTCCACAGCCAGATCGCGGCAGAAGCCGGCAGCTTTACCATCGAAGATGTGCTGGAACAATTGGCCGACAAACTGATCAGGCGCCACCCCCACGTCTTTGGCAACGGATCGACCGACACCACCCCGACGAATGCCGACCAGGTCGTTGCGAAATGGGAAGACATCAAGCGCACCGAACGCCAGGCGTCCGGCCGGCCAGACTCGGTGCTGGACGGGGTGCCGCAAGCATTGCCGGCCCTCCTAAGGGCCTACCAGATTCAAGCGCGTGCCGCTCGCGTCGGGTTCGATTGGAGCCACGATACGAAAGGCTTCGAGCAGATCCTGGGCAAGATCGAGGAGGAAATCCAGGAGCTCCGCGACGCCATCCGCCCCCTCGCATCGAACCAGACAGAACCGGACGCAAGGGCCGCAGCCCTGCGGCAGGAACAGATTGCCTCGGAACTCGGCGACGTACTGTTCTCCCTCGTGAATCTCGCCCGCTTCATCAAAGTGAACCCGGAAGACGCCTTGCGCCAATCCGCCAACCGCTTCACCCAACGGTTTCAATTCATCGAAGCCCAGGCAACCAAATCTGGCCGGTCGGTTGAAGAACTCTCGTTTGCAGAAATGGATCGCCTCTGGGACGAAGCCAAAAAGCAGAATCCCGCCACCCTTACCAAGGACACACCGTCATGAGCGATGAGCCGCATCCCTACGAAGAAGGCAAACGTGCCGGAGTCCATCCCCTGATCGTCATCTTCGGCATCTTGTTCGGGCTCTGGCTGTTTGTGGCCCTCATCGTGCCCAGCTCTAAGAACAAACAAGCAGCGGGAACGGAAGGACCGGCAGGACCGGTCATCGAAGATCCCGAAGCGGCGCCAGTCCTATTCAAAGTCCACACCACCGTCCCGGATATGAACGCGATCAGCCTCACCGTCCCGCCGGAAGCGACCGAGAGCCAAGTGGCCGGACTCTTGAAACGGTTCAAAAAAGACCGGCTCGCCGGCACCTTGACCGAGCTCCTGCCAGCCACGACAGCCGGCCATACGCTCGGGGACCATGCCGTCGCCGACATCTACATTGTGTCAGACGCTCAATATGCGCAGGCCGACGTAATCCGCACCCTGACCCGCGGCGCCCATGCGCCGGGCGACCTCTATCCTCAAGCTGTTCCCTTTGAAGTCGCGATGGAGCAAATCCGCGGGCACTATCGGATCGATCTCAACAACACCAGCAATCCCGATAGCGCCTCCCTCGGCTTTGCGGACGAGTCGGGAGTGCATTCGAAGCAATATCGAAAAGTCTTTTAGCAGGCTGCTGAAAAATGCCGCCAGCTTCGTTCTCGACTCATCGAAATCCTCAACGTACCCATGAGGGTACGCCTCCGGTTTCGACTCGCCTGCGGCCTTGCTGACAGCCTTTTTGAGCAGCCTGCAACAGCCCCCGCTACAGGCCAACCAGCTTTGTAATTTCCGCCCGCAACATGGATTGCTGTTCAGTCGCCCAGCTGTCGAGTCGTGGGAACAAATAGGCCATGGGCCCTATGAAGGGAGCCACGACGGTGTCGCGGCGCTCCGACAACATGCCGTCTGCCTCGGCGATACGGATTTTTTCATCCGAGATCTGGCGCGACAAAAACTTTGAAATCATCAATTGCTGACCAGGCGTCCCGACGACGTCCCCCAGCACCTTAGCCCGCACGACATCCAGCTCCTCCGGAATCGAGACCTTTACGCGAATGGCCTGGGCCGTCGGCCACGAGGCCCGCTGGATCGAATAGTCGAAGGAGAACACCTGCTCCCGAGGCTCTCGGAATGGTCCTGTCACATTGGCAATTTGCATCCGGGCATCCATGGTGACCCTCGTTTCTTCTTACGATCGTTCTCCGGACAGATAGCGCACGACCCGATCGGCCGCAACAGCCCCGTCACGAATACAGTCCGGAATTCCGACGCCACGATAGCCTGCGCCTGTAAGCACCAGGCCCCCATAGCGGCTGAGCGCCGCTTCGATTTGATTCAACCGTTCGAGATGTCCCAACGTATATTGCGGCATCGCCTTCATCCAGCGATTGACTTCCACATAGTTTGGTTCCGCTGTCACGCCGCACATGCTGGCAAGCTCTTCCCTCACCCGCGACACCAAAGCCCGGTCATCCAATTGCAAAATGGCCTCGCGCCCGACTCCTCCGACATAACAACGGACGAGTAACTGATCAGCCGGAGCCCGATGGGGCCACTTGAGCGAGGTCCAGGTCGCGGCAATGAGGTCGCGGCCTTCCGCCCGCGGCACGACAAAGCCGAATCCTTCTGCCGCCCCTGCGACCGCGGCGCGAGGATAGGCCATCGCGATCGTCGCCGTGGAGGCATAGGGAATCAGGTCCATCAAGCCTCCGGCAATCGGCGTAAGCGGACGCACCAGCTCAGCCGACACATAAGCCGGCGTGGCCAACACGAGGCTGTCCACGGACAGGGCCGAGCCGTCATTGAGGATGACATCATACATCCAGCGGCCTGGCTGATGAGAGCGCACGCGGAGGGCATCGACAACCGTGCCGCTCCTGAGCGTCACGCCTTGGTCCGTCAATCGACGGACCAAGGCATCGACCAGATCCGACAAGCCATTCTTGAGACTCACGAACATCGTGCGCTTCGGACCGGTAGACGCGGCGGGTGGGCCAGCCTTCCTGGCCGTCATCATCCCGCGAATCACACTGCCGTACTGTTGCTCCAACTCGACAAATCTCGGGAAGGTCGCCTGCACGCTCATCTGCTCCGCATCCCCCGCATAGATGCCGGCCATCAAGGGCTCGAGCATCCGTTCGAAGGCCTGGCGGCCCATGCGTCGCCGAAAAAAGCAGGCCAGAGACTCGTCGCTGGACGACCGTTTCACCGGCATCGCCAGATCCAGCCCCATCCTTGCAAGGCCGGACCAGCTCAAGAGTCCGCTCCGGAGAAAGGGTCCCAGCTGATTGGGAGAGATGACGACTAATCCCTCAGGAAGTTCACGCAGACGGCCCTGCGAGAAGACACAGGCCCTCTTGCTAGTCTCGTTGGTGTTAATGAGCTGATCGGTCAGCCCCAGCTTGGCACAGAGTTCGATGGCGGCCGTTTTCTGAGACAGGAAGGAATCGGGACCTGCCTCCGTAACCAGATCGCCGACCCGATGGGTAACGATCTTGCCTCCCCAAGAGGGCGAGGCATCAACGACCGTGCAACGGATCGGGATGCCGGCAGCCGCAGCCCTTTCCTGAAGGGCATAGGCAGTCGAGAGACCAGAGATCCCTCCACCGATAACAGCCACTGTACGAAGATTGTTCACGAGGTACTGCAGAGCGATGATTCGTGGGCCTTGAGTACAGAGACCAGGGTATCGACGAGCGCAGCCGAATCATTCAACATGGGGATACGTTCAAGCTGGAGGCCTAACCCAGCCGCAAGCCGTTTCAATTCGATATCGATATCGTAGAGCGTTTCCACATGGTCGCAGAGAAACCCGATCGGCGCCACCAGTACATATTGATGGCCTTCACGAGCCAGCTCTTCCACCGCCGACTCCACCGTCGGCCCCAGCCATTTCTCTCCCGACCGGCCCTGGCTTTGATAGGCGAACCGCGTAGGCCTGTCACCCAGCAACGCGGTCACCGCCTCAACCGTGCCCTGCACCTCGGCGGGATAGGGATCCTTCATCGCCACGATCCGCTCCGGCAAACTATGCGCGGTAAAGAGCACAGGCACCGTCGCCCGCACAGCGGCAGGAAACTTCAGCAGGGCCTGTTGGATATTTTCGACAATAGCCGCGACGAGTCCTGGATGCTTGTGCCAACTGCCGACGTAACTGACCGGACAGGCACTCTGCAGCGCCGCCTGGGCTTCTTCAACTTTTTTCCGGTACGCGCCAGTGCTCAGAGAGGATTGTTGCGGGGCCAGACAGAGACCGATAATCTGTTCAGGCTCGTCGCCCAGCAATTCAGCATAGGTCTCTTTGATGAAGGGATGCCAATGCCGCAACCCGACGTAGACCCGATACCGTTCATCGCCTGACTCGTTCAACCGCTGTTCGAGCTTCTTCGCGACATCCTTGGAGATCCCGACCGCCGGGGACTTTCCGCCCGTAGCCCGATACCGTTCCCGAATCTCTTCGACCAGTTCCGGCGGTGTGGGACGGCCTCCCCGCACATCCAGCAGGAACGGCTCCACATTCTCCAAACTATCCGGCCCACCCATCGCCATGAGGAGCACGGCAGTCGGGCGTTTTGATTCCGGCATCGCTCTTACTCCAAGGCAAAAGTACAAATGTAAAAGTAAAAAAGGTTCGGTCCAATCGCCGCACCCACTTTGGCCTTTTTACTTTTTACTTAACCGGTGCACCATATCAATGGCCGCCGCCACATGCTCGATCGGCGTCGTCGGCAAAATCCCATGGCCCAAGTTGAAAATATGCCCAGGGCGACCGCCGGCTCTGCACAAAATATCTTCGACGCGCCGTTCGATTTCAGGCAACGGGGCATAGAGGGTCAAGGGATCGAGATTGCCTTGCACCGCCACGTCATGGCCCACGATCGCCCAAGCCTCATCCAGAGGAATGCGCCAGTCGACTCCGATGACATCGCCCCCCGCCTGCCGCATCTGGCGCAGCATGGCCGAGGTCCCCGTGCCGAAATGAATCATCGGCACGCCTTCCCGTTTCAACCCCTCGAAAATCAATTGGACATGCGGCAGCACATATTCAACATAATCGCCGACCGAGAGACAGCCCACCCAACTATCAAACAGCTGAATTGCCTGCGCCCCGGCCTTGATTTGCTGACGCAGATAGCCGGTGATGACCCGCGCGAACTTGTCCATGAGCAGGTGCCAGGTCTTCGGCTCGCAATACATCATCTGTTTGGTGAGGAGATAGTTCCGTGAACTCCCGCCCTCGATCGCATAGCTGGCGAGGGTGAAGGGCGCCCCGGCAAATCCAATCAGCGGCACCCGCCCATTCAGGGCGCGGCGCGCCTGACGGATGGCTTCGGCCACATAATCAAGCTCGCCCCCATCGATGACGTTGAGCCGTTCAACCGCCGCATGGTCCCGCACCGGATTATGGATGACCGGCCCCTCGCCCTCCGCAAACTCCAGGTTGAGCCCCATCGGCTCAAGCGGCAGCAGGATGTCGGCGAAGATAATGGCGGCATCGAGCGGAAAACGATCGATCGGCTGCAGCGTGACTTGCGCCGCCAATTCCGGCGTCTTGCACAACTCCAGCATCGAATGTTTCGCCCGAAGAGCCCGATATTCGGCCATATAACGGCCAGCCTGGCGCATGAACCAGACCGGCGTACAGTCAACCGGCTCACGTCGGCACGCTTTAAGGAAACGATCATTTATCATGTTGGGCATTCTAGAGATCAGGGGACGGGGGTGTCAATTCAGAATGGGCCAGGAACTATCACCGGATCGTCATCGAATGGGGCCGGCCCAAACAGCGGGAACCCCTATGATTTCGCGAGAGTAGAAAAGATCCAGGCTTCGGGAGCGCCCTGTTTCAATTCTCGCAAGGTTACGTGTATAATGACGAGTCATTGCACCGCTGGGTTGCCAGAGCATTGTCTTTGCGATCCAGCATCTGCGGCCTACCAAACACGTGACTTCCCAAGCGCCGCAATATCACTCAGCCTAACCGGAACGCCGGAGCTTGGTACCACGCCCCAGTGAACCACCGCTCCCTGACCTTGGAGGTAAGCGAATGTCCCAAGTACCTGCTCAACAGACCACCAAAGCCCAGGTCATCTGGTTGACGGTTCTCCGCTGGTTCGACTCCTGGGCCGGGATTGACACCATGAAAGTCGAGGGTCCGCCCAAGATGGACTGGATCCGTTGTTTCCCCCTGATCGCCGTCCACATCATGTGTCTCGGCATTATCTGGGTGGGATGGAGCTGGATCGCCGTCGCCGTCGCCACAGCCTTTTATTTCGTGCGAATGTTCGCCATCACCGGCTGGTACCACCGTTATTTTTCGCACCGGACCTTTAAAACCTCCCGCGCCTGCCAATTTGCCTTTGCGGTCTTGGCCGGCTCCTGCGCCCAGCGCGGCCCCCTCTGGTGGGCCGGGCACCATCGCCATCACCACATCGCATCGGACACACCGGATGACGTCCATTCCCCGCTGCACGGAGGATTTCTCTGGTCCCACATGGGCTGGTTCACGTCGCAAACGCACTTTGCCCCCCGGCTGAAGAACATCGCGGACTTTGCGAAGTTCCCTGAACTCCGGTTCCTGGACCGTTTCGACATCCTCGTCCCCACCATCGCCGGGTTCGGGATGTTCGGGCTGGGCATGTTGCTGGAAGCCTACGCGCCGGGCCTCGGCACCAACGGCCCGCAGATGTTGATTTGGGGCTTCTTCGTGTCGACGGTGGCGCTGGTCCACGGGACCTGCACCATCAACTCCCTGTCGCATGTCTATGGTTCGCAGCGCTACGAAACAGGTGATACCAGCCGCAATAACTTCTTGCTGGCGCTGATTACAATGGGCGAAGGATGGCACAACAACCACCACTACTATCCCGCCTCCACCCGGCAGGGATTCTACTGGTGGGAAATCGACATGACCTACTATTGCCTGAGGATGATGGAAATGGTGGGACTGGTCTGGGATATCAAGGATGTGCCGATCTACGTCCGCGAAGGAAAGAGCAAGCAGGACGCCATCGCGGTCTAACGTGTGAGCCGGCGTTCGTGGTTCGCCACGAACGCCGGCTCCGCTACACCCACTCTGTCGGCTCTCGAGTCGACGGTTCAGGACTCCGCCCGGCAAGCGTCTCACGAATCGTTCGACTCACCTGATCGATCTCTCTCAAATCTGAAGCGGACACGATCCAGGCATCTGCCGGTTCGAGCTCAATCCGATAGTGATTCTTCTTCGCCGAAAACCATTCGATATAGGGATGAGGCACGAGGTTCGGATGGGGGTCGAACGAGATCAGGTTCACTGCCCCGATCTGCGGGCTTTCCATATCACCGATCATCTGGCCCGCAAGATCTTCGTCCTCAAACCGGGGATTCCGGAACTGGATGACCTGCCCCACAATATCGGCCTTAAAGTTGCCCTGCAAATACACATCGATCGGCCCGATCACCGCGAATACAATCCGCCCGACGATCGTACCTTCGATGCGATTATCCAGAAACCCTTCTTGCACCCAGCGACCATTGGCGAATTTTTGTGCCATCTGACTCCTTGTACCGCGCTATGCCGGTTGAACCACCCTGACCGGCGACTCAGGCGACGTGGAGCCGCTGCCCCATGAACCCACCAGTACCGCGACGAGAATAAGGGCACTGCCAACCCAGCCCTGCAGATCCAAGGTTTCCCCTAAAAAGTACCAGGACAGCCAAGCGGCATAGGCCGGCTCTGAGGCAAAGATCAAGGCGACTTGCTGCGCGGGCAAAATACGCTGCACCCACATTTGAACCGCAAAGGCTCCGGTCGCAAGTCCTCCGGTTATCCCAAGCCCGATGAGCAGCATCGACGTCGGAGCAAAGGCCTCAGCCGGCGCCCGTTCAATCAACAGGATGGGCAGCAGCAAGACGACCATCGCCATCATCTGCCAGGCAAACAGGGACGGCGCATCGACTTCGCGGGTAAACCGTTCGAGACAGGCAATGTGCGCGGCAAACGCCAGCGCACAGCCGAGCGTCAACAGATCGCCGAGATTTCCTGATGCACTGGGCTTCACCAGCAGCCAAAGCCCCACCGTCGCAATCCCGGTGGCCACCCACACCCGCCGGTCGAATCGGCGCAGGACCAACGGCACGATGACGACATAGAGCGCCGTGATGAACGCGGAGTTCGATGCCGTGGTGTAGTGGAGTCCGACCGTTTGGAGGACGTAGCCGAGAAAGAGCCAGCAGGTGGCAATCGCGCCAGCCCGCAAGACAGCCGGCTCGCGATGCAAGCGCCGCCGCCACAGCACAAACACGGCTCCGACCAGGATGGTGCCCAGGAGAAATCGAAGGAAGAGAAACGAGAGCGGGGGAATTTGCTCCAGCGCCGCTTTCGTCGCGGGAAACGTCGCGCCCCAAATGAGCGTTGTCAGGAGGAGCGCAAATCGTGGCATGGGATTAAAGAAGTGCTGGGAGTTGAGTGCTGAGTGCTGAGCTTGAATCCAGCGAATTACGCAGTCCTGAGTACTCAGGACTCAGCACTGACCTGCTAAGCCTTGCACAGAGCACAACGCCGTTGATCCGACGTCCCCGCCTGCTCCATCGCGGCTAAGGCTCGCTCCTTATCCGGATAGTCGAACCATCCGCCCTCCCAGAAATCGCTGGAAGACCCGATCGTCGACGACGGCACCTCCGCGCAACGATCCTTGTGGAGCGTGACCCGATCGATCGACCGCGCGATGTGAATCCAATAGGTCATAGCAACCACGCCTTTCAGACGAAATGCGGCCCAGCCCTCGTCTCACCGCTCAGGGCTTGACCGCATTCACGGCCACAATCGAATTCCGATGCACGCTACAAGGAGATTTTGCCGCCGATTGAGAGAATTTACGGCAGGAGCTGCCACTCATCCTTCTCGATGAAGACCTTCACGCCGGTCTCGAGCTTCTTGATATCGTCCTTGTCGAAGAGCTTCATATAGCGCGCGATCCGATCCTCATCGTCGATTCGCTCTTCTTGCATCATTCCACTGACACTCTTGTACTTCCGAATCAACAGGGGCATCGAAATCCTCCTCTTCAGCCACTAGAACTCATGTCCGCAAGATGTGTACAATAAGGCAAAGCTCAACGGCTGGTCAAGAGCACTTTCTCTCTTTGTCCGGCTTTTATCCCGCGTGAAGGATAGGAACCATGCCGATCTACGAATATCGTTGTGGCAAATGCGAGAAGCAGTTCGACGCCACCCAATCAGTCCATGTCAGAGTAGAAGACACCGTCTGCCCCCATTGTAGCGCCCAGGACGCCACGCGGCTCATGTCCGCCAGCACAACATTGGTCAAAGGCACCCACAAGACCGGCTTTGCCGAACAAAAAGCCTACAACATGCTGGACGAGCGGATGGACAAGTTCGCCAAATTGCCGCCGTTGATGGGGAAACGCGCCGCCCCCGAGACTGCCGCACCGCCAGACGCTTCCACCGGCGGCGTCACGGAGCACTGAGCCAGACCGTGGAATGGCAGGCACTCGCACAGCCGCCCCTTCCCAATATCCACCCCAACCATGTGGAGCACCCATGATCGCGAGACTCGCCCTCTCGCTAAGCCTCAGCCTTCTCCTTAGCTGGGGTATAGCCCCTTTCGTCCTGGCGGAAGTCGCCGGGAACCTCATCATCGCCGGCAACGGACCGGAACTAACGACCATCGAACCCCTCGCCCGCGCCTTTGAAAAAGCCAACCCGCGCGCCTATCTCGATGTCGTCTGGGACGGCAATTCGAGGCCAGTTGAGATGGTCAAGTCCGGCCAGGCCCACATTGCCATCACGGGAACGGCAGCCCAGGATCTCTCGGCAACGCCCATCGCGTGGGATGGCATCGGCATTCTCGTGCACCTCTCCAACCTCACGAAAGAGCTTACGAAACAACAAGCTGCCGACATTTTCTCCGGCAAAATCACGATGTGGTCAGAACTCGGCGGGCTGGATACGAAAATATTGGTCATCGACCGGCCTCGCAACCAAAACGTCCGCGAGGCCTTTGAATCGCAGCTCGGCATTACCGGCAAGATCACCAGCAGCGCGAAGGTCATCGGCCCAGATGAGCAGGTCATCAAGACCGTCGTGGGGACATTACCCCCCTTGTCTGCGGTCGCCTACCTGTCCCTCAGCCAAGGCTTGTCCGTCGTCGCAAGCGGCGTCGCGGTCAAACTCGTGCCCATCGACAAGATCGAACCGGAGGGCCCCACCGTCAAGGACGGCCGCTATCCGCTCCGGCGCCCGGTCCTTCTTCTGGCTAAGAAGGAGCCCCATCCCCTGGCTGAGGCCTTCATCCAGTTCGCCCTGTCCCAGGCAGGCCAACAACTCATTGCCGAAACGTACATTCCCATCAACGAGAAATAGTCAGACATCGTTGTTTTTGAAGGAGGTACCTATGCAGATGTGGCGATCATCGTGGTTCATGCTCCTGGGACTCATCGGATCCATCACGTTAGCCATCCCCCTCGCCTCTGCGGAGGAGCCAGGCGCGATGGTGGACGGTGCAGGCTTCACCCTCTACGGGACTGAATCCATCAAGGGGTCCGATGCGGCGAAAGTCGAGCGGGACCCGGTCTGCGACCGGAGCAAACGGCCCAAAATCTTCAAGGTCGAGCCGGACGAAGCCAAACCTGGCCAGAAAGTGACCATCAAAGGCGAGAATTTCGGGACCAAAGAATGTTTCCACGGAGTGGCCTTTAGCGCGGCTGGGCCAGCCAAAATCGACCATACCTTTCTCAACGACAGCACCATCGAAGCCACGGTTCCTGACGTCCGGCCCGGCATGTCGTTCATCGATGTAGTCGCCGGCGGCGGCAATGCCCGCTCAAAGGGATTCCTCGTCCAAGCCAAGTAACGGAACCCGACAATCTCCGCCAGAGGCGCGGCACGATGCCGCGCCTCTGGCCTCCTCAATCAGCCCCATTTTCATCCTCGCTCCCTCGACAAGACTCTTGATCCTATGCTAGCTTACGCGCTCATTTTCACCTGAGAACGCTCGCAAAAATCAGCAACGATCCGAGGAAACAGGGACCGGCATGTTCAAGAAAATCCTGGTGGCCAATCGCGGCGAAATCGCCATGCGGATTATCCGCGCCTGCCGCGAATTGAACATCGCCACCGCCGCCATCTACTCCGAAGCCGACTCGACCGGCATCTACGTCAAAAAGGCGGACGAGGCCTATATGGTCGGGCCTGGACCGGTCAAAGGCTTCCTGGACAGCCAGCAGATCGTCGACCTGGCCCTACGGATCGGCGCCGACGCTATCCATCCAGGCTATGGATTTCTCTCGGAAAATGCCCAATTCGCGCAACTCTGCCAAACCTCCGGCGTGACCTTCATCGGCCCCTCGCCCCATGCCATCGATTTGATGGGCAGCAAAGTCAAAGCGCGCGAGTTAGCCAAGCGGGTCGGCGTCCCGATCGTCCCCGGCACCGAAGGCGGCGTCACCGACGTCAACGAAGCCTTGGCCTTTGCGAAAGACACCGGCTACCCGGTCATGATCAAAGCCAGCGCAGGCGGGGGCGGACGCGGCCTTCGAGTCGTGCGGTCCGATGCCGAACTCCGCGAGAACATGGCGGTCGCCTCCCGGGAGGCTCAAGCCTCCTTCGGCGACGGCAGCATCTTTCTTGAAAAGTATATCGAACGGCCGCACCACATCGAATTCCAGATTCTGGCCGACCGGCATGGCAACATCATCCACCTGGGTGAGCGGGATTGCTCGATCCAACGCCGGCACCAGAAGCTCATCGAAATCGCCCCCTCGCTGATTCTGACGCCGCAGCTGCGCGCCGAGATGGGCGACGCGGCCATCACCATCGCCAAAGCCGTCGACTACGACAATGCCGGCACCGTCGAGTTCCTCCTCGATCAGGACGGACGCTATTACTTCATCGAGATGAACCCGCGCCTCCAGGTCGAGCACACCGTCACGGAGCAGATCACGGCGATCGACATCGTGCGCAATCAGATCGCCATTGCCGCGGGCAAGCCGCTCGACATTACGCAACAGCAAGTCACGCTCCAAGGCCATTCCATCCAATGCCGCATCAACGCCGAAGACCCCAAGAATAACTTCCGCCCTTGCGCCGGCACGATCACCGCCTATCTCTCGCCGGGCGGGATCGGAGTGCGCATCGACGGAGCGGTCTACAAGGACTATACGGTGCCGCCCTACTATGACGCCCTCTTGGCCAAACTCACCGTGCGCGGCCGCACCTGGGAAGAAACCGTCAGCCGCATGAGACGCTCGCTGGAAGAATATGTCTTGCGCGGGGTCAAGACGACGATCCCCTTCATGAAGGAGATCATGCAGGAGGAGGACTTCATGGCAGGACGGTTCGACACCTCTTACTTAGAGACGCATCCGGCTCTCTTCAACTACCATGAATTCGAGCAACCAGAGGATCTGGTGCTGGCGCTCTCCGCCGCCATCGCTGCCTACGAAGGGCTGTAGCGACAGAACCGTCTATCAATTCCGATGACAGGATAACGAGAAGACCAGGACATCATGGCGACACGACGACCCTCGAAAAAACAGGCTCCCAAGAAGCGGACAGCCGGACCAGCAGCCCGGACATCGAAGGCCCGCGCCAAAGTCAGCCCTGAGCTGACCATCCAACCGGCGCCCGGCAAGCCCATTCTGATTACTGAGGTCGCCTTGCGCGACGGCCATCAGTCGCTCCTGGCCACGCGCATGCGGACAGAAGACATGCTGCCGATCGCCATGAAACTTGACGCCGTCGGCTACTGGTCGCTGGAGGTCTGGGGTGGCGCCACCTTCGATACCTGCCTGCGTTTCCTCAAAGAAGATCCCTGGGAACGGCTCCGCGCGTTACGCGCCGCCATGCCCAACACCAAGCTCCAAATGCTGCTCCGCGGACAGAACCTGGTCGGCTATCGGCACTATGCCGACGATGTGCTGGAACGGTTCATCGAACGGTCCGCCGCCAATGGCATCGACGTCTTCCGCATTTTCGACGCGCTGAACGATATCCGCAACCTCGAACGGGCCATGCGGGAAGTGAAGGCCTGCGGAAAACATGTCGAAGCCGCCATCAGCTATACCATCAGTCCCGTCCACAGCATCGACCGGTTTGTGGACATGGCAAAAAAGCTGGAAGACTTGGGGACCAACACGCTCTGCATCAAAGACATGGCCGGACTCCTGGCGCCGCTCGACGCCTATCACCTCGTCCGCCGTATCAAAGCCGCGGTGAAGGTCCCGGTCCATTTACACTCGCACTACACTTCGGGTATGGCCTCGATGACCTCCCTGATGGCGATCCTGGGCGGTCTGGACATGCTGGATACCTCCATCTCGCCCCTGGCTGGCGGCACCTCGCACCCGGCGACGGAAACCATGGTCGCCTCGCTGCGCAACACGCCGTACGATACAGGCCTGGACCTCGCCTCGTTCCTCCCGATCACCGAACATTTCCGCACCGTGCGCCGAAAGTATCGGCAGTTCGAAAGCGAGTTCACCGGAGTCGATGCCGAGATCCTCACCTCGCAGATTCCCGGCGGCATGCTCTCGAATCTCGCGGCGCAACTGACCGAGCAAAATGCGCTCGATCGGATCAAAGAAGTCCTGGATGAAGTGCCGCGCGTCCGCAAGGACATGGGCTATCCCCCGCTCGTCACTCCGACCAGTCAGATCGTGGGCACCCAAGCCACACTCAACGTCCTGACGGGCGAGCGATACAAAGTCATTACCACGGAAACGAAGAACTACTTCCTCGGACTCTACGGGCGGGCGCCTGGACCGGTCGATCTCGACATCATGGCCCGCGCGATCGGGAATGAACAGCCGATTAAAACAAGGCCGGCCGATCGGCTGGAGCCTGAACTTGAAGCCATCAAAAAAGACCTGCCAGCCTCGGCGACCACAGTGGAAGATCAGCTGTCCTTCACCCTCTTCCCTGCCATCGCGCGAGACTTTTTCGAAGCGCGAGAAAAGGGAGATCTGGCGCTGGCGCCGCTCGAGAGTTTCTCGCCCAGCGGGCCGGCCACGGCGACAGAACTCCATTTGGCCCCCGCAGAATTCAACGTCACGGTCCACGGGGAAACCTACCATGTGAAGGTCTCAGGATCCGGGCGGAAGGTCGACGGGCGCAAACCCTACTACATCCGGGTCAACGACAAACTCGAAGAGGTCTCGCTGGAACCGATCCAGGAGATTCTGGCCGGCGTGCCTGAAGCCCCCAACGCTGACACCAATGCCAAACGCAAACGGCCCAGGCCCTCCAAACCGGGCGACGTGGCCCCCCCGATGCCGGGGCGAGTCGTCAAAGTGCTGGTCGCGGTCGGCGCCGTAGTGAAGACCGGAACGCCCCTCCTGATCATCGAAGCCATGAAGATGGAAAGCCAGGTCCCGGCGCCGATCGACGGGACAGTCACCGCCATCCTGGTCGCCGAAGGAGACAACGTAAAGACGGATGAAACAGTCATCCAACTGGACTAGTTCTCGCTCCGACAGCCCGGCGCTGCCACCTCGTTGCTCTCGCGCCCGGCTCCTCACCTCGCTCATAGGCCTGTCGCTCATGCTGACTGCTTGCACGTCGACTCCTCCCCTGCCTCCGTGGTTCGACGCCCTCGGACGACTCCCGATCAAGACTGTCACGGTCCTCGATCAACGCATCGCCTACCTCGACCAGGGACAGGGACCGCCCGTCATCCTCCTCCATGGATTCGGGGGCTCGATGTGGCAATGGGAACATCAGCAAGCGGCCCTCTCCGCCCATTTCCGCGTCATCACGCCAGACCTGGTCGGGGCAGGGCTCTCCGACAAACCGGCCATCGAATACCGCCCGGATCAATTACTGGAATATCTCGTGGACTTCATGGACGCACTCCAGATTCCCCAGGCCAGCATCGTAGGCAACAGCATGGGAGGAGGACTCGCCATCGGGCTCGCCCTCGACCACCCGACCAGGGTCTCACAGCTCATCCTCATCGACGGACTCCCGGCGCACGTGATGGAGCACCTGGTCAGTCCCTCGATTCGCCGCGCCTTGACGACCAGCGCCCCCTCCTGGCTGGTCTCCTTCGGCAATTGGCTCTTCGGAAGTTTCATGCTGGAGTCCACCATGCGTGAATTCGTCTACGACCCGGCCCTCTTGACCCCGGCGGTATTGGACCGGTCCAACCGCAACCGCCAACAGCCAGGACTCTTCCGGGCTTTGCTGACCGTCGGCGCCAATCTCCCGCTCTGGGAAGAACGATTCGCGCCGCGCATCGGAACAATCACGCACCGCACGATGATTATCTGGGGCGAGGAAGACCGCGTATTCCCCATCCAGGCTGGCGATCAGCTCCATCGCACCATTGCCGGCTCGATCTTCGTCATCATCCCCAAGGCAGGACATATTCCACAATGGGAACAACCGGAGTTGGTCAACCAGGCACTGATCACATTTTTACAACCGTAGCCCACACGCGCAAACGACCCTATATCTTGCTAAAATGGTCGCCGTCGCCTCACTAAGGAACATATTATGAGAGCAGCACATCGCACCCTCCTCGGCGCCACAGTCTGCCTGACGCTCGGACTCACCGGATGCGGAAGCACCGGTAGCTTCAGCGAAACCAGCTTCCTCTACAAGAACTTCACGATCGCCGATGGCAGCACCATGGCTGGCGAAGGCCATACGGTCCTCTTCAAGGGAGCTCCCCTATCCCTCTCAGGAACCGGCATCAAAGTTGGCGACCCCATCCGGGAGGTGAAACTGACACAGACGGACCTCACGCTCATCAACATCATCGACACGAAGGGCAAGGGCAAGGTCCGGATCATCAGCGTCGTGCCATCGCTCGACACCAAAGTCTGCGAACAACAGACCCATTATTTGAGCGAGAGGAACAAAGGCCTCGACAAGATGATCGAGCTGATCACCATCAGCATCGATACACCGTTTGCCCAAAAACGGTTCGCAGAGGAAGCCCATATCACCAATGTGACCTTCCTCTCGGACTACCGAGGCGCCGACTTTGGGAAAACCTATGGTCTCTTCTTGAAGGATCCCCATATCCTGGCGCGCACCGTCATGGTCATCGATGCCCACAACAACGTGCGTCATCTGCAAATCACGCCAGAGCTGGCCCAACTGCCGGACCTGGACGAGGCCTTCGCTGTGGCCAAATCGTTGATCACGGCAAACTAACCGTCGCCAGGTCGAACGAGGGAGAAATATCCGCATGTCGTTCTCTGACCATCTCCGCAAGCTGGTGCAATCCACCTGGGACGAACAACTCACCCATCCCTTCGTCGTTGCGCTCGGCAAGGGCACCTTGCCCGAGCGCAAATTCAAATATTACATTCTTCAAGATGCGAGGTTCCTCGGCGACCTCTCCCGCGTCTTCGCGGCCGGAGCCCTCAGAGCGCCAGACTCCGATAGCGCGCTGCGCTTCGCCAAACTCGCAGAGGAAACCATTACTGTCGAGCGAAGCCTCCACGAGAACTATGGGAAGCGCTGGAAAATGACGGCGAAAGAAGTGTCCTCCGTGCCCATGGCACCGACGAACTATGCCTACACCAGGCACATGCTCACCGTCGCTCATACTGGCTCGGCGGCAGAAATCACGGTCGTCGCCCTCCCCTGCGCCTGGATCTATTACGTCGTAGGGCAGCATTTACTAAAGAACGGACCGCCGTCCAAGAAACATCCCTATCGCGACTGGCTCATGCTCTATGCCTCGCCGGAGTTCGCCGAGGTGCAGGAATGGATGCGAGCGAAAGTGGACCAGTGGGCCAAGACCGCGGGCAAGGAAGAGAAACGGCGGATGGAAGAATCGTTCGTGATCAGCTCGAGATATGAGTGGATGTTTTGGGAGATGGCCTGGAAGGAAGAAGAGTGGCCGGTGTGAAGAGAGAGCGGGCCGTGGCCGGGAAGCTCTCTCCGCTCGCAGCCACAGAGCGCCGTTGGCCGCTCGATGCTACGCTGCGCTTGGCGCCGAAAACTAGCGACACCGTCGCGCCGGTGTCGCGTCGAACATTCGTCGCCACTGCCTGCGGCAGACGCGACAGCCAGCATGAGCGGTCACCCAACGGCGCTCTGATCACGCTCCGTGAGCCTCCCAGCCCTGGCCCTAAATAAACACCGGCCGAGAGAAAGAGAACGTGAAGAAAAGGGAGCAGTCAAAAACAGGCAGCAAGGCCGTGGTTGCTAGGCTCGTCCTGCTGGACAGGCTTGGCCTGCTGAGTATAATGTGCGCTAGTGATGAATCGATTGTCTGCCTCAAAGGATAGCTCCACCGGAATGAATCGTTTCCTGATCACGATCCTGCTTGCCATCGCTATGCTCTGGGCATTTCCAGCGCGGGCTGCCTCGCCTTACGAGGAGAGTCTGAAGCAACTGGCGGAGGGGGTGGTGGCCGAGGCCTTAAAAGCGAAAAAAGAACGGCTGGCGGTGCTGGACTTTATGGACGCCAAAGGCACAGTCACGCCGATTGGGCAATTTCTGGCAGAGGAGTTGAGCACGCAGATTCTGCTCGCAGGCGAGAGGAAAGTCGTAGATCGAACGCTGTCGAGCGCCACGCTGAAGAAATTGAACATCACGCAACTCGACCCGGCTCAAGTCAAAGTGATCGAACGGGCGGCCAAGATGTTGCATGCCGATGTCTTTGTGACCGGCTCGTACTCTGAGTCGCCGGGCGAATTTCGAGTGGTCATGAAACTGCTCAACCCCAGCACCCTCCAGTCGCTGGGCGCCGCACGCGGCACGGTTCCCAAAGCCGGCCCGCTGGCTGAACTGGTCAGAGAGGTGAACAAACCCCCTGTCGTGAAGATCGATCCGTTCGCCAAATTGGCCCCGCCTCCCGGTCTGGGCTTCCACCGCAACAACCAGTATCAGCTGGTCGTGACAGCCCTGCACAAGCGGGACAAACAAGTCACAATCGATCTCACGATCGAGAATACATCCTCCCGCGACATCAAGGTGGTCTGCCTGTTGCAAGACACCCGGCTCGAAGATGCCCAGGGCGCGCAATGGAATCTGGAAGTGGAACACAACCGCGAAGGCCTCTGCATACGTGGCATCGAACTCGCTCCCAGAAAAAAAGACCGGGCCGTGCTGACATTCTCGGCCCCGCCGGATGCAGACGGGAGCCAGCTTATCTTTCATTACGCAAACGGACACCCGTTCATCTTTCATTATCACGAAAAATCGCCCAGGCTGGATGCCCAGTTCTCCATCGAAGGCCTCACCGTCGAACCGGCTGAAGCCCCTCCAGCCGCACCCAATACGACACCACCACCGTCCAATTGATAGGCCCATGAACACATCATCGATCAAACAAGTCTTGACCATTGCCGGCTCCGATTCCGGTGGAGGCGCGGGCATCCAAGCCGATATCAAAGCCATGTCAGCCAACGGCGTCTTTGCCATGTCGGTGATTACCGCCGTCACCGCGCAGAATACGGAAGAGGTCACCGACGTCTTCGAGTTGCCGACCTCGATCATCGCGGCGCAAATCGACGCAGTCTTTGACGATTTCGACGTCGCCGCGGTGAAAACAGGCATGCTCTCCTCGACCGCCATCGTCGAGATCGTCGCGAAACTCCTGAAGCCCCAGAATGTCACAAATCTCGTCGTGGACCCGGTGATGATTTCGAAGACCGGCCGGGCGCTGCTCAAACCGGAAGCGATCGACGCCATGAAAAAGCAGCTCTTCCCCTTGGCGCTGCTCGTCACGCCGAACATCCATGAGGCGCAGCAACTGTCCGGCATCGAGATCAAGACGCTCGCGGACGCGCGCCGCGCCGCCAAAATCATCCACGGGTTCGGCTGCAAACAGGTGTTGATCAAGGGCGGCCATTTACTGGCGGAACGGGCCACCGACCTGCTCTATGACGGCCGGTTCTTCAATGTGTTCAAGGGAGAATTCATCGACACTCCTCACACGCATGGCACCGGCTGCACGCTTGCCTCGGCCATCGCCGCCCATCTCGCGCGAGGCAAATCCGTGAACGATGCGGTTCAATCGGCCAAGACCTATCTCACCGAGGCCATCCGCCATAGTTTGGCGATCGGCCACGGAACGGGGCCGACAAATCATTTCTACTTCCTCCAGACATAGCAGGATGCTGAAAAAGTCCGCCAGCGTCGTTCTCGCATCGTTCAGACCCTCAACGTACCCTAAAGGGTACGCCTCGGGCCTTCACTCGCTGCGGCCTTGCTGGACGGCCTTTTTGAGCATCCTGCGAGAATGTTTTCCAGTCGTGCCTCACATGCAAACCATCAAAATTTTCGCATACCACCATAGCTTTCAGCATTCTGCTAGGAGGACTCCATGAGCCGTTTCAGTTGTCGCCCACTAGGCTTTCTGGTCACAGGATTTAGCTGGCTCCTGCTTGCCGCTCTGATGGGATTCGCCATCCTGATTGGATTAGTCCATGGCACGCCACTGCCCTCCTGGCTAAAACTGGTCCATGTGCATGCCACCCTCATCGGCGGCATCCTCCAACTGATGGTCGGCGGATTGCTCGCCTCCCAGTCCCATAGTGCCCAAGGCGACCGAACCCCGTCCGGCTCGCATCTACTGCTCTTCATAACCCTGAACGCCGCAACGGCAGCGTTGCTCGTGGGATTCGGACTCGGGGACATGAGGATCGTCGGCCTGGCAGGGATCGTGGTGACTGGGGCAATCCTCTCCCTCGCCTCGACCGCCTGGCAATACACACGGCAACGCCGCACTGAGCCAGCCAGTCCCTCCTGGCTCTATCGATTCTCACTCCTCGCCTTGCTCGCAGGATTAGCGCTGGGCGCCGCGATGGCCTTCCGCTTCATGCCGGAATTCTATGCCCATGCGCGTCTGCTGCACCTGCATATCATTCTGTTGGGATTCGTCACACTGGCCATCATCGGCCTCACGCATCGCCTCCTGCCGATCATCCTGCATGCCGAGCTCTACAGCCCACGACTGGCCACACTCGTCATGAGACTGCTGCCAGTCGGCTTTGCCGTCTTGATCGGTGGGTTTATCACCTCGTCCCTCCAGCTTGAACTCGCGGTCGGGGGGCTGCTCGTCATCAGCATCGGCCTCTATGCCTATAACCTCCTACGCACCTGGATCGGCTCAGGCCAGCCGGGAAATGCCGCCTCCGACCACCTCCTGGTCGCGACATTTTTCCTGGTCCTCACCATGATCATGGGGGTCCTCGTCGGGACCAACGCATTCCCCCAGTTGCCGATACTGCCGTTTGGGTCCTTGCACCTCGCGGCCTATACCCACATGGCCTTGATCGGATTTATCCTGCAGACCGTCGTGGGGGCCTTGTCCTATGGCATTCCTGAAATGCTGGTGACCAGCCGAGTCTCCAGCAAGAAGAAACAGGGGCCCTATCGGACTCAACTCACCGACATCATGAACCGGTGGCGAACCGTTCAACTGACGGGATTGAGTTTGGGGACGATGGGCTTCGGCCTGCTGGCTGCGATGACCTGGAACTTCTCTCTCACTTCACTCTCCATTCAGATCGCGACGTGGGTCACCGTTGGCCTGCTCCTGGGCAGCTTGACCCTCTTTACGGCCAAACTCGCCTGGGCTTTGGGAGCCAGGCCTTCCGACTAATCGCCCCGCCCATGGAAGAAGCCCTAACCTTTCGCGATCCTCAAGGTCACAGCGTTGCTGCAATCCTAAGCAGGCCTGAGAAACCAACAACAAGTCTCGCCCTCCTGTGCCACGGCTTTCTCTCCGGCAAAAACAGCACGACGAACAAGACCTTGACCCGCCTCCTAAACGAACAGGGCCTGGCAATCTTTCGATTCGATTTTTTCGGTCAAGGAGAGAGCGAGGGACCGTTCGAAGCCATCACGACAACGCTGGCGATACAGCAAACCCTGGCGGCCCTAGATCTGATGATCGCCAGGGGCTATGACAAGATCGGGCTCGTAGGCTCAAGCTTTGGAGGACTCGTCGCCATCCTCACGGCAGCCCAGCGTCGCGACATCGCCTGCCTGGCCCTCAAATGTCCCGTGGTAGATTTCGCGGAAGAACTGCTCATCACGTTCGGCCCTGAAGAGCTGGCTCGCTGGCAAGCCACGGACACGATCCCGAATATCATGGGAGGCACTGAGCGGATCAGACTGCGGTACGGTTTCTACGAAGACTGTCTCAACCACATTGCCTATGGACCGGCCGAACGGATCACCGTACCCACATTGATCGTGCAGGGCGAGCAGGACGAATGTGTCCCCCTCCATCAAAGTCGGCGATTGCACGACGTACTGAGAGGCCCGAAACGGCTGGATCTCCTGCCAGGCGCCGATCACCAGTTCACGCGCGGGGAAGATTTCCGCCAGATGACCACATCGATCGGCGAGTGGCTCGTGAGCCATCTCTCGACCGAGACCTAGCGGCATGATGACCGAAAACCGCCAACAAGTCCTGACGACTCTGTACCCTCTCTACAAAAAAGAAGTCTACGCACGCCGTGGACAGATGATCTGGCTCACTGCCTTCGGTTCACTCGGCTCGATCGCGATGTTATGCGCGCTCATTTTGAGCCCAGAAAAAGATCAGCTGACCTCCCTCGAAACCCTGCTCATCGGACTCGCAAGCTTGCTCTGGTGTGGACTGATTTGTTCACTGATCCTCCAGCAACAATACCGCCACCGGCAGGCCAAGCAAATCCTGATTCAACTCGAACAGACGCTGCGATTATACGAAGAAGGATTATTTCTGGAACATCAGGCTCTCTATCCAGAAGGGTGGAAGACCGCCTGGCTACGCGACCGAACGGGACGACTCTACTTCACGACACTTGGCCTGCTGACAGCGTTATTCCTCCTCGCCCTCCTCTTCCCCTGACAGGCTAAGGGGAAACGCTGAACGATGAACAAGGAAACGACTGTCACATCAGCGTCCCCGCTCCGCGTTCATCGTGCAGAGTTCAGTTATTCACTACCACAGGCTGATCAAAACGGTCATCCAACAAGGCCGCAGCCGATGGCAACACCGGAGGCGTAGCCTCTGGGCTACGTTGAGGATGTTGCCGAGGCGAGAACGAAGTTGGGGACCGTTTTCATCAGCCGCTCTCGCACAGGATGCTCAAATAGACGATCCGACTAGGCCGCAAGGAGCCTGGCGACTGAGGCATACCCTCTGGGTACGTCGCAGGGAGACAGACGACTGAGAACGACGTTGGGCGTCTATTTCAGCATCCTGCTAGGATTTGGCGCAGCGAAAGCCCGTATAACTATTGCGCGTCTCTGGCGGGAGCTTGAATCGTCCATAGGCGAGTAAATACTTGGGCAAGTCGGACCAAGACCCGCCTCGTAGCACTTTGAATGGTCCCTGCTCCGGTCCCTGAGGATTTCGTTCCGGCGCGTTGTCGTAATAGCTCGCGTCGTACCAATCCTGCACCCATTCCCATACATTGCCGGCCATTTGGTACAGACCGAAGGCGCTCTTGCCTGACTCGTAGGACAGCGCTGGCATCAAGACCTGGCTGTAGCTGAACCGCGCGCCCAACGCGAAATTTGCCCGCTCCTTGGTTGGCAGCTGATTACCCCAGGGATAGAGACGGCCATCCGTTCCTCTGGCCGACTTCTCCCATTCCGCTTCGGTGGGCAGCCGCTTCCCCTTCCATCGGCAATAGGCATCCGCGTCGGCCCAATCCACGCCAATCACCGGACGATCGCCATGCTGCGACAGATCGACCATGTTCCATTGCCACGGCGCGACACGATGTGTGGCGGCAAGGAACGAGGCGTACTGTTCCGTCGTCACCTCGTGGAGATCCATAAAAAACGCAGGAAGCCAGACCTGATGTTTGGGCCGCTCATCCTCTAACGCCTGCCCTCCGTCCGATCCCATGGCGAACGTCCCTTCAGGAATCTCGGCCATGGGAGTCTCCACTACTGCCGCCTGTTCAGCTGGTCTATTTTTCCGCAGGCGTTCAAGCTGAGCCTGCGCACAGTCCGCACTTGCGAGCATGACAATCAAAAGAGGGATGAGAGAGGAAAATCCAAGCGAGAACCGCATGCGCGGTAGCATACACAAGCCTGCGCCATCGTGCGAGGGGCATGCGAGATCGGCTAGAAGATCGAGCCGGGATATATTGCGGAATAGGCAGGATCGTCAAAGCGGTCATCCAATGAGGCGAGAACAACGTTGGTGGCGGTTTTCACCAGCCGCTCGCGCGCAGGATGCTCAAATAGACGATCCAACTAGGCCGCAAGGAGTCTGGCGACTGAGGCGTACCCTCTGGGTACGTCGCAGGGAGACAGACGACTGAGAACGACGTTGGGCGTCTATTTCAGCATCCTGCTAGACAAGCCCGCCGACGACCCAATGCCGGTCATCCGGCACATCAATCATCAACCGGCTCAAATTCATTTCCGCTAACTGCGCCGCCACCTCATCTTCCGTGAAGGCCGCGAGCAGCGAGTTATAAAAATCTCTCCTCAGAATGTCCGGCGCCCCGGAGGCATACAAATCGACGATGGCCTGCGCCGCTTCCGGCGACTCAGGCCTCAAGAGATCCATCACCAGCACCGGCGAGCCGGGCTTCACCGCTAATCGCAGATTATGCCAAAACTGAAGGGGGTTCGGCACATGGTGCAACAAACTATTGGAGATCGCGGCATCGGCCAGCTCACCCAGCGCAACGGTCTGGAAACGCTCACAGAGGAAAGTGATACGACCGGACAGGCCCGCCTGCCGCACCGCCTCCGCCGCCAACTGCACCATCGGGGCCGACGCATCGACGCCGGTCATCCGACAGCCAGGCATTGCGCGCGCAAAACGAATAGGTATATCGCCGGGGCCACAACCAAGATCGAGCACATGGCCCTCGGAGAAATCGGGGAAGTATGTGCGAAAGCGATCGACGAAGCCCTGGTTCTCTTGCGAGAAATCCGCCGCCGCATACGCCTGGGCCTGCGCGTCATTCTCCATCAGTTCCGGTTCGAGTATTCGGTTCACAGATCCCCCATCAGTCTTCTGTCTTGCTATTCCGCGATCAACTCTTGCCGCTGCAGCATCGTCCGCCCCTACGGATCCGACACTCAGCCCTAGAGCCTCGCAGGCTTCGTTGCTTGACCAAGTCAGAACGGCTTGCTATAAAAGTACGCACAGGGTTTCCCTGTCACTTTCCTTCCACTAGAGAAAAGGGAATCACGTGAATAAAACTGAACTCATTGAAGCGATCGCCAAACATGCCAGCCTCTCAAAGGCCTCGGCAGGCAGAGCATTGGAAGGGGCATTGTCCGCGATCAAAGCCACGCTCAAGAAAAAGCAGACTGTTGCTCTGGTCGGATTTGGCACGTTCAGAGTGAGCCACCGGGCCGCTCGCATAGGCCGCAATCCTCGTACGGGCAAGGCCCTCAAAATCAAAGCAGCCAAAGTTCCAAAATTCAAGCCGGGCAAAGCACTGAAGGATGCATTGAACTAAACCCTTCCTGAATCTCGTTTCCTGGCAATGTGTGTGCGGCCCCCTCCCGGAACCACCGGGCATGCAGATCGCAGGGGGCCGAACCACTCATCTAGCCAACCGTACCATACGAAACCTCACCCTCCGCTATCAGCTCTTTACCTCTACGGCGTCGCCAGGCCTCGCCACTCCTCCGCGCAACACCTTCGCATAGACCCGGCTCCAGCCAGGATTCTTTTTCTGAGAGATCCGGTGATAGTCCCCATCCTGAAACCACTGAGCATTGTGGCGGCAAGGAACCGTATAGCTCGTCACTTCCAGCTGCACGTCCGGCCCGATCGATAACCGCACGCCAGGTTTCATGAGGCTCCACTCCAAGCCAGCGAGCGTCAAATTCTCTCCCGATGACCCGGCCTCGATCGGATGACCTTCTGCTTGCAGCCGTTCGAGCAGTTCACGCGAAAAGAGGCAGACGGCCCGATCCGGCCCTCCATGCACTTTGAGATTTCGTTGCCGATCGCCCTCGACGCCGGCTTTGGCGATCATAGCTTCCGGCACCGGACGTTTTGGCACACCCCCATCTGACACATTAATCTGGCACAGACAGGGATGGGATGGTCGCTCTGTTTCAGTCACGCAACGCCCCTTCGCAGGATTCAGCTCTCAGCAACTCCAACGCCACCCACCCATCCTGTTCCCGCCGTCGAGAGAAGCAGGCGCCGGCCTTGGAAAAGGCCGCAAGCACTTCTGCTTCTTGATCGAGCAGCACGCCGGACAGCAAAAGCCGCGCGCCATGATTCACATAGGGCGCGAGTTCATCGCACAACACGAGCAACGTCTGCCGATCGAGATTCGCCAACACCAGGTCCGGCTTGATCCGCCCCGCCAGATCGCTCAACGTCCCGCAGACCAATTCCAATTCCTGTCCAAAACCATTCTCGCTTGCATAGTCCCTCGCGCAATCCACCGCGACAGGATCGCATTCCACTCCCACAGCCGAGACAGCCCCCAGCCGCAGGGCCACCATCGCCAGAATGCCGCTCCCAGACCCCACATCCAGCACGGACTCGCCGCCGTGAATAAGCTCTTCCAGCCATTCGAGCAACATCCTGGTCGTCGCATGATGCCCAGTCCCGAAGGCCTGTTTTGGGTCGAGCACAATCTCAATGTCCCCCGCCTGCAACTCCGCCGCCTCCCAGCTCGGCCTGATCACAATCCGCCGGCCGATCCTGATCGGCCTGACCGACTGAGCCCATTGCCTGTTCCAGTCCTGGTCCGGCACCTGTTGCACCAACAGTTCGGCCGCGGCATCACCGAATTGTTGCAACAGAGCCCGAAGAGCCACCACATGATCGGCGCTCCACCGGTCGCTCGGCCAATAGAGATGAATCGTCTGACCATCCTGCCAGGCCCCCTGCGCGAAGGGGTCAGCCAGAGCGCCCAGCAGTTCGCCCGCATCGATATCGGTATGAATCGTGACCTCAATCCAATCCTGTGCCATGAAACCATGCCCTCTTCATTATTGACGGAGCCAGGCCCATCCAGTAAGGTCGAAGCGACCATGCAGGACAACCAACGCCCCCCAGAAACTTCTTCGCGAGAACAGACGCTACAGCGGCTGCTGAGTCGAACGGCGCGATTGCTCGTGAAGGGTCATCGGGCCAGCGCCACCCTGACGCGCTGGCGATTGATCCTTTTCGTGACCGCGCTGCTCTGCACGATCACCCTCTACAGACTCGGCTGGTACCAAGCCGGCAATCTATCGCTCGGCAGCTTCCTCGCCTTCTTCCTGCTCGTCGCGAGTTATCATACCAGGCTGGAACAGCGGATTCATCGGATCCGCCTCTGGCAACATATCAAGCAGACACATCTGGCCCGCCTCCGCCTCGACTGGGACCGGCTCCCCGAACGGGCCTATCCAACGCCCGACAGCCATCTCTACGCCAAGGATCTGGATCTCGTCGGCCCCCATTCATTGTTCCAACTGCTCGACACCACAGTCTCTTCGCACGGTCGCGAGCGCTTAGCCTCCTGGCTTCTCACGCAGCCTCCGGCCCCTGACGAATGGGCGGAGCGCCAGACATTGATCCGCGAACTTGCGGCACGTTCACTCTTTCGAGATCGTTTCACGCTGGAAGCCCGTTTGCTCGGCGAGCAGGAAATCGACGGCCATCGATTGACCGCAGTCCTGCAACATCGCCTGGAGATTCCGCGGCTACACATCATCCTGCCCCTGCAAGCCATCCTCGCAGCGACGACTCTTGGGCTCGGGCTCGCCGCGCTCCTGAATTGGTTGCCCAGCTACTGGATGTTCTCCTTCGGCCTCTACGCCCTGCTCTATTTCTTCACGGACCAGGGAGAGGAGTTACTCGAACAGGCTGTGGGCCTGCACCATGAAGTGGAAAAACTCGGCAAGGTCCTCGGATACATCGACCGCCACGCGAGACGATCTCCCTCAGCCCTCGCTCGCACCTGGGCTCCGCTCGCCAGCAGCGACCAGGCACCAGTTCGCCTGATCCGGCAGGCCGCGCGGATACTCCATGCCGTCAGCATCAAAGCCCATCCGCTCGTGCACCTTGTCGCGAATGCCCTCTGCCCCTGGGACCTCTGGTACGTCAGGAAGCTGGGCCAGATTCAGGATCAGATCCGTGATCACCTGCCCCTCTGGCTGGATCGGCTGGCCGAGGTCGAAGCGGCGGCAGCCTTGGGCACCTTCGCTCATCTGCACCCCACCTATATCTGGCCGTCATCACTCCAAGCCAACAACCAGGAAAGCGGGGCCACAGCTCTCTGTTCCGCCCGCAATCTCGCCCATCCTCTGATCCCGGCTGCATCGCGCGTGGCCAACGACTTCTCGCTCCGGGGCCTCGGTCAAATTCTGCTCGTGACCGGCTCCAACATGTCCGGCAAGAGCACCTTCCTCCGTACCATCGGAATGAATCTGTGCCTCGCGCAAGCAGGCGCGCCGGTCTGCGCCAGTCAATTCGAATGGACCTGGCTGCGAATCGCCTGCTGCATCCGCGTGGACGACTCGCTCGACGCAGGCCTCTCGTTTTTCTATGCGGAAGTGAAACGGCTGAAATCGCTGCTCGACGCGACGACGGACCGGAGCCAACCACCGGTGCTCTTCTTGATCGACGAAATTTTCAAGGGAACCAACAATCGTGAACGGTTGATCGGGAGCCGCTCCTTCATCACCGCCTTGGCCAAGAGCCACGGCTTCGGCCTCGTCACCACCCACGATTTAGAATTGACGGAGCTGGAGCACAGCGTACCGAGCGTGACCAATGCCCACTTCCAGGAAACGGTGGCAGCAGGCGAACTGCTCTTCGACTACCAGCTCAGGCCAGGCCCCTGTCCCACGACCAACGCGCTGCGGATCATGCAGCTGGAAGGGCTGCCGGTCCCAGGAACCTCACCGGACCACACCGTCTAAGGCATAGTGTGACGACACCCATCAGCACAGGACCTTCCGCGACATCCCATCCGCTCCGCGGCCTTCTCATCGCCCAGTTCATCGGCGCTTTCAACGACAATGCCTGGAAGCTGATGGTGGCCTTGCTCGCCATCCGGCAACTCGCCAGCACCATTGCGCCAGGACCGGAATTTGAAACCGCCGCGCAAACCCAGACAGCCCTGGCCTTTATCGTCTTTACCCTTCCACTGGCCCTGGTCTCCATCGTCGCCGGTGTCCTGGCCGATCGCGTCAGTAAACGCACCATCATCATCATGATGAAGTTGGTGGAGGTGCTCTTGATGGCTGCGGCCGCCGCAGCCCTCTGGAGCAATCCAGCCGGAGGCATCCTGCCGTTGATCGTGCTGGGCTGTATGGGCATCCACAGCGCGCTGTTCAGCCCGGCCAAGTACGGCATTCTGGCCGAACTCCTGCCGCACGAGAAACTGGCGGCGGGCAACGGGCAACTTGAAATGTGGACCTTCCTGGCCATCCTCACCGGAACCGCCGCGCCAGGTATTCTATTGTCCCTTTCCGGCTCCTCGCTCTGGTTGGCTCCGCTGTTCCTCGCGCTCCTCTCGCTCGGCGGATTGGCTGCAGCCTGGACCATTCCCCCCGTTCCAGCGGCGCGATCAGCAGGCGGCCTCTGCAATACCCTCCAGGGAGCCTGGTCGGCGCTGGCAATGGATCGGATGCTCCGCCTCGCAGTGATCGGCGCGGTGTTCTTCTGGACCATCGCCAGCCTCTTCGCCCAAAACATTCTGATCTATGCGAAGGCGGTCCTGGGCCTGTCGGACTGGCAATCGGGCCTTCCACTCATGACGCTCTCCATCGGAATCGGTCTCGGCGCCAAATTGGTAGGACGACTGTCACAGGCCCGCGTAGAATATGGGTTGATCCCGCTGGGCGCGGCCGGAGTCGCTATCATATTGTCCGCCGTGGGATTTTTCGCGCCAGACCTGCCAGCAACGCTCGTACTCATGGGCCTCCTGGGTCTCGCGAGCGCGCTGATCTTTGTGCCGCTCAACGCCCTCATCCAATGGCGCGCGCCGAACGAGCGCCGGGGCTCGGTCATCGCCTTCGAAAACACCTGCGTCTTCACCGGCATTCTGCTCGGATCGCTTGGTGCAGGAGCCCTGGCTCAGAGTGGAGTCTCCACGACCGGAATCTTCCTCGTGACTGCCTCGTTCACCGTCATCGGCACTGGTTGGGCCCTCTGGCTCCTCCCGGACGCGCTACTCCGAGCGGTCTTGGTCGTCCTCACCAATAGTCTCTACCGTCTGCGGATTGTCGGACATGAGCATGTCCCCCTCCAGGGTGGCGCGTTGCTGGTCCCCAACCATGTATCGTTCATCGACGGCTTCCTGCTGATCGCCAGCCTCGACCGGCCGATCCGCTTCGTCGTCGATTCTCACTATGCCGACCTGCCGATCCTCAAACCCTTCATGAAGCTGCTCGGCGTGATTCCGATCTCGTCGCAGGGCGGACTCCGCCTCGTCCTGCGCGCGCTGCGCGAGGCAGGAGCGGCGCTCGACAAGGGCGAGATCGTCTGTCTCTTTCCGGAAGGCCAGATCACGCGAACCGGGACCCTGCTCCCCTTTCGCCGGGGATTCGAACGGATCATGAAAGGCCAACGCGCCCCCATCGTTCCCGTTCATCTGGATCGCATCTGGGGCAGTATCTTCAGCTTCAATCGAGGAAAGTTTCTCTCGAAAATGCCGGAGCACATCCCCTATCCCGTGACCGTCTCATTCGGGGCGCCGCTGCCGCCAGAAACCTCGGCCCATGATATCCGCCGCGCCATTCGCTCCCTCGGCGAAGCGGCCTGGCGCCTCCGCAAGCAGGACCGTTGCCCGCTGCACCGGGCCTTCATCCATGCCATGAGGAGACATCCCTTCCGCTTCGCCATGGCGGACCAGACCCGCCCGCATGTCTCGTCGCTCCAGGCCCTGATCGGCTCCATCGTACTCGCCAGAACGCTGCGGCCTCTCTGGGAGGGCCAGCGCCATGTCGGCATCCTCCTCCCTCCGACCGTCGCAGCCGCACTCGTCAATGTGGCAGCGCCTCTCTGCGGGAAGACCAGCGTAAACCTGAACTACACGGTCGGCAAAGCAGGCCTCGAAGCAGCCGCACGGCTCGCTGGCCTCCGCACGATCGTCACCAGCCGGACCTTTGTCGAGAAGGCCAAGTTGGATCTGCCGGACGGACCGGCGATTGTGTGGCTGGAAGACATCGCGCGTACGATCGGCCCAAGGCAGAAACTCGCCGCGAGTCTCCTCGCCCTCTGCGCCCCTGCCAGGCTGATCGAACTGGCCTGCGGGCAAAAGACCCCAGTGACGATGGACGATCTGGCGACCATTATTTTCAGCAGCGGCAGCACCGGCGAGCCCAAAGGGGTGATGCTCTCTCACTTCAACATCGACGCCAATGTGGAGGGAGCCAGCCAGATGCTCCACCTCTACCAGCAGGAACGAGTCCTAGGGATCCTGCCCTTCTTCCACTCATTCGGCTATCTCATCTTCTGGCTGATCATGCACAACAACGCGGGTATGGTCTTTCACCCCTCCCCACTCGACGTCACCGCCATCGGCGAGCTCGTGCGCCGCTACCGCCTCACGTTCCTCGTGACTACGCCGACCTTTCTCCAACTCTACCAACGCCGCTGCACCCCGGAGCAATTCAGTTCCCTGCGCGTGGTCCTGACCGGCGCGGAGAAACTGCCGCTCCGGCTCGCGCAGGCCTTCGAAGATCGATTTGGCATCGCCCCCATCGAGGGCTACGGCGTGACCGAATGCGCCCCCGTCATCTCCGTCAATTGTCCTGATTTCCGCGCCGCCGGCTACTATCAGCCTGCCTCCAGGCGGGGAACCGTGGGCCAACCGCTGCCGGGCATCTCCGTGCAGATCGTCGATCCGGACAGCTTCGCGCCATTGCCGCCAGGCGTTCCCGGCATGTTGCTGGTCAGGGGTCCCAACGTCATGCAGGGATACTTGGGGCGTGAAGACCTGACGGCCCAGGCCCTGCGCGATGGCTGGTACATCACCGGCGATATCGTCACGCTGGATGACGACGGATTTCTGACCATCACGGATCGGCTCTCGCGCTTCTCCAAGATCGGCGGGGAAATGGTTCAACATGGGCAGGTAGAAGAGGCCCTGCATCAGGCGCTCGGCCTGGAGACGCAGGTTTTCGCCGTCACAGGCATTCCTGATGAACAAAAAGGCGAGCAGCTCGCGGTCCTGCACACCCTGGACGAGTCGCAGATCCCAAGCCTCGTCACCAAGCTCGCGGCAAACGGCCTGCCGAACTTATTTATTCCCGCGCGCACGAACTTCATCAAAGTCGAGGCACTACCAATATTGGGCACAGGGAAAATGGATCTGCGAGGTCTGAAACGAATCGCGATGGAGCGGCTGGGGGGGAAGTGCTGAGTCCTGAGTGCTGGGTGCTGAGACAGGCGGAATGCGGGCTACGTGCGCCCGACATACCGCCCGAGCGTCGCAACGAACGGAAACCGCAGCATCATGAACAGATTCAAACAGACCGGAGGGCCGAGGTGTTCGAGGCCGATCTTCATCCCCAGTTGCCCTAAAGCCGGCTCCGCACAATAGGTTCCGAAGAGCCGGTCCCACCAGGGCACATTGAAGCCATAATTGCTGTTGGTCTCGCGCGGGTCCACCGAATGGTGGATGCGATGCATGTCCGGAGTCACGATGAACCACCGGAGAACCGGCTCGATGTTCAAGGGGATACTCACATTGCTGTGGTTGAACAAGGCCGTACCATTCAACACGATCTCAAAGGCGACCACTGCTAACGGGGCAACCCCCAAGACCAGCACTGCCGCGCTCTTCACCAGCAGCGAGATGACCATCTCCACCGGATGAAACCGCACCCCGCTGGACACATCCAGGTCCAGGTCGGAGTGATGCATCATGTGAAACCGCCAGAGCAATGGGACCCAATGGAACACCTGATGCTGCAAGTAGATCACCAGATCGAGCAGCACCACCGCCAAACCCATTTCGAGCCAGACCGGCCAATCAACCCAGTTCAACAGGCCCCAGCCATGCTCCTGCGCCATCACCGCCGTCGCCGCGACGCCTCCCGCAAACAATAGCCTGGCGATCATCGTATTCAACACCACGATCGTAAGATTCCCGCCCCACCGACAGAGCTTCGAAACAGTCAGCTTCCGGCGCGGCGCCAACAGTTCCCACGTCGCCATGATGCCCAGCACGGACAGATAGGACCCTACTCGAACCAAATCTCCAGACACCATAACGCTCCTCCTCGCCAATAACGATCACCTTGTAGAACGTAAGAGGCAGGACCGATGAAATGGATTCAGGCGATGAAAGGCAAATAAATCAATGGCTCCTGAAACCATTGTCAGTTTCATGGACGATTGTCCACCTTTGAAGGAGTTCGCGCAAACAGAGCCAGCCCAGTGCTTATGAGCAAACCGATCGCAATCCCTATCGCAGAAACGGCACGGCGAGGCGTAGGAGTCCCGCGCTCGCCATGCACGGAACTTGAGGCGGAATTTCATGCAGTGGTATAGTGCGCTTGGTCAACGATGAAGAGACTAGCGCTCTTCCATACCGAGGAGGTCTTCCGATGCGACATACTCTCAGGACATTGCTGCTGACTTGCAGCACAGCGCTCATACTATGTTCGTCAGGCTGCACGCTCAAGGGCACGATCAAAGAGACCACGGATACCACCTCCAACGTCACCGGCACGACCTCCGGTCGCACCTGGTTCACCGAGGATGGTCTCTTGCACCCGGAACATAAGCTCACCGCCTTCACGGCCTTGAACCAGACGAATCTAGAGCAGGACCTGGCGCGGGGGCAGGGAGAATATGTGGCATCGCTCGCCACCCTCTTAGGAGTCCCGAACGACCAGCAGGCGGCCTTTCACGCACAAGCCCAGGGGGCCTTCGAGACGCTCATCACGTCAAATCATGAGGCTCAGCTTCAACAGTTACGCGCACTTGCTCGCTAAGGACGGCAGAGGCATCGGCCCAGCGCTGCCAGCAGAACCTCTTTGCCCCTCCCCTTTTTCAATAGGCACCCTCCAACATTATGGAAAGATGCCCGCAACTAGCGGAACGAGGAGAACGGGAATCTCCTCCCGGCACAGGATACTCTGGTGGACCAACAGAATAACCGGCAATCACAAACTGGCCAGACGGATCGGCCACTGATCATCCTTGGCTGCGGCTATACGGGCAGGTTCATCTTGCCGCTGACCGTCCAACGCGAAACCGCAACATGGGCCACCAGCCGGAACCCAACGCAACAACTCGCGATGGTGCCTCTCTCGCAGCGACTGGAATTCGATCTGGCCCGCCCTGCAACCTGGGACCATCTGCCAGCTGGAGCTGACCTCATCTGGTGCTTTCCCGCCACTCCCCTCTCGGCCGTGCAGCAATGGGCCGGGACGCAGCGTTCACGATTCAACCACCTCGTCGTACTCGGTAGCACCTCTGCCTACGAGGTCGCCGATGACTCCACCGACTATCCCCCATCCTGGATCGACGAATCAGCCCCGATCGACCGGACGAAACCACGGGTGCAGGGAGAAGAATATTTACGAACCGAACTCGGCGCCATCCTGTTGCGCGTGGCAGGCATCTACGGCCCAGGAAGAAACCCGTTGGATTGGATCGCACAAGGCCGTGTCGGTCCATCGAGGAAATACGTGAACCTGATTCATGGAGAAGACCTGGCAGCGATCTGCCTCGCTGCAATCGAAAAGGGAACGCCAAGCGAAGTCTATAACGTCAGCGACGGGGTGCCATATACCTGGAAGGGAATCTGCGACGCGGCCCAGCAGCGCTGGGGCGTAACCTCGTCAGCAACACAAGAAGACCCTTCACCGGGAAAACGAATCAACAATGCCAAGCTTCAATCAAAACTCGGCTATACGCTGAAGTATCCGGACTTGCACGAAGCTCTTGCATTGATTGAGTCAACGAACGGAATAGAGGAACAGGATGGTCAAAATGGCTTCCAGCAAGGCCCGAGGCGAGAGGAAACCGGAGGCGTACCCTCAGGGGTACGTTGAGGATTCCGTCGAGCCGAGAACGAAGCTGGAAGGCATTTTCACCATCCTGTCAAAGGCGGAGTAGCGCCATTACGGAGAGACAGACCAGCAAGTTATTGATGGCATGAGCCAAAATCCCCGGCAACAGACTCCCGGTTTTTTCGTATAGCCAAGCCCAGAGCAGACCGCTCCAGAGCACGCTGGCGAAACCGATCAATCCATAGCCATGGGCGATCGCGAAGATGCCAGCGCTGATCAGCGCAGCCGGCAGGAAGGAAAACTTCCTGCGCAAGATCGCGAACAAAATCCCGCGAAAGGCGAGCTCCTCAAACAACGGCGCGAAAATGACATACTCGATGCCGCTAATGGCCGTCAGGGACGGCGAGCCCCAGACCAGATCGGCGTCGAACCATTCGGTCCAATGACTCGTCAGGTGAAAAGGCTCCGACAACCGATCCATCACCCACTCGCCCCAGAGCCCTGCTGCCACCACCGCTACGACCACAACCAGCAGACGTCCGACATTCGCCCATCCGATTTCCAAGCCAAACCCTTCCTCGAACGTCATGCCGGACGGACGGAAGAGGTGCCGGTAGGCCAAGAAGAGTAACGGCACATTGGTCAGCGGAATGGCCAAGGCCCGGAGTGAGGCATTATCCGGCGACGCATAGATCAAAAACAGTGCCGTGCCTATCGCCCCCAGCGCGCCCCCGCGAAGCAGCACCGCCACCCCGATTGCGCCAGGCCACGGCGGCGGCACGCCCGGCTCATGGAGCCTGACGAAACGAGCCGCCTCGCTCCGTTTGAGCCACAGCAACAGACAGACCACCGTGCCGACGACCATCGCGCCAAGCTCAACAAGCGTGATGCGATGCGACCAGACAAATTGGCGATCGACGCGCACAGCCGCCTGTTCCTGGATCCTGGATAACAGCGCAGCATCGTTGGCACGGCGCGCCAGCCGTTCGGCCAGGCGATCGTAAAACCAACCGGAGGGCAACAGTTCGGCCAGCTCGGCTTGCCACACCATATACCGGTCCGCGTCAGAGACCGCACCTTCGCCATAGGCGGCCCGCACCAGATCGGCAAACTGCGGCAGCGGATCCTCTGCATCGGCCCACTCATGCGCGGAGAGGAGCGCCTGCGACACATGCCCTGCCTCGGCTTGGAGAATCGCCAACTGCAGCGGCACCAGCGGATCGGTCGAGACCCCCGCAAGCTCTCGATACCATTCGATGGCATGGGCCTGTTCCGTCTCGTTCCCGCCGGAGGTCCAAGCAAAGAGCTGCTGTTCCCATTGGGGCGCTCGCTTCAGTCCTTCCTGCGCATCCATGGTCCGACTGACCATCAGACTGAGCGCTTGCTCCGGCGCCTCGATCCGCTCCAACTTCGAGGAGGAAGCCGACAGCAAAACCACCGACAGCAGCGCCGCCACAAGCACGAAGGCCGCCAGCCACGTCACCATGGGCGAAAATCGCCCGGGCTGGCCCCCGGTCAACGGCGGCACGTAGGTGGCACGCCACCACGAACGGTACTCTTTCGGTTCTTTGAGCGCAGAAACTGGTTCCATCATCCTTGCGACTATAACACGCGGTTTTTCAGGCTCGAAACCCCTTTCGCGCGAAAGGACGAACGGACCGGCTCAGAATACCCGTGGCCGAGAGCGACTGAACTCCGCTATACTGGCTTCCTCATATCGGAGCGCTATGCCAGTTCAGAACTTTACACCCCCTCGCCGGCTGCTCCTTGGCCCAGGGCCAAGCATGGTGCATCCGCGAGTCCTTCGCGCGCTCTCGATGCCGCTCATCGGCCATCTAGACCCAGCCTTTCTGGGTGTCATGAATGATATCCAAACCCTGCTGAGGGTCGTTTTTCAAACCAACAATCGCTTCACCATCGCCGTCTCCGGCACCGGCTCAGCCGGCATGGAGGCCTCGATCGTCAATATCGTTGAGCCGGGCGATGCGGTCATCGTCGGGGTCAATGGCGTATTTGGCACGAGATGGGCCACCGTCGTCGAGCGCTGCGGCGGCAAAGCCATCCGCGTCGAAGCTCCCTGGGGCCAGATCATCGACCCGGACGCCATCGAACAGGTCTTGCGCCGCTCAGGCCCGGTAAAAGCCGTGGCCATCGTGCAGGCCGAAACCTCGACCGGCGCCTGGCAACCGCTTGAGCCGATCGCCACCCTCTGCCGCACCCATGACGCGCTCTTCCTCGTGGATGCCGTAACCTCGTTGGGCGGCATACCGGTCGAGATCGACCGTTGGGGCATCGATGTCTGCTATAGCGGCACCCAGAAATGTCTGAGCTGCCCGCCAGGCCTCTCGCCCTTCACCCTCAGCGACCGGGCCTTGGCCTCCATCAAGGCCAGGCGCAGCCCCTGCCAGAGCTGGTACTTCGATATGGCCTTGATTGCGGACTACTGGGCCGAAGGCACCAGGGCCTACCACCATACGGCGCCGATCTCCATGCTCTATGCCCTGCGGGAGGCCTTGCGCCTCGTCGACGAAGAAGGGCTGCCGGCCCGCTTCGCCCGCCATCAACTCAATAGCGAGTCCCTGCTCGCCGGCTTGGCCCAACTCGGGCTCTTGCCCCTCCCCCAGGCGGGCCATCGACTCCCGATGTTAACCTGTGTCACAGTCCCCCCTCACATTCCTGAAGCCGAGATACGGATGAACCTCCTCTCGACCTATGGAATTGAAATCGGCGGAGGGCTCGGTCCACTCAAAGGAAAAGTCTGGCGCATCGGCTTGATGGGTGAATCATCGACTGAAGCGCATGTCTTAACCCTGCTCAACGCCCTGGAAGAACTGTTTATCCGGCGAGGCTGGCTCTCGACTCCCGGAGTCGTGCTCCAGGCTGCGGCACGGGTCTATAGTCGCATAGCATCCTGACCACAAAGGAACATCGACCCTATGGACAACAAACCATTACTCTGGGTGCTCGGCGGCGGGGCCTTTGCCTTTGTCGCAGTGGTCTCGTACTGGATCTTCGCCCTGACGCTGGCCAATCACATGAAATCGGATCTCGTTCCGCCGGACAAGGCCGCATCTTATATTCATGCGCTGATCGAGGCCAACCGGACCAACTATACTGAAAACGTCGTCGGCAAACTCCATCAGGCCGGTCTGGCCGAAGCCGTCGAACATTGGCGCGATGAAAAGGGCGTCCCGCTTCCCGCACAGTTCCTCCTAGAATCCGGACGGCTGGTCGCGCAAAAAGATCTCAAGTTCACATTCCGGTTGGCTAGCATGACGCCGATTTATGTCTGGAATGGAGCCACGACCGACTTCGAACGGAAGGGGCTTGATACCGTCGCCAAGGACCCCTCGAAGCCGGTTGGCGGGTTCGTCAGGATCGACGGAGGCCGCTACTACCAAGCCATCTACCCGGACCGTGCGGTGGTCCAGGCCTGCGCCACCTGCCACAACGAACATCCCAATAGCCCGCGCCGCGACTACAAAATCGGCGATGTGATGGGCGGCATCATCATCACCATTCCTATCGATCTACCATGACCACCCTCGCCATTCGCTCCGTGCGCGTCATCGACGGAACCGGTCGAACCATCGAACGGGCCACCGTAATCATTCGCGGAGCCACGATTGCCGCAGTCGGATCGGACCGGGACCTCTCGATTCCACGCGGCGCGGCCAAAATCGATGGCCGGGGGCTGACCCTGTTGCCGGGCTTGATCGACTGTCATGTGCACTTCTGCCTCGGAGCCGAACCGGACGTCGTCGACGCGATTGCCAAAGAAACGCCCGCGCTGAACCTGCTCAAAGCCAGCCGGGCTGCGCGAGAGACCCTGGAGGCAGGCTTCACCACCGTGCGCGACGTGGGCTCGCGGGACCATTCCATCTTCACGCTGCAACAGGCCATCGAAACAGGCCTCGTGCAAGGGCCTCGCATTGTCGGGGCAGGCCTGGCGATTTGCATGATCGGCGGCCATGCCAGATTTATCGGCCAGGAAGTGAAAGGGGTCAAGCAGGTCCGTACCGTCGTGCGTGAACAAATCGCCGCCGGAGCCGGCGTCATTAAAGTCATCGCCTCGGGCGGGGTCCTCACCCCGGGCACCTCACCGGACCAGGCGCAAATGACGATTGAAGAACTTCAGGCCGCCGTCGAGGAAGCGCAGCTAGCCGGGCGAAAGGTCGCTGCCCATGCCCATGGATCGTCGGGAATGAAGAATGCGATTCGCGCCGGCGTCCATTCGATCGAGCATGCCACGCTCATGGACGAAGAAGCGGCCACCCTGATGAAGGGGCATGACGTCTTCATGGTCCCGACCCTCTCTGCGCTCGCCACCACCGCCTCCTGCCGGCTCGGGTGCGGCGTGCCGGACAGCGCGCGCGACAAGGCCAAAGCCATGACGAAACGTCATGCCGTGAGCTTTAAGAACGCCTTGCGTGATGGAATCCAGATTGCGATGGGCACGGACGCGGGGACGCCCTTTAATTTCCATGGCGAGAACGCCCAGGAACTCGAACGGATGGTCGCTTTCGGGATGAGCCCGATGCAGGCGATCCTCGCCTCGACTTCCTCTGCCGCACGGTTGATCGGGATTCAGGACCAGGTGGGAACCATCGAGAAGGGAAAACTGGCGGACCTTCTATTATTCGAGGGGAATCCGCTTCGCCACATCGAGCAACTCCGCGACCGAGACAGGATTATCGGGGTCATGCAGGCGGGACGGTTCGTGGCGGGACCTCTTACGAGAACGTGAAACGTGAAAGGTGAATAGCAAAACGAAAAGAGTCTCCGTCGTTTCACCTTTTACGTTTCACGTTTAACGCCGCTCGTAGAAGAGCTCCAGCGCGGCGGCATAGCCCTTCTTCCGCCCCTTGCGGAACACCTCCTCAAGCTGCCCACGTAACGATCGAACACCCCCCGCATCGCCTCGCTTGGCCACCCCCTGAGACAGCAACATCTCCAGCGCCACTTCGATGAGCCGCTGTTTCCGCCCCTCCATCTCTGGAGTCACCAGTTCATCCATGACCTCTGATGCCCGAGCCTGCAACATGGCATCTTTGAACGTGTCATACCCTTGATCCGCCACGGTCCGCTCACGAATCACGGCGAGCTCGAACCGGATCCGCATCACGTCTTTCATCAGGACCGCGAACACTTCCTTGCGCCCTTCATCGAAGAGCTTCTGCTCCATCCCCTCGAGGATGACAGTCGGATCTGCCGCTTCATCCCTCGTCGCTTCATCCCCCCAATTGAGCCGGTCATAGTTCCGACGCTTCTCAGAATCGCCAATGATTTCATAAGCCGCATTGATTTCACGGATTTTGGATTCAGCCTGCGCGCTGTCTGGATGGCGGTCAGGATGGTGCTGAAAGACCAGCTTTCGGTAGGCTTTCTTGATCGCATCGTCAGACGCATCGCGAGAGACCCCCAACACCTGATAAAAGTCGATTCGTGCCATGGCCGCGACTATACCATGCACCTTATAGCGACGCACCTGGACCGCCAACGGTCCGCCGCGACCGGAATAATCGCTGCCGAATCAACATCAAACACACCAGCCCTTGACATCCCGCCAAAGCGGCTTACACTTACAACATGACCAACACACCACCACCCAAAGCCCTGACCTACGACGAAAAGAAAGCCGCTGACGCCGCCTTCGCAGGCCGTCCTTTCAATGATGCATGGTCTGCATCAGCGCGCGTGGTCTATGACGGAATCGTGAAGGCCTTGCCTCAGGCAGAGACCGACGCTCCCGCTCCGGCCCAGGCCGAAACATTCGCTGAGGCTCTTACTGCACAGACCGAAGCGCTCCAGCTTCAAGGGCCTGTCGAACAAGAACCAGCCGGTGGGCATGAATTGATGGAGGGAACTGTCGTACCGTTCAACCTGCGCGACCGGGACGCGGCGATTCAGGCCGGGGCCTTGATCGACGTGACGCCGACCGCCCTGCAACTCGGCATTACGTTCCCTGTCACGATCACCAGACCGCTCTGGGAATCTGGAATTGTCACGAATCAACCACTTTCCGAAGAAGATCAAACCGGTCGGCTGCGCGACATCTTGATGGCCTTCCGCCTGCGCCTGGCTAGCCTGACGACGGTTTCTCCGTTGCTCGACTTTCCTGTTCTGCTGGCCTTGCCTCCGAGCAGAGTGCCTCAGCCTGTGCCGCTGTTTGCCCTCATTCAGCCAGACCCGACACATCAGGCGAACGTGACACTCTTGCTGCCGAATGAAGTGTCGCTCTCCATCACCTCGCTGAACTAGCAGGCTGCTGGCAGGATGCTGAAAAAGTTCGCCAGCTTTGTTCTCGCCTCGAAAGCATCCTCAACGTAGCCCTGAGGCTACGCCTCCGGTGCTTTCATCGGCTGCGGCCGCGCTGGACAAACTTTTTGAGCATCCTGCTGGTTTATCAGCAATCACCGCGAACGCCGAGCCGCTTCTGAACGAAGGCTCGTTCTTCCGCCTCGCTGGTGATCATTCCGTCGATCCGCGCATCCAGTAATTTTCCCAAAATGGTCCCGTACTGAGGTCCCGGCGTCAACCCCATGGTCTGAAGATCCTTCCCCTTCAATACCGTTGTGATCACCCTGCTCTTCTCATAGGCCACCAAATAGCGCCTCAACAGGCTCAATCGCGCTGCCTGTTGACGGCTAATCTGTTTCGCCAGAAGCAACACGAGGGCCTCGTCCGGGAAATCTACCAAAAGGCGATAGACCTGCGATGGCCGTAGGGTTCCTCTATCGGTGAGTCTCTTCAGTACGCGATCGACCCTTTTCCCTCCGGCACTCACCTTAGTCGCCTGCTCGCGTGAGCAGGCCAGCCGCTTGATGATCGCAGCGATCACGACTGGGCTGGACTCGCTCGACAGGGCCATGAGGTAGACGATCGGCCGATCGATCACCGCATCAGGGAATCGCCTGCCCCACCAGGCAAGCGCCTTGGGAACGGCCGTGACCACTCGCGTCACCGTCGCCGTGGCGCACAGACAGCGGTGGAGGAAGCGAAGCAACTGCAACTGCGTCAGCCGCACAATCGCGCGCACCGGATCCTGCTCGGCGAACAGCAACAGAATTTCGTTCTGCAAACGTGGGCCGGAGAGCTGCTGGATCAGATTCGTGGAGGCCGCTTGCGTCAGTAGACGCAAGGTACCAGGCTCAAGGCGAAACCTGAACCGTTGTTCGAACCGGATCGCCCTGAAGATGCGAGTGGGATCGTCCTGAAAACTGCCCGGATGCAACACACGAATCGTACGCCCACGAAGATCGCGCTGCCCTCCGTAGACATCGAGCAACCGTCCGAACTGCCCAGGATTGAGTTGCATTGCGATGGCATTGATGGTGAAGTCCCGCCGGTAGAGATCCTCCTCGATCGATGCAGGCTGGACCGCCGGCAGAAGAGCAGGCTCCGCGTAGGACTCCCGCCTGGTCGTCGCGATATCCATTTTGAGCCCGTCCGGGAAGACCAGCCGCGCCGTCGCAAACCGTTCAAACACCGCCAGCCCCGTTCGGTATCGATCAGCCACCGCCCGCGCAAAGGCGATTCCATCCCCTTCCACTGCCAGATCGAGGTCCAGTGTCACATGCCCGAGCAACAGGTCGCGAACCACACCGCCCACGACATAGACGTGACAGCCCCGTTGATCCCCGAGCTCCCCAATCTCTCGCAGCAGCCCTACGATCCGAGCAGGAAGCCGTTCGAGCAGCGCCGGGCGAAGTCTCTGCTGTGCCATGGGCCTAGAAGCTTGCACAATGGTTCACTCGCATGGCCGCATTGTAGCAACCCCGCGTTATATTCGAAACCACACGAGTCGATTTGAAGGGATGAGGTCGACGTGACAGAGGGGGACAGGCTCAAACAGAAGGGGAGGCCGCAGACGGACGAAAACCACGTTCACTCTAATGAGACGTGACCGACTCCCGTTGGCACCCTGGGCGGTGATTCAACACAGGAGGCCTGCAACGCATTCTGAACCAGCGCAAGAACCTCTTGGAAGTTAAATGGCTTGAGGAGGTAGGCCACGGCCCCTAACTGCAGGACATCGTCAGCGGACTCGACACTCCCTCCGCCACTCATCACAATCACTTTGACGTCTCTTCCGGCCGCTCGTATCCGTCGCAGCAACTCAATCCCGCTGTAGTCGGGAAGCCCGACATCCATGATGACGAGATCGATCGGGTTCTGGACAACGAGTTCAAGAGCTGCAGCAGCGGTCTCCGCACTCTCGACTTGATAGAAGGGACGAAGAATCATCATCAGAGCCGCACAGGGCTCTTCTTGATCTTCGACGATCAGAATGCGCTGCTCAGATAAGCGTGCCGTCATCACACCCTCCAGTCTGAATCACTATCCTGACTGGAGAATATTACATTGCAAGTTAATTTTCTACTAGGTCCATTTGCACTCTAGGTCCATTTGCCCATTTTAGAGAGGGAAAACCCTAGTCGTCATGACATTTCTAACGACTCAGAATGTTCCCCTCCGCTGGCTGTGAATAGCCAGAACAAAGTCTCGCCATAACAACGCAGGATTGATTCCACGTAGATGAATATCATGAGACTCAGATGGCCCGCCGGCACAACTTTCAGAAATTTGCGGCATCGGTAAGGGTCAGCTGAAGTGAATATAAACCGTGATGAATGGGCCTCAACCAATTTTGAGCAGATTTGCACAGACCGCCGCCGCCTTTTCTCCATTTTTTCGTCTAGATACATGCCCCACTCTCAATTGACTTCTAACCGTCAGCAACATACAGATTTCAGGGTCAGTCCATCTGGCATGTGGCTTGCTCACTGGAAGTTCCAGACGTGCACACTGTCCAAACTTTTACAGGAGGTTCCCGCGATGGAGACGAACAGCAAGAGACAGGTTCTGCCGATCCTTATTGCCACCCTGGCTATCATGGTTCTGGCAACAGCGCCAGCGATGGCGAGTAGTTCCAAGAAGTCTCATTCGTCTGCCGCAGCGGCTGCCTCGTCGCTCGGATCTGTCCCAGCCACTCCGGCGGCGCCGAAGTGGGGACAGCACGACAGCAAACCCGGTCCGGCCTGGAGAACTATCGGCGGAACCATTAAGGATGTCGAAGGCGACGTGTACACGATTGAAGACTTCGAGAGCAAGCGAGTCCAGATGTACGTCGGCCGGGGCACGAAGTATCTCAAGAAGAAGAATGTCGGGGACACTGTCCGCGCTGAAATTACGCGAGGCGGCTTCGCGAATTCTATTCAGTAACCCACATTTTGAATCCGCGCACCCACTTCCAGCGTGGTGGTGTCCAGGAGCGGGCTGACCCTAAACAGGTCAGCCCGTTCCCTATAAGCCACCAGACAACACAGGCTCACCGAGACGACTCCTTCATTGATTTCAGAAAGACAATATCGCCGTAGTAGGCCGTGGCCCGCTCCTTGGTATTGTCCGTATCCGTCATGATCGCCACGCCGTTAATTATCGGGGGCTCCTCCCCGAACGTGGCCTTGTAGTCCTCGTAGATGTTCCGTTCCTCCTCGACCCAGGTTCCAACTTTTTGCGGCCCGCTCTCCACCACGATCATTCGCGCAAAGCTCGTATAGGCATTCTCGACGATCGTGCCGATTGGCGTGTTCCTGTCCCAAATGTAATTGAGGGCCCCGATCGGGATGTCCCCAAAGATCACACGGCCCGCCTTGTATTGAAGCTTTTTGGCGAAGCTGGTCTTTTCCGGGTCATACTCAAAGGTGACGTAGAGCCTGGCGGGATAATCGTCTCCATCTTTTCTCGTCACATCGCTCCGCGCCAAGACCTTCTCCACCCTCCAGCGCCAGCAAATGATCGGATAGTCCCTGGGATCGATCCTGACCTCTTTCGTCAGACCGGAAGCAGAGGCATCGCTCGTGGCCTTGACCACGACGATCTCGCCATCTTTCACCAATTCGTAGCGGGTCTGTTTGGGGATCTTCTTAAACGTGAGAGGTTTCCAGCCCTCCGGCAACGCCTGCCCCACAGTCCCGCTAGAAAACTTCCCCACCTCGATCACGGACGGAGATTCAGCCCTCGCAGCCACAGGCGCAATCAGCAACCCCATCACCACAAGCACAAACGGCCAGGCCCCTCTTTTCATCCATCTCCGCAATGCGAGCGGGCCCACCCTCATCCCCTTCTCATTCAGCAAGGATTTCCATACCCTTCGTCCCATCCACTTTTACAAAGAGGATGGGACGGTTATCCTGACGTGTGCGCGTCCAACGAGGGCCTTCTGAGGCCGCGCGTTGCGCGAGCACTGGGATAACCGTCCCTCTCCCATCTCTCCCATCTCTCCCATCTCTTCCTTCTCTGCCTTCTCTTCCTGCAGAGTGGGCCTGGTTCGCCTTCGACTGCGCGCATCGAACGAGCACCGCTTTATCGTGCGCGTTCTGCAAGCAAGGAAGGCGACCAGGCCCGCCCTATCCCCTCCTCAGCCAGGCAAACAACTTCACCAGCAGAGCCTTCGTGCGCGGAGTAAAATGCGCCTTCCGCCAGAGGTTCACTACCTTCTTATTCACCTCTGCCTGCGTCGGGTAGGGATGGATCGTCCCGGCGATCACCTTGGCACCGGCTCCCGCCTTCATCAGCACGGAAAATTCGTTGATCATCTCTCCCGCATGGGCCGCGACGATCGTTGCCCCCAGAATCTTGTCGGAGCCTTTCTGGATATGCACCCGCGCGAACCCTTCCTCTTCTCCGTCGAGGATCGCGCGATCCACTTCGTCCAACTTGACCGTGTAGGTTTCCACCTCCAGACCTTGGGCCTTCGCATCCGCCTCGTACAGACCCACATGGGCGATCTCCGGCTCAGTGAAAGTACACCAGGGCATGATCAACGAATCCACATTCGCGTAGGCCAAGCCGACGGGATGGGGGAAGAGCGCATTCTGAATGACGATCTGCGCCATCGCATCGGCTGCATGGGTAAACTTATACTTGGAGCAAATGTCCCCGGCGGCGAAGATACGGGGATTCGTCGTCTGGAGCCGACCATTCACCCTCACACCGGTCTTATCGTATTCGACCCCGACCGCCTCCAGCCCAAGCCCCTCCACATTCGGCGTGCGCCCGGCGCCGACGAGGATTTCATCCACCGTCACGTCATAGCCCTGGCCATGGGATTCGACCGTCAACCGCTTACCGCTCTCCGTACTGGCCACACGAAGATCCTTGCCGCAACAGAGCAGCTGGACACCGTCTCGAAGGAGGGATTGCTGGACGACCTGCGCTCCGTCCCGATCTTCATTCGGCATCACCCCGTGCAGCGCCTCGACCAGATAGACCTGGCTGCCGAAACGAGCAAAGACCTGAGCCAGTTCGCATCCGATCGGCCCAGCTCCAATGACAGCCAGGCGGGATGGAAGTTCGCTCAGGGAAAAGACCGTTTCGTTCGTCAGGTAGCCTGCTTCTGAGAGGCCTGGAATGGACGGAGCGGAAGCCCTTGCCCCGGTGCAGATTGCGGCCTTAGCGAACCTCACGGTCCTGTTGCCGGCTGGCCCTGTGATTGAGACGGTCTCTCTATCGACAAACTTAGCATCGCCAATATAGACATCCACCCCGAGCGACTTGTACCGATGGGCGGAATCATTGTAGCTGATCCGCGCGCGCAGCTTCCGCATCCGAGCCATGACGGCGCCAAAGTCATAGGTCACGCCGGGAGGAATATGAATTCCGAATTCTTCCGTCCGCTTAAGATCGGACCAGGCCTTCGCCGCCCGGATCAGGCCCTTGGAGGGCACGCAGCCGACGTTCAAACAGTCGCCGCCCATCAAGCGCCGCTCGATCAAGGCCACCTTCGCCCCGAGGCCCGCTGCAATGACCGCCGTAATCAGTCCAGCAGTCCCGGCCCCGATCACCACGAGGTTGCATCGGTCGGTTGAATCGGGATTCACCCAGGTCGGCGGATGGACATTCTCGAGGAGCGTCCGGTTGTACTCGTCGTCCGGGAGCATCAAAGGTTCTTCCTGGCGACTCATCGTAGCGATCCCCATGTTCTTTTACATTTCACGTTTCACGCCTCGCGTTTCACGAAGTTGTGGTCATAGTGGCTTGGCTGCAAACTTCTTATAGAGGACGGGCGCCAGCGCCAGGAGCCCGAGCAACGTGAAGGCCAACAACACGTTCGGCGAGGCAATCTCGCGCAATGAATTGATCGACCCGAGCTGCCGCCCCGCATAGGCAAACACGAAACTTCCGGGGACGATGCCGATGGCGGTCGCAGCCACGTAGGTACCGAGGCTCACCCTCGTCAAACCGGACACCATGTTAACGAGAAAGAATGGAAAGAGCGGGATGAGCCGCAAGGTCATCAGGTAACTGAAGGCGTTCTTCGCGAATCCCGCCTGGATCGGGCCGAGCAGTCCTCCGAATTTCCGCTCCACCCAATCATGCAGGAGATAACGCGCGGACAGAAAGGCCAGAGTCGCACCGGTCGTGGCCCCCAGATTCGCAAAGAGGGTCCCCCACAGACTGCCGAAAAGAAACCCTCCGGCGAGCGTCATGATCGCAGCGCCAGGGAGCGACAAGCCGGCAACCGCAATATAAGTCAGGACAAACAGTCCGGCCGCAATCGCATAATGTGCGTCCGTGAAGGCCAGCATCTGGTCGCGATGCTCTTGCAAGGAACCCAGAGAAAGAAACCGCCCGAGATCAAAATACAAGAACAGACCGATCGCCAGGGCGAGGGCCGCCACGATCAGGATCTTGCCCCGGCTCGACCCGCGCGCAGGAATAGTCGTTGTCATGGAGTTCGTCATGGTTCTGTGCCGGATATCATGGGGACTCCTCTCATGGGTGTCAATCGGGGCGATGCGCCGATAGGTCCAATGGGCGGCTTGTCAGGAGTGCTGCTGCTCCCGTACTCTAGCAACATCAACAGGCTGTTCAAAAAGGCCGTCCCATTCACGCGTGAAACGTAAAAGGTGAAACGTTTCGGAGGGGGAGCACTCGGCAGCCCTACGTCTCACCCTCACGTCTTACCTTTCACGGTTCGTGAGAGCGTTTTTCCAACAGCCTGCTGGGCTAGGAGGTGACGATGGACCAAAACGACCGACTCATCAAAACCAAGGAACAATGGGCCAAGGCCCGCCGGGGCGGCGAAGAACGGGAAGTGTTTTACGAAGGAGATGATCGCCTGCCTCCGGGGCAACATCTCGTCGAGACCTGGCCTGTGCTCGATCTCGGATTCAAGCCGGAGATCCCCCTCTCGGAATGGCAACTTACGATCGGTGGAGCCGTCACCAATCCTGCTACCTGGACCTGGGAAGAATTCCTCGCCCAACCCCAATTCAAAGATGTTTCTGACTTTCACTGCGTCACAAGCTGGAGCCGCTTCGACAACGAGTGGGAAGGGGTCAGCTTCAAACACATCATCGCCATGGTGAAGCCTCTGCCATCGGCCAAGTTCGTCCTTTTCAAATCGTTCGACGACTACACGACCAATTTACCGATTGAAGCCTGCGACGACCAGGACGTGCTCCTGACCTACAAATGGAACGGCAGGCCCCTCACGAAGGAGCACGGAGGCCCGGTTCGCGTGATTGTCCCCAAACGCTATGCCTGGAAAGGCGCCAAGTGGGTGAAGGAGATTACCTTTTCGGAGCAGGATGAGAAGGGCTTCTGGGAGGTGCGAGGCTACTCGAACACGGCCTTCCCCTGGAAAAACGATCGGCACGGATGACACGGTCGGCCCACGCCCCTAATCGAGGGGCGTGACGCTCGGGACTTCCGCTTCGTCACACTTCTTGCAGTTCAAGGTCTCTCCGAGATGCTGGCTCCTGCCTGCCTCTGTCAGAACCCAGGGCCGATTCGTCATCGGCGGCTGATGGCGCACATGCTGCCCATGGCCACAGTGCAGATCTGCCACCCAATCGCCATATTCGTCCAGATGAAACCCGACAATAGGCTGCTGCATGCCAACCCCTCCGTCATATCCCGTTATCGATTTCTTACGGTCATGCTACACTCGTGCGCATGCTAACACGAGCAGAGGAGCAGGCGTGATGGGGCAGGCTAAGGCAACAATCGGCTTCGTGGGAATTGGACGGATGGGAGCCAACATGGCCCGCCGGTTAAGGGATCAACAGGAAACTATCGTCGCCTTGTACGATAGGGATCAGGCCAAGGTCACCGACCTTGCGGTCGAGCTCGGCTGTGAAGCGGCGGCAACCCCTGCCAACGTCGCAGAACTCGCCGACATCATCTTCACGGTGGTGTCCGACGATGCGGCGATGCGCCAGATCTTTTCCGAGACCGGCACGGAGAGTCTTCTCTGTCGCGCCAAGAACCGGCTCTTCATCAACTGCGCCACCCTTTCGCCGGCTGTGCATGTCGAGATCTACACGCTCGTAACACAACGGGGAGGCCAAAGCCTCGAAGCCTGCATGGCCAGCAGCATCACGCAAGCGCGCCAGGGCTCGCTCTACCTTATGTGCGGCGGTCGCCCCGATGTGTTCGAAACCGCGAAGCCGCTCTTGGAAAAATTGAGTGCGCACCTCCGCTACATCGGACCGGCAGGAGAGGCCGCGAAGGTCAAAACGCTCGTCAACATGGTGATGAACAGCAACACGGCCGCCCTGGCGGAAGGGCTCGGGCTTGGGGAAGCACTCGGCCTGGACCTGACCCTGTTGCGAGACATCTTCGCCCAAACGGGAGCCGCGTCGCGCGTGCTGGAAACTGACGCCGAGGATATGCAGAACCGCGCCCATGACTGTTACTTTTCGGCGGCCCATGCGGCCAAGGACTCGGGTATCGCTCTCGCGTTAGCGAAGGACGCAGGTCTCACAGTCCCGTTAGCTCAGGCGACCTACAAGCAATACCAGCGGCTGATCGCACTCGGCAAAGGTGAGTTGGACAAGTCTGCCATTTCTGAGCTCACCTTCAAAGACCGGGCATCCCAATAGATACGTCGCTCGCCTCACCAGCCCTAACCCTCCAAGGCAGCTACGCTGCCAGGTTCCACGAGTGGCGTTCTTCCTACACGTATCCTGTCGATGGAAAGACTTATCGTTTCTCAAAAGGAAGCTCTGGCCTCTGACTGGCAGGAAAGTAGCTCCACAACTTCTCCTCATTTTCGTCGAAGCTGCCGAGAAAGGTCACATAACGATCGAGGGTGCGAAACTCGGCCAGCGTGATCGTGCAATGCCGCGCGTCAATGACGCGGGCATCGAACTGGCCCACCACATAGAGCAAACCCGTTCGCGTTAAATAGAGGTTCCGCCGGCTCGCATAGCCGGTATTGGGGAACAGGTCCTCCTCGATGGAGCAGCCTCCTGGCCCAACGAGCGCGAGATGAAGGTCGTGCCGGGACAAAAACGGATTGGTGGCGAGTCTGGTGATCGTCACGCGCACCTGATCTGCAGGAAACTCGACAGAAGCCGGCACCGGCACATCGCTATTGCAGGCCGTCAGCACAACCAGGAGGAGGCTCGCCAGCCCCCTCACAGGAGAGGCCCAGCTCACTTGGCTGCCGGAATTTTCTGCGCCGCGTCGATCGCATCCAGCCCCGCCTGAGCACAGGCATCGTCCAGATGCGCGCCTGGCGCTCCACCGACACCGATCCCTCCGACCACCTCACCGCCGATCTCGATCGGCAAGCCGCCCCCCAGGATCAAGACCTGATCGTTCATCTCGCGAAGGGCCTGCAAGGTCGGCACCTTATTGATCAGCTCCGCTAACTCGGTCGTCGAACGGCGCAGACTGGCAGCGGTGTAGGCCTTCTTCCTGCTGCTATCAACCGTATGGGGCCCGGCCCCATCGGCTCTGACCATGGCGCGCAACACGCCGGCCCGGTCCACGACCGACACACTCACCTTATACCCGTCTTTTTTGCAGGCCTCTAACGATGCCTGGATCGCCTTGCCGGCCATACCCATCGGCAGAACCGACTCTTTCGGTAATTCATCAGCAGCCGGCGCCTCAGCAGGCAGCAACGCAAGCGATGCCACGATCATGAACCGACAGGCCACAGTGACAGAAAACCGATGCTGCACGTAAGCGTAGGCCATGGGTCTATCTCCTGGTTGCAAAGGGAAGCAGTCTGCAAGAGCGTACGAAGGCCCGACAGGCCTGTCAAGGGGACCACGGTGGATCAGGGATTGAGGAGGTAGAACGCGAGCTTGTCAGCTCCAGATGACGCGTTCTTGATTGAGGAGGTAATCAATCACTTCGATGCTATTACGCATCTGGATCTGCGCCTTTTCAGACATAGGGAGGACGGCACCGACCAACTTACCTGATTCAATATCGTCGAGCGACGGGATTCCGTCCACTCCACGTCTTTCAAGCTCTTGTCGATAACTTGCCACGGTCGCTCTCCTATTTGTTTGACTGAGCATGGAACAGAGCAATTCCCACGCCAAAGACTTACGATCCATCAACTTACGCTAGATTTTAAGCATAGCACATAGAAAACCGGCCTGACGGTAGATCTCTATCTCATTGATTCAATGCTGTTTATTGATCTATCGCGTGGCAGCGCTGGCGGCTGGAGCCAGGGCGCCAAGGTAGGGGAACCGACCGATTTTAAGAAGCGGCGTATCGAGACGCAGGCGAAAATCGTCATGTTCCGGGTCAATAAAGGAGGGGTCCCCGGTAATATCTGACAGGGCCTTGAGCTCCGGAGCCGGTTGGTTCGGGTTGCCAGGCCGCAGATAATCCCCATCCCTGTTGTAGAACGCATTGAAAGACGTGCTGGTCTGACTGGAGGACGCGATCAGAAACCCTACTCCGTTCAGCCCGACTACATTGCCAGTGACGTCGCTCTGGGATTGCCCAAGAAACGCCGCCCCTCCGCCGTTCTTGACCAAGGTATTGCTCACGATCGCGGCGCGGGCATGGCCGCTGACCACCACCGCTTCAAAAAGACTCCTAGTAATGACATTCCGCTCCAACCGCACATTGGACTTGCCGGCAATCGAAACCCCATGGTCGTTATCATGGATCACATTCCCGACCATGATCGCCTCTGAGTCGGCAAACTGCACGCCGGTCGTTTCGCTCCCGCCGATGAGACAGTCTTCGATCCGCACATCATGGACCTGCTGGCTGAACAACATCCCGTTGATGGTGAGCCGACGAAGGACCAGCCCCTGCCCGTTGAACAGGCCGACCGCATGGCCGCCATGATCGTTGATGGTCATATCGCTGATTTCAATGTCCGTCGCCCCATAAGGCCACTTCCCCACATGGAGCGCGCCCACCACGATGTCGCGCCCCAGGATCGTCACCTGATCGACGCCGGCCCCGACGAACTTGATCTTCTCTTTGCTGTGAATGGTCACGTCCTGAGCATACCGGCCTGCCTTGACGAAAACGGTGTCGCCTTTCCTGGCTGCATCCACAGCCTCTTGAAGGGACTGGAAATCTCCTGTCCCGTCAAGCGCCACGACAATGGTCCGAGGACCCATTGGAGGCCCCTCGTCCGCCAAACCCAGGCTAAAGCCCGATAGCCCAACAGCTGCAATGAAACTCAAAACCAGAAACCTTTTCATGGAGAAACTCTTACAGGCCAGCCCCTCTAGAAGTCAATCGTGGTTTGTTGTGAGGCGCACATTCGCGTGCTATGCTCCGCCCCCATGATTGTGATCGGCCTCACAGGCGGCGTCGCTACCGGCAAAAGCACCGTCGCCAAGATGTTCCAGCAATGCGGCGCGGTCGTGATCGATGCCGATCTGCTGGCGCGGCAGGTCGTCGGGCCAGACAAACCGGCCTGGCGAGCCATCGTCAACACGTTCGGCAAGACCATCCTCAATCCTGACCGCAGCCTCAATCGCCACGCGCTCGGAGTCATCGTCTTTCGCCATCCAGCGAAACGCCTGGTGCTGGAAGCCATCATTCACCCCCGCGTCGCCCGCGAGCAAGCCAGGCTGACGAAACAGGCCGCACGAACAGACCCTCGGGCGGTGGTGATCTACGACGTACCGCTCCTCTTTGAAGCCGGCATCGACAAGCGAGTTGACCAGACCATCGTCGTCACAGCAGACCGAACGGCCCAGGTTTCCCGTCTCAAAAAACGAAACGGCCTCTCCCGCGCCGAAGCCCTGCACCGCATCAAGAGCCAAATGCCCTTGGCCAAGAAAGTCCGGCGAGCGGACCACGTGCTGGATGGAACCCTCCCTCGTCCCACGCTCCGCAAGCACGTCAGCCAGTTATTCACGCGCCTGCGCCTGCTCGCGTAACGCCCCTCCTGCTCCGTGCATTCCCTCCGCCCCCTGTGTTAAGTTTTCGCCATGCGCAACGTCGTCATCATCGGCTCAGGGCCTGCCGGACTCACTGCCGCAATCTATGCAGCGCGGGCAAATCTCTCCCCCCTGCTCATCGAAGGCTGGCAATCGGGCGGGCAACTGACCACCACGACCGAAGTCGAGAACTACCCGGGCTTTGCCAAAAGCATCATGGGCCCTGAACTGATGAAAGAGATGCGGGCGCAGGCAGAACGATTCGGCACGGAGTTCCTGACCGGCGAAGCTACAGCGGTTGAGCTCGCGCGAAGGCCCTTCACCCTCACGATCGACGCCGAACAGACCCTACAGACCAAAACCCTCATCATTGCGACCGGCGCGTCGGCCATTCAAATCGGCTTGAAGAACGAAGCGCGCCTCACGGGGCACGGCGTCTCTACCTGCGCCACTTGCGACGGATTCTTCTTCAAGGGCAAGGAGCTGATCGTCGTCGGCGGCGGCGACAGTGCGATGGAGGAAGCCACCTTCCTCACTAAATTCGCCAGCAAGCTCACCGTGGTCCATCGCCGTGACAAACTCCGCGCGTCGAAGGTCCTCCAGGATCGCGCGATGAAAAACGAAAAGATTGCCTTCCTCTGGAACTCCGCCGTCGAAGATATTCTGGGCGCCGATGTGGTGACAGGCGTGAGCGTGAAAAACCTTGTGACCGGCAAGGTCGCAGAGGTGCCGTGCGCCGGAGTCTTCGTCGCGATCGGGCACCGCCCCAATACCGCTCTGTTCAACGGCCAATTAGACCTGGATGCCAAAGGTTACATCCACACGACAGAGGGAAGCGCCACAAGCGTGCCAGGTGTCTTCGCCGCCGGCGATGTGCAGGATTCAAAGTACCGGCAAGCCGTCACCGCCGCCGGCTCAGGCTGCATGGCCGCCATCGACGCCGAGCGCTTTCTAGAATCGGGCAGTCATAACCTCTAAATCCTCCGCGGGATGCTCAAAATGGTCGTCCAGCAAGGCCGCAGGCGAGGCACATACCGGAGGCGTACCCTCGGGGGTACGTTGAGGATTGTGTCGAGCCGAGAACGACGTTGGCGGCCATTTTCAGCATCCCGATAAACTATGCGCTGCGCCATCGTCCATTACCACGAAATCGCCCTCAAGGGCCGCAACCGCGAATATTTCGAAGAGCGGCTCGTGCGCAATATCCAATGGATGCTGAAGGACCTCGGCGTCAAACGCGTCGAAAATCTCCGCAGCCGGATTCGCGTGGTCCTGCCAGACGGGATTCCGGACCAGACCATCATCGAGCGGCTCACCAAAGTCTTCGGGATCGCCAACTTTTCGCTCGCCCATGGGTTGCCGCTCGACCTGGCCCACCCGGACCTGGGAGCGCTCAGCCAGGCAGTCATCGAATCGCTCCAATCAGAATCCTTTTCCACCTTTCGCGTCTCGGCGAAACGGGCCGACAAACGTTTGACGCTCACCTCCATGGAAGTCGCGCGGGACGTCGGCGCCGCTGTCTGTGACGCAACCGGCAAGAAAGTCAGCCTGAAGGATCCCGACCTCACGGTCTATCTCGAACTGCTCTCCAAAGAAGCCTACTACTCGATCAAAAAGATTCAGGGGCCTGGCGGAATGCCGGTGGGGGTCAGCGGAAAGGTCGCCTGCTTGATTTCCGGAGGGATCGATTCTCCGGTCGCAGCCTATCGCATGATGAAGCGAGGATGCCGGGCCCTCTTCGTCCACTTCTCCGGCCGCCCTCTCGTGAGTCGCGCCTCGGAAGAGAAAGTTCGTGAACTGGTGCAGCTCCTCACGGCCCATCAATACACGTCGAAACTCTACGTCATTCCGTTCGGGGAGATTCAACGGGACATTGTGGCGAGCGCGCCAGCCCCCTATCGCGTGGTGCTCTACCGGCGCGTCATGATCCGCATTGCGCAGGAGTTAGCCAAACAAGAACATTGTTGGGGACTGGTCACGGGCGATAGCTTGGGGCAGGTGGCGTCGCAGACACCGGAAAATCTGACGGTCATCGAAGAGGCTGCAGAGCTGCCTCTCTTACGGCCGCTGATCGGCATGGACAAACTGGAGATCACCGACCAGGCAGAGCAGATCGGCAGCTTCGCCATCTCGATCGAGCCGGATCAAGATTGCTGCTCGCTCTTTACCCCACCCCACCCCAGCACAAAAACCAGACTCGAGGACATTCTGAGAATCGAACAAATGTTCGACATCGACGCGCTAGTAAAGCAAGGCCTCGACAAAGCTGAATTGTCCCAATTCACCTTCCCCCAGTAGCAGGCTGCCCCCAAAAGACCGTGAAGCGTACCTCGTTGGGGATAGAGCGTATGGCTTATGGCATGTAGCTGGCAGCAAAGACGCCCACTCTCCTATTCTGACCATACGCTATCGGCTATACGCCATATGCTCTTCTCTTCGGACGAGATACGAACGACGCTTCACGAACGACGAACTAAGAGCCTCACTCATCGCCCCGACTGCCGCACCTGCGCGAGCGCCTTGTCCTTCACGATTCGAAAATGCGCGTCCAGATCTCGTTTCATCGCAACCGCGACAAGCCAATCAGGCACCACCGACTCGATCTCGACGAGCAGTTCGAACTCGGCATGGGTCTGAGATCCACCCTCGACTGGAGTCAATTTCCACCGGCGATGATACCGGGTGAAATCTCCGCCTTTCAGATCTGACACCAACTCTCCGTTTGATAACAGCCTCGATTCCGTCACCAGCCGGCGCTCCCCCGGCAACAGAGCATGCTCAATCCGTACATCCAGCGTGGTGACTCCATCCTGGACTTTCAAGTCGGCAATCTTCATCCGCACGTCGAACAGTGCCGGCCAATGGGCATAATCGGTAAGGATCGCCTGGATCACCGAAACAGGCGCGGGAAAGAGGACTGTGGCCGTCGCCTTCACGCCACCGGTCGGTTCCGTCCGAACATCCAACAAGACCGGCTCAGCCGCATGGCTCCAGCCGGACCAGCCGAAGACAAAGCAAAACATGAGGACTAATGCACGCCACAACATGACGCGATTATATATGAGAGCCGGACAAGTACTAGCTGGAGGCAAAACTATTTCGCAGGATGCTCAAAATGACTGTCCAGCGAGGCCGCAGCCGATGAAAGCACCGGAGGCGTACCCTCCAGGGGTACGTTGAGGATGCTTTCAAGGTGAGAACGAAGCTGGCGGTCATTTTCAGCATCCTGCAATAGGCAGAAACGTGATTGACGCATCCAAATATCTCTGTGCTAGGATGCGAACGATGAAACAATTACTCCTCATATTACTTATGCTCATCGGCCTCTGGAGCCAGTCTGCAGAGGCTCAGGCACAATCTCTCTCCGAATCGACCGCCACCACCGAACAGTCTTGCAGTTTCGGGATGGCCAAGGGCGAGGCCTCGCAGAACTGTCACGTCCCCTTCCCCACTGGCTGCCTCGTGGCCAACGTCCCAGGCACAGACAAACCCTGGACGACCATCTCCAAGGGCGGCAAAACCTTCTGCCGCTTCGACGACAAAGCCACGGACTGGAAAACCAAGATCACCGGCTCCTGCGGCCGCTGCAAATCCGACCATTGTTCGGTCCAATTTATTGTCCGATTTGATTGTTCCCAACAAGCCCACTAGCCATGTCTTTGGCTAACGCCATCAAACGCGAAGCCCTATCGCTGGGTTTCGACGCAGTCGGCATCAGTCGAGTCGCGGGCAGCAGTCAGCCTGATTCGTCTCTACCCCCTGGCCCCGCTACTCCGCTATCCCATCTCTTATTCAGTCGTCTCACGGAATGGCTCAGCCTGGGCTACTACGGCACGATGGCCTGGATGACTCGCGATCCCTCACGGCGAAGCAATCCGCAACTGGTCTTGCCAGGCTGTCGATCGATGGTCTCAGTCGGGATGAACTACTACACGGACAATCGCGCGAACGAGCAGCCTGGCATGGGCCGCATTGCCCGTTACGCCTGGGGGAAGGATTACCATACGGTGATGAGCCAGCGGCTCTCGCAACTCGAAGCGAAGATCGCAGCTTTGGCGCCTGGCGTGACCACCAAACCCTACGTCGATACAGGCCCGATCATGGAAAAGGCCTGGGCGCAGCAGGCGGGCCTCGGCTGGATCGGCAAACATTCCAACCTCGTCTCAGCCGAATCTGGCTCCTGGCTCCTGCTCGGAGAAATTCTGACGACCCTGGATCTGGAACCGGATGAACCGGCCACAGATCTCTGCGGAAGCTGCACCCTCTGTATTCAGGCCTGTCCGACCGGCGCCATCGTCGAGCCCTATGTCGTCGATGCCAGACGCTGCATCTCCTACCTGACCATCGAACTGCGTGGTGACCGAGAGGTCATTTCCAACGAGCTTGCTGCTCAAATGGGCAATCGCATCTTCGGCTGCGACGATTGCCTGGACGTCTGTCCCTTCAATCTTCGAGCGGACGCAACGAATGAACCAGCCTTTCTCCCCAGCCCCTTAACCCTCGCCCCCAGCCTCCAGGCCCTGGCTCAGATCAGCGAGGAAAGTTTTGCTGCGACGTTCAAAGAGAGCCCCCTCAAACGAGCCAAACGAAGCGGCCTCCTCCGTAATGTAGGGATTGCACAGGAGAATCTCACGCGACAGACAGGGAGCCAGGCCTCATAGCCCGCCCCTTTCTTCTTGGAGGAAAGAGGAGTAGGCTAATTTCAGTGCTTAGCAGGATACTCAAAAGGGCCGTCCAGCAAGGCCGGAGGCGAATCAAAACCGGAGGCGTACCCTCGGGGGTACGTTGAGGATTTCGATGAGTCGAGAACGATGCTGGCGGACGTTTTCAGCATCCTGATGGTGGTTCGCGGGGAGGCGATTCATGCATCCTCCAATCCTGCTGCTCATCTCAGCCAATCCTCTCGTGTCACTGTTACTTGAACAGACCCTCGACCGCCGCGCCACCATCCTTCCCGCTACCACAACCGAAGAGGCTCTACGCCTCCTGAAAGATCAAACAGACCTGAAGCTCGTCATCTGCGACGAGAGCCAGGGGCGGATTGCGAGCCAAGCAATTCTCTCTCAGGCCAGACGCACCGGACAGAACCTCCCGATCATCATCCTCGGAACAGACGGATCAGCAAAAGCCGCTGTCGAAGCGTTACACCGTGGCGCCACAGACTATCTCGCTCAACCGGTCACAACGAAGGATCTCCAGACTGCCATCCAGAAGACCCACGCCTTCGACGCGCCAGAGCCCCAAGCGCGGGCAGAGCGCCCCTTCGCATTCGATCAGATCGTCAGCCGGTCTTCCCAGATGAAACTGCTGAAACATCTGGCAACCGAAGTCGCCCAAACCGATGCGACCGTCCTCATCACCGGCGAAAGCGGCACCGGCAAAGAGCTCTTTGCCCGGGGGATCCATGCCTCCAGCCCCCGGTTCAAAGGCCCCTTCGTGGCCCTCAATTGTGCCGGCATTCCCGAGCACCTCCTCGAATCGGAACTGTTCGGCTATCAACGAGGCGCCTTTACCGATGCGAAGCAGGCCAAGCCTGGACGGTTCCAACAAGCGGAGGGAGGCACGCTGTTCCTGGACGAAATCGGTGAGATGAGCCCGTCCGCCCAGGCCAAGCTCTTACGCGTGATGGAAACTCACCAGGTCGATCCGCTGGGAGACACGCGCAGCATTCACGTCAACATTCGCGTGATCGCCGCCACGAACGAAGACTTGCCGGCTCAGATCAAAGCCGGGCGATTTCGCCTGGACCTCTACTATCGGCTGAACGTCTACCAGCTCCGCATCCCGCCGCTCCGCGAACGGCCGGAAGATATCGAGCCGATTCTAACTTCGTTCTTAGATGTTGCCCGCCGCGATCATGGCTGTCGCATCAAGGGCATCACCCAAGCCGCTCTGACTATCTTGCAAGGCCACGACTGGCCCGGCAATGTGAGGGAGCTGCACAATGTCGTCGAAGGACTCACGATCACATGTAGAGATGAGATGATCCAGCCGGACCACCTCCCAGCTTCAGTGCGAGATACCGGATCGGCAGGATCGAATGGAGAAATCGAGAAGACCTCGCTCCTGGCCTTTGGCCTCTCGGCTCAGGAGATGGAAAAGAAGCTGCTGAAAGAAGCGCTACAGCAAACAGGCGGCAACATCTCCGAAGCCAGCAGACTCCTCAAGATCACGCGCAATACGCTCCGGTATCGCATGGCCAAGTACCACCTCTAACAGGCTGTTGAAAAATCCCGCCAGCTTCGTTCTCAGCTCGCAAGAATCCTCAACGTACCCCTGAGGGTACGCCTCCGGTTCTTGCTCCGCCTGCGGCCTCGCTGGACGGTCTTTTTGAACAGCCTGCCCATGAAAATACTGAGACAAGAAGGAACGGGCGCCCTGGATGGTCCCTTTCGCTCACAGAGTGCGCACGATCAGAAGGATGGAAAGGACGGAAGTGCTAAGGCTTCGGAACTTCTAAGTCTTTGCAGATCTTAAAAACGAGGAAATCGTTGATCTCTCGATGGCGGGGGACGGTTGACGTTTTGCCGGCGGAGCGGTTCACCTACACATTATGGCTTCCGCCTTCACGAAGAAGCTGGACACCGTAGCGTTCGAGGTGACGAATCAAATCGATCCGTTTCATGAAATGGAGGCGAGATGCTCCCGGATCACGGTCTTGCTCCCGAGAGATTCTTCCGCTAACGCACGGTTAGATTCCAGGACCAGTTGAGCGGCCTCTTGAAGATTGGTCCGGGCTTCATCAAGCGTGTCTCCCTGCGTGTTTGCGCCGGGCAACTCCTCGACAAACGCGATATACCCTTCCGGCACTTGCTGGAAAACGGCGGTCAACTGTTCCTTCATAACTGTGTCCTCCTTACGCGTGCAGTACAATAGCGAAAATAGGCCATGCCCACTCTCACCCTAGAAAGGAGCGGCCAAGTACCCTTCTTGCTCCCAGAACACGCAGGATGAAACAGTGCTCGTTCAATGCACGCAACCAAGGATCGAGCAGGCCACCCGTCAGAATGTACAATTGCAAGGCCCGACCCCGTTTCGTCGCCGGGCGTCATATGGGGGATCTGACCCCGTCGATCCGTCCCTCCCGACCGAGGCCGACGCGCCTTGCGCGCCTGACGCAGTGCGGCCAGCATTTCGCTCCGCAGCGTGCCGCGTGGCAGCACATACAAGCCCGCGTAGATGGTCTCGGCCGACAGCTATTTACCCCTATCGTCAGGATACGCGCGTTTGAGCCGTCCGGCAATCTGCTCGGGCGAACAGCCCTTGGCCAGCTGCGTCCGCACGTACTGCCACAGCCAGGGATCCAGGAGTTTGCGCGACCGCCGCGGCTGACGAGCTCGAGCCGACGCCAGGGTCTGCGCCGTGCAGGCCCGATACGGTCCCCGCACCGCGTTCCGGGCGTGCTCGCGGCTCACGGTGCTGGGCGCTCGCCTCAACACCGTCGCCATCGTCCGCAACGAATGGCCGCGGGCCAGCCCCAGACTCAAGGTTTCACGTTCTTCAGCACTCATGTGTCTACAGGATCTCGTTCACATGGCAACACCGTAACCCATCAGGGCTTGAAGTGTTGCACTTGGATTTAGAACTCAAGCTTGGTGCAAATACGGCTTGGACGTTCATCCACCTCTTTTCTGAGAACCACAAATACCACTTTGAGGGGAGTCCATGATCGAGTATTATGCTTCGCGGACGTCAAACTTGACGACCCCGTATGAGGTGAACCCATGAGACGGCGTGCACAGTTAATCCTTGCGGTAGTCCTATTAGCCGCCTCACTGCTGTTTGTGGGGTGTTCCAATCCGCTCAATCAAGCCACTTATCAGAAGTATAGGAAGATGGGTGAAACGGCTTCGGCTGCAGGCAACTGGGAAAGAGCGGAAGAGGCGTATTATCGGGCTGGGGTAAATGTGAAAATCGGCTATCTGGGACCAGCATATGAGGCTGACGCCTCTTATAACCTGGGACGTGTGAAACGGGTCCTGGGAAAGTTTGATGAATCTGAAGCCCTTCTGAAGCGGGCACTGGAACTTGATGAGGAATTGATTGGAAAGGATGGATTGCAAGTTGGCTATGTATTGGTTGAACTTGCTGTAACATACTATTATGCGAAGAAATATGAAAAAGGGATACCATTACTCGATAGGCTTGAGCCAATGCTCGGCCAATATAAGACAGGCCAGGTACGAGCCTTCATGAAACAGACCTATCAAACCTATGCAGGAGAGTTAGCACGCCGAGGAATGCCGGAGAAAGCACAACACTTTGAGACAATAGCCGCGTCTTTATAGCTGCTTTTGGCCAAAAATAAATTGAAAGGTGTTCGTTCCGAGTCTACCCAGTCTGCTAGCTAGCTATGGATATCCTGGATGCCTGGAGCTTGATGGCTTTAAATTCAATTCCTCTTCACATAGTAAGACAAGGTGTGAATTGCACATTCACAGCCTCTCCCTAACTCATTGCGGTAGCAAGGCTATCTTGAACCTGTGGCTCAAGTCTGGCTGACATGAGGGCGGGCTAAGGGTCTCCCAACTGCGCGTGTCCAGGGACGGTACCGCGAGACGGGCAGGACAGGCGGGAAAAGCGAGAAACGAGGACTGGTTCATCTGGTCTATCTGGTCTGTCTCGTTTATCTGGTTGGCTAGACCGGAAATCCCACCAGAAAAACCAGACAGACGATCCTGCTCGTTCTACAAACACAGGACCAACGTGAGCGCCCCTCCCATTCCCGTCTAAATAGATCGTGCCGAAAACTTTTTCACCAAAGACCGTTGATTTCCACTTCAACTGAATAATCTCTATTGCTATCCGTTCCTATCCATTCATTCTCGACGAGCCAGCACCTCCATCCTCAAGGCTTCCCCTCCACCACCGATAGTACCTAGGTCTACTAACAGAATGACTCACGCACGAGGGTTCCTTGCTTCACTGGCCGCCATCGATACAGACGCGCGCGCTCATTGCGACAGGTGTACTGTTGTTCTCCCTCATCGAGGGACAGGCCTACGGCGCACCGCGGCAGCAATTGATTCCCGTCCTGGGCGTCACGACCGGCCAGAACCGGATCGGCACGGTCGTCTATGTGATGGTGTCATTCGAGGAGCGGCAAGATCAGACTGGCCTGAGGCTGCAGTTCCACACGACACCGGGCCGGTTTTCGACCTTGGCCCAGACGTCGATCGAACAGGCAATTAGGCGGAGCGCGCAATCCCTGGGGACTTCCACCGACTCCTGGGCGGTCGAACTTTCGGTCTTCTATATCGGCATGACTGTCGACGGGAATAGTTTGTCGGCGATGGTGAGCCTGAGCGTCGCAGCCATGGCACAAGGAAAGACGGTGCCGACCGGTTATGTGATGACGGGAACGGTCACTCCCGATGGAGGGATCGGTGCGGTGGGATTTGTTCCGTTGAAAGTGCAGGCGGCCCAGGCGGCGAACCTGCGCCGGGTCGTAGTCTCACGACTGAATGCGCCAGCCGGAAGCCCTGCCGGCTCGATCCATGTCTCGCCGGTGCAATCGGTACGAGAAGCCCTGGATGCCCTCACCGACTCCTCGCCGCTGAAGCCGGCTAATGCCGAAGCTGAACTACAGTAACTCCGTCTCCTCCTTCTGCACGATCACCAGGCCTGGTGCCTGCGACATAGGGGGAATCTTTCAAATAGTCTCGCAACGATGCTTTCAGTTTCCCTGTGCCATGGCCATGAATGATGCGGAGAAACGGCACGGCAGCCATCGTCGCGCGATCCAGCGCCGCCACCACTTGATCCAGCGCCTCGTCCGCCGCCCTCCCTCGCACATCCACGACCGTCTGCTCATCCAACCCCATCCCGCCTCCTAGCTGGAGCCGGCGCGGAGTCGATGGGGCTGATGCCGGCTTCGACGGGGCGGCCTGTCCCCTTGCGAGGCCGACGAGATTCGCCACGGTGGCCAGCAGTTCCCCAGCCCCCACCTTCACCCTCACTCTTTTCTTCCCCTGCGGTGCTTCGAGAAGCGTGCCGGTCATGCCGAGCCCGCCGATCTCCACCTGATCTCCCATCCCCAACTGCTCAAGCGGAATCGGCGTGCCGGCCGGGGCCAATTCAGCTCTCGTTTGCGCCTCCAGCTCGAACAACCGTTGCTTCGCCGCCTTGGCCTTGATCAACTTCTGCTCGCCCTTGACTGTATCGACCGTGGCTTGCACTTCCGCCCGCGCGCGACTGAACTGCTCGCTCAATTTTCTCTTCAGGCCCCGCTGCGCTTCCTTTTCTGTCTCTTCCAGATGGGCCAGCTGCGCCTTGGCTCGCTGCTCCGCCTGCTCCGCTTCACGTCTCGCCTCAACGGCGCGGGCCAAATCGTCGGCCAACTGCCGTTGCGTGGCTTGCAGATCGTGCAACATCGTTTCCATGGCCCGCTCGTCTTTATGGAGCTTCAGCCTCGCCTCATCCAGCAAGGCCCGGTCCATCCCCAACCGGCCTGCAATCTCCAGCGCAGAGGAGCCGCCCGGCACCCCCATGAAGAGCCGATAGGTCGGCGAGAGGGTTGCCACGTCGAACTCGACGCTGGCGTTCGCGAAGCCGGGCATCGTATGGGCCAAAGCCTTCAATGATCCGTAGTGGGTGGTCGCGACGACTTTCATTCCCAGCGTGGCCAGCCGGCAGAGCAAGGCTTCGGCCAGGGCCGCTCCTTCTGATGGATCGGTCGAGGTGACCGGCTCATCAAGGAGGACCAGCCATTGCCGCGGCTCAGCCTCTTCGTCGCTATTCCGCTGCTGCTCCGTTTCATCGAGCAACTGAATCATCTGGGTCATGTGAGCCGAGAAGCTGGAGAGGTCGCGGGCCAGGTCCTGGGCATCGCCGATATCGGCATAGACGTCGGAGAAGAAGGCCATCTCTGATTCTGCCTCACAGGGCAAATGCAGTCCTGCACGGACCATCAAGGCAAAGAGCCCGACGATCTTGAGGGTGACGGTCTTGCCTCCCGTATTGGGACCGGAGATGACCAGCACCTGGATCGATTCATCCAGGAGAATATCGTTGGCCACCACCTGCCCTTTCGACAACACAAGCAAGGGATGCCGGGCCTGCAGCAATTTCACGCGCCCATCATCGTTGAGCCCGACTGGATGGGCCTTGAGTTGGCGGCCGAATGAAGCCCGCGCGGCAATCCCATCCAGCATAGCCAGGGCATCGAGCCCCGCCAACATGAGCTCTGCCTGTGCTGCGACGAGGGAAGACAGCTCCCGCAGGATGCGCCGCACTTCCCGCTCGATCTCTAAATCTGCCACTTTGATGGAATTGTTCAGCTCGACCAGCTCGCGCGGCTCGATAAACACCGTGGCCCCGCTGGCCGAGACATCATGCACAATCCCCGGCACCCGTCCCCTCATATCGGTTTTCACCGGAATGACATAACGGCCTTCCCGCTGGGCGAAATACTGTTCTTGGAGGATCTCCTCGAAGCGGCGCGAGTGGAGCATCTGATCCACCTGATGCCGGATCTGCTGTTTGAGCGAATGGGCCTGATGGGTCAAGCGCCGCAATTCCGGCGTCGCCGACTCCTTGATCGAACCGTCCTGATGGATCGCGTCATCCAGCGCGGCCTTCACGGGGCGCAGGACCTCGACCGACCGTAAGGACTGCGCGACAGATGCCAAAGCAGGAGCGACCTGCTGATGCCGTTCCACAAAACGGCCGCTCTCCTCCAGCAACTCCAGCACGATCGCGCAATCGCGGAGTTCCAATATTTCCAACGAGGCCCCTTTGCTCGCCCGGGCAAGCGGATCGCGAATATCCGGAAAGGACAAGACCGGCAGGCCCTCACCGGCATCTTGCAGCCGTCCCATCTCCGTCGTTTCCTGCTGGCGCCGTTGTGTATCCTCCAGATCCGTCGCCAAGTCGAGGGCGCGACAACGCGCCGCCCCCATCGTGGACCTGGCATGGCCAGCCAAAGCCTCCAGCAATCTCGGCCACTCCAACACCTGCGTGGTCTTCTCGAACAGATTCACTGATACCTCATGGAAAAACGTCTCAGACTGAGATCGCCGAACTCTAACGAACCACCAACAGAGACGCAAGGCAGAAGGCCGCGCACCGCGCGCCGGTTCTGTCAGCGGCCGATGCGGGCTGCAGCGAAACTCCTGTGATCCGGCGCGGAGTTACCGCCCTCTATGGCTTGACAAGGCCCAGGAGGCGTCGATACTATCGGCCTCCATTGTGGCCGGTTCATTCAGCCGGCCTTTTTTCTTGAGGGACTACTCGCCATGGCTACTCGGATCGGCATCAATGGATTTGGACGGATCGGACGGAACGTCCTGCGGGCATCACTCGGTGATCCCGAGCTGCACGTGGTCGCCATTAACGACCTGACAGATGCGAAGACGCTCGCCTATCTTTTGAAATATGACTCGGTGCACGGGACATTACCCTGGAGCGTCGAGGCCAAAGACGACCAGATCCTCGTCGACGGCAAGGCCATTAAAGTGCTCGCGATGAAGGACCCCAAAGACCTGCCCTGGAAGGATCTGGAGATCGACATCGTCGTCGAATCAACCGGGCGCTTCACCGACCGCGAAGGCGCAGGGAAGCACCTCGCAGCCGGAGCCAAACACGTCATTATTTCCGCGCCGTCGCCTAACCCGGATGTCACCCTCGTGCTGGGCGTCAACGACGAGGCCTATAACCCGATCACGCACCACATCATCTCCAACGCCTCCTGCACGACCAACTGTCTGGCGCCCGTGGCCAAAATCCTGCTGGATAACTTCGGCATCAAGCACGGCGTCATGACCACGATCCATTCCTACACCAACGACCAGCAGTTGCTCGATTTGCCGCACAAAGACCTGCGGCGCGGGCGCGCCGCCGGCATGTCCATGATTCCGACCAGCACCGGCGCGGCGAAGGCGCTGCATTTGGTGCTGCCGCAGCTCAAGGGCAAGATCGACGGCCTCGCGATCCGCGTCCCCACCCCGAATGTCTCGTTGGTGGATCTGACCGTCGAAACCGAGAAGGACTGCGACGTCGCCTCCGTCAACGCCGCCTTCCAGAAAGCGGCGCTCGGCCCGATGAAAAACATTCTACTTTACTCGGAAGACCCGATCGTCTCGATCGACCAGAAGGGCGATCCCCATTCGGCCACCCTCGATGCCCCGCTCACGATGGTCATCGACAAGCGGATGGTCAAGGTCACGGCCTGGTACGACAACGAATGGGGCTATTCCTGCCGGGTGCGGGATCTGATCAAAGTGATCGCGGCCAAGACGAAAGGCCGCTGAGGATTAGCGGACACATCGCCGGATGAACCTACGCAAACAAACGATCGACGATATCTCGCTGAAGGGCAAACGGGTCATTATCCGGGCCGACTTCAACGTCCCCTTGGATGATTCGCACCAAATCACCGACGACACCCGCATTCGTTCGACCCTGCTGACCATCAATCGAGCCGTGGACGACGGAGCCAAGGTGATCCTCTGTTCGCACCTGGGCCGCCCGAACGGAACGTTCAACCCCAAGTACAGCCTGGCCCCGGTGGCCAAACGTCTGGGGCGGCTCCTGGGCAAAGAGATTCTCTTTGCGCCCGATTGCATCGGCCCGGCGGTGGAAAAGCTTGTCGCCACGATGAAGCCGGGCGACGTGCTGCTCCTCGAAAACCTCCGGTTCCATAAGGGTGAAGAGCAAAACGACGACGCCTTCTCGAAGGCACTGGCATCCCTCGGCGACGTCTACATCAACGACGCCTTCGGCGCCGCGCACCGAGCCCATGCCTCCACCGTCGGTATCACCAAATTCATTCCCGTTTCGGCCGCCGGCTTCCTCCTCAAGAAGGAAATCGAATATCTCGAGGGAGCCGTCGAAAACCCCGTCCGGCCCTTTGTCGCCATTCTCGGCGGAGCGAAAGTATCCGGGAAGATCGGTGTCATCGAGAATCTGGGCAAACGCGTCGACAAAGTTATTATCGGCGGCGGCATGGCCTTCACCTTCCTCAAGGCGAAGGGGCTGGAAATCGGCAACTCCCTGGTCGAAAACGACATGCTGGACTTCGCCAAAGGCATCGAGGAACATGCCCTCTCCCGCGGCGTGAAATTCTATCTCCCGGTCGATTGCGTCGTTGCGGCCAGCCGCGAGCTTGGCGCGGAGTCGAAGATCGTTCCGGTCCAGGAAATCCCCAAAGGCTGGTATGCCCTCGACATCGGCCCTGCTTCCGTCAAACTGTTCAACGAAGCGGTCCAAAACGCGAAGACGATTCTGTGGAACGGACCGATGGGCGTCTTTGAAATCGATGCCTATGCCCGAGGGACGCTCGCCATGGCTCACACGGTGGCCAACGCCTATGCCCTCACGATCGTCGGCGGAGGCGAAACGGCCTTAGCCGTCCATCGAGCCGGCGAATCGGAGAATATGTCGTTCATCTCGACCGGCGGCGGCGCCGCGTTGGAGTTGCTCGAAGGCAAACAACTTCCGGGCTTGACCGCCCTCCCGGATCGAGTCGAGTAATCGCCTCGTCGTAAGTTCACGCCCGCGACACCATCCATATCGAGAAATCTGTGCGCACACCCCTCATCGTCGGCAACTGGAAGATGAATAAGACGGCCTCGGAGGCCGCAGCCTTCATTCGCGACCTCCTGGAACGGCTGACCCCATCCCCCAAGGCCGATGTGGCCCTGGCGCCGCCCTTTACCTCCCTTGAATCGGCTACTAAGGCCCTCGGTCCCTCCTCCTGGATCAGCCTCGGCGCCCAGAACCTCCATTGGGAGCAGCAGGGCGCCTTCACGGGAGAGGTGTCCGCTTCGATGTTACGCGAGCTGGGCTGCCGCTATGTGATCGTCGGCCATTCGGAGCGTCGCGTACTCTTCGGCGAACGGGACGAGACGATTCAGAAGAAAGTCCGGGCAGCCCTGGCGCAGGGACTCTCTCCGATCCTCTGCGTGGGAGAATCCCTGGCTGAGCGGGAGGCGGGCAAGACGGAATCGGTCGTCACGGCTCAGTTAAACCGCAGCCTGGCAGGGCTGAGCCAGCAGGACCTCGCGACCGTCACCATCGCCTACGAGCCGGTCTGGGCCATCGGCACAGGACGGGCCGCCACCACGGAGCAGGCCGTGGCAGTCCATCGGTCCATCCGCTCGTTCGTGGAAACAGGCTGGAACAGCACAACTGCCGTTGCCATGAGAATTCTCTACGGAGGGAGCGTCACGCCTCAGAACGCCGAGTCGCTGCTCGCCTCGGAGGCGATCGATGGGGCATTAGTGGGCGGGGCTTGTCTCAATCCCGATTCCTTTGCTACAATCGTGCGCATTGCTCAGACACGACGTGCTTAACTGATCGGAGTGCCATGTATACGTTGCTCATCGTCATCCATGTATTCATCTGTTTTCTCATGATCGGCGCGATCCTCTTGCAGTCCGGCAAGGGCGCTGAGATCGGCGCATCGTTCGGCGGCTCCAGCCAGACCGTCTTCGGAAGCCGTGGCCCAGCCAACTTCTTGAGCAAGTTCACGGTCGCCGTTGCCGCCATCTTCATGCTGACCTCCTTCAGCCTTGCCATCATGGCCAAAGAGCGGACCTTCTCCTCCACGGTCATCGATCTCAAGAAGAAAGAGACCTCTCAGACCGCTCCGGTGACCCCGGCCACAACTCCGGCAGCTCCCGCTGCTGCCGACGCGGCTCCCGCTCATTAGGCGGACGCTGAAAAGGTCCGCCAACTTCGTTCTCGCATCGTTCAGACCCTCAACGTACCTTACGGGTGCGCCTCGGCCCTTCACTCGCTGCGGCCTTGCTGGACGGCTCTTTTGAGCGTCCGGCAACATCAAGAAATCGACATGCACGAGGCTGGTCGCAGGGACGCAGGAACTGACGCTCCTGCACCTCTACTGATCACACCTGATCGTTGAAATCGTAAGACGCTAAATGCGGGTAAGCCAGGCTGCGTGGGAAGGATCCTCCCCGCGCACGATGGCAAAGAACTTCTTTTGCAGAGCTTGGGTAATGGGACCGGGCTTTCCGGTTCCAATGCGGCGATTGTCAATCTCCCGCACCGGGGTCAGCTCGGCCGCCGTCCCGGTCACGAACACTTCATCGGCGATATACATGTCATCGCGCGTGAATCGCTCTTCGGCCACGGCAATCCCCTGCTCCCGCGCCAGGTCAATGACGGAGCTTCTGGTGATGCCGTCGAGGATCGAGGTGAGCGGCGTGGTCTTGATCCGCCCCTTCCGCACGATGAAGATGTTCTCCCCAGTCCCTTCGGACACATAGCCCTCGGTATCGAGCAGGATGGCCTCATCGTAGCCGTCGATTTTGGCTTCCCGCTTCGCGAGGATCGAATTCACGTAGTAGCCGGAAATCTTCCCCCTCGTCATCGACACGTTGACGTGATGACGGGTAAAGGAGGATACGCGGGCCCTCATCCCGTTCGCCAGGGCGTCGTCTCCGAGGTAGGCGCCCCAGGTCCAGGCCGCAATGGCCAGCTTGATCGGATTGTCCCCCGGATAGACCCCCATCGCTCCATGCCCGATATAGACGAGCGGACGGATATAACAGGCTTCCAGCTTATTGATCTTCACGGTCTCCACAATGGCCTCGGCGACCTGCTTCCTGTCGAAGGGCAGCTGCATCATGCCGATATGGGAGGAATCGAACAGCCGATCGACATGTTCCTGCAGCCGGAAAATCGCCGAGCCGGACTTCCCCTTGTAGCAACGAATCCCCTCGAACGCCGCCAATCCATAATGGAGCGAATGGGTCATCACATGGACCTGTGCGTCCGCCCAATTGACGAACGCCCCGTCCATCCAAATTTTTCCTTGTGGTTCAAGCATAGCAACGAAGACGAACCGGTGAATGATGTGAGCGCCGAAAGCGGAATATAGCAGCGGGCTGGAAGAAGCGTCAAGCAAACGGGCGCGCAACCCCCACAGGCACGAAGGAGCGAAAGAAAGACGGCTAGGCAGGCCTCTGAGAGGCGCGAAGCTGCTGGCTCAATATATGGGCGATATGTGTCGCGGCGGACGGATTGATGCGGACAAAGCCTAGGCCGAAATCATACCCATTCACCCAGCGGACCGTGGCCCGTTCAATTTCTATCGTCGGGCCACCGTCTGTCAGCTCAAAGCGGAGCGACAGTTCGAGGCCCGGCGTCACGGCATGTTCACCTTGAATACGCATCCCTGTATGGGACAGATTCGTCACCACACCCTTCCCCACACAATCCCCGCTCAGATAATAGAGCCCGCACTGGGTCGGGATGCGGCGGTAGGGACGGAGCACAAATCGCGTGCCTTTCGGCTGAGGCAGATGAGACTTCGGTGCGACGGCCATAATTTATCTCCAATCCCAGGCGTAGCGTGACAATGACACAGCAGCATACGCCCAGGAATCAGCCCAAGATAGCCAACGAACAGGTTAACCCGAAGGAGGGGGAAAGGGCTGAAGAGGAGCCAGCGGGCGGGGAAATATCCGTGGGGGACGAGCCTTTGCCTTGACAGGCCTCAAGCCCCTATGTTACACAATCATCTTCTGTAACGGAGGCAGGGGTCTATGTACGCAATCATTGAAACGGGCGGCAAGCAGTATCGGGTGGAAACTGGATCTTTGGTCCAGGTGGAGTCTCTTCCCGGCGAAATCGGGGGGACGATCGAAATCGGCGAAGTCAGGCTGGTTCACGGCGAAAAAGGCATGGTCGTCGGGCAACCGCTGGTCAAAGGGGCCATCGTCAAAGCCGAAATTATCGACCAGGACCGGACTCGCTCCATCACCATCTTCAAGAAACAACGGCGCAAGAACTATCGGCGGACCCGTGGCCATCGCCAGGGCTTCACCAAGCTGCGCATTACCGGTATCGAAACAGCTTAACGAGGATCAGTCATGGCAACAAATAAAGGCGGCGGATCAACACGAAACGGGCGCGACAGTAATCCACAGTACCTTGGCGTCAAGGCCTATGCTGGGGAGACCGTCACGGCCGGATCCATCCTGATCCGTCAGCGCGGAACGAGATTCTTCCCCGGGTTCAACGTGGGCCTCGGTAAAGACCATACCCTCTTCGCCCTCATTACGGGGATCGTGAAGTTCGAACGCGGCCGCGGACGGAAGAAGATCAGCGTCTATGCTGACTCCGTGCCGGCGGTTTCCTAACGCATTCTTTCCTCTTTTCTCGTCACAGCTTCGTACCCGCGAGGACTCCCGGCATGACTGTACGTGCAGCGGGATGTTCCTCGCAGGCAGCGATCCCTCAGCCTTCACACTGAAGAAACGGTGCGCCGATGTTTGTTGATGAAGTCCGTATCCGCATCACTGCCGGTCGTGGCGGGGACGGTTCATGCAGTTTTCGGCGTGAAAAGTTCGTGCCTCGCGGCGGACCTGACGGCGGCGATGGCGGCGATGGCGGGAATGTCATATTCGAAGCGTCGCCTCGCATGACGACGCTCCTCGACCTCCGGTACCAAAAACATTACGAAGCCGAAGTCGGTCGCCAGGGAGGCGCAGCCAACTGCTCCGGAAGAACCGGGGAAGATGTGGTGGTGGTTCTGCCTGTCGGCACCGTCATCTACGACGATGAGACCGGCGACGTATTGGCCGACCTGGTCACGGCGGGACAGCGCTTCGTGGCAGCCCACGGAGGCCATGGAGGACGAGGGAACAACCACTTCGCGACTCCGACCAACCGCACGCCCACAGAGTTTGAACTCGGCACAGAAGGCGAAGTCAAATCCCTCCGGCTTGAGCTGAAACTGCTGGCCGACGTTGGACTGGTGGGCTTTCCCAATGCCGGAAAATCGACGCTCATCTCCGTCATCTCAGCGGCCAGGCCGAAGATCGCCGACTATCCCTTCACTACGCTGGTGCCGAATCTCGGGATCGTGCGCTGGGGAGAAAAGGGCAGCTTCGCCGTTGCAGACATTCCCGGAATCATCGAAGGCGCCCATGAAGGCAAGGGACTGGGACTCCGGTTCCTCCGGCATATCGAACGGACGTCATTCTTGTTGTACATGGTCGACGTCTCGGAATGGGCCCCCGAAGAACCGGTCAAAAGCTTCGAGGTCATGCGCCAGGAACTCGCCGCCTACGATGAACCGATCACCGCACGCCCCTTTGCCGTGGTGGCGACGAAAATCGATGCGGCGGGAGATGGCGCGCGCCTGCGCGAGTTGCAGAAATACTGTAAGCGCCATCGCTACCCCTGCCTCGCGATCTCTGCCGCCACGAGAGAAGGGCTGACAGAACTCGTCAACTATGTGGGGCAACAGGTTACGCAGCTGCGAACCACACCATGCGAGATCAGCTCTTAAAGCAAGCCACCCGCATCGTCATCAAAGTCGGGAGCAGTCTCGTTGCGTCCCGAGAGACCGGGCTGCGCCCGGAACGGATCGATCGGCTTGCGGATGAAATCGCGGCCCTCCGGTCCAGCGGTCGTGAAGTCCTGATCGTTTCCTCCGGCGCGATCGTTTCCGGCATCAAGAAGCTGGGCCTGACGGAATATCCCAAAAGTCTCCCCGTGAAGCAGGCGGCCGCCGCAGTCGGCCAGAGCCGGCTCATGTGGGCCTATGAGAAATCCTTCGAACGGCTCGATATCAAAGTGGCGCAGATCCTCCTGACGCACCAGGACCTGGCCGATCGACGGCGCTTCCTCAATGCCCGCCATACCCTGAACGCCCTGATCGGATTCGGCGTCATCCCCGTTATCAACGAAAACGATACGGTGGCTGTGGATGAGATTCGCGTGGGGGACAACGACACCCTGGCAGCCGAAGTCGCCCATTTGGTCGACGCGGAACTGCTCATCATCCTCTCCGATATCGATGGCCTGTTCACGGAAGACCCGCGCAAAAATCCCGCTGCCACCCTGATTCCTCTGATCCAGGACATTACCGAAGACATTGAACAGCGGGCCGGCGTCTCCAGCACCTTCGAGGGGACCGGAGGCATGGCCACGAAAGTCCGGGCTGCCAAGAAAGTCAGCGAGTATGGCGTAGCCACCCTGATCATGAACGGGCAAGAAGCCGGCCTCCTCACGACAGTTTTGGCCGGCGGCCCGGGCGGCAGCCTCTTCCTCGCGAAGGAACGCCGCTTCACCAGCCGCAAACATTGGATCGCTTTCACCCTCAGGCCCCGAGGCACCCTGACGCTCGACGCAGGGGCGGTCGAGGCCCTGGCCAAACGGGGCAAGAGCCTCCTGGCCTCCGGCATCCTGGAAACCGGCGGTCCGTTTGAAGCGGGCGATGCGGTCAGTTGCCTCGACCAGGATGGCAAAGAGTTCGCGAAAGGACTCGTGAACTTCTCGTCCGACCTGCTCGCAAAGATCAAAGGGCTCAAGACAACCGAAATCCAGCAGCAACTCGGGCCTCAGGAGTATGAAGAAGTCATACACCGGGACAACCTCGTCATCCTCTAGCAGGATGCTGAAAAATTCCGCAAGCGGCGCTCTCGCATCGCTCAGAGGCTCAACGTACCACAAGGCTACGCTTCGCCTCTTCGCTCGCTGCGGCCTTGCTGGACGGCCTTTTTGAGCATCCTGAGGTTATTCAAACTCCGGCACGATACGAAATATTCCAACCATGTTTGTGTGCGTACCGAGTTTTTCCGCAGCCTACTAGATGTGCATACGGAGATCCGAGTGCTGAGATTATGATGTCGACCAACTCTGATTCTCAGCCTTCAGTGCCCAGCACCAAGCACTCAGGCATTCTTCGGCTAGGACTCCTCGGCGGCAGCTTCAACCCCATACACAACGGTCACCTGGCCATTGCGCGCCAGACGCGCGAGGCCCTCGGACTCGACCGGATCCTCTTCATTCCCACGGGACACCCTCCCCATAAACACAATGCCAGCCTGGCCCCGACCCAAGACCGGTACGAAATGGTCCGTCTGGCCATCGCCTCAGACCCGACGCTGGCCATCTCGGATGTCGAACTCCGCCGGCCAGGCAAGTCCTACTCCATCGACACAGTTCGCCTGCTGCAGCAAGAATATGGCGCGCAGACCCAGCTCTTCTTCCTGGTCGGGCTCGATGCCTTTCTGGATTTTCCCTCCTGGCGTGACCCGCAAGCCTTGCTGGAGCTCTGCCAGTTCGTCATCCTCTCCAGGCCAGGCCAGTCGTTTCGTTCTCTGTCCACGGTCCGACTGCTTCCACCGATTCCCTACCCCTCCCTGGCGGACCTGGATGCAGAGCGAATTTCCCAAATCACAGCGCCACTCGGCACGCAGGGCCTGATCTGTCTCAAACTACCGCCCTGCCCGATCTCCGCATCGGATATTCGCTCGCGCATCAGACAAGGACTCCCCGTTGCAAATCTATTGCCGCCCCCGGTGGAATCTTATATACTCCAGCATCATCTCTACCAAGAGGACCGCGATCACACGAACCGCTAGATCCACGGCCCTCGCCATTGCACAGGGCATGCTTGATAAGAAGGCCACCGACGTCATCGTCCTCCAGGTTGCGCCTCTGACCTCCGTTGCCGATTACCTGGTCATCGGCTCTGCAGATTCGGATCGCCAGGCCAGCGCGATCGCCGATCACATCAACGGCGTCCTCGCGCGCTCCGGATCCAAAGCACGCAGCATCGAAGGCGCAAGAAATTCGCAATGGGTCCTGATGGACTTCGGCGACGTCATCGCGCATATTTTCCGGCAAGACGTCCGGGGCCATTACGCCCTCGAACGGCTGTGGGCCGACGCGAAACGCATCCCCGTGTCTGACGAACCACCGGTCGTAGAACAGGCGGCAGCCCCAGAGCCGGCAAAGAAGCCGAAAAAAATACCGGTGAAAAAAGCGCCGACCCAAAAGGTCCCAGCGAAAAAGGCCCCGGCCAAAAAAGCACCGATGAAGAAGGCGCCGACGAAGAAAAAGGCCTAGCCCGATGCTCCGACTGCTCACCACCATTTTCCTGATCTGCCTCGGCATCTTCCTCTACAGCTATTTCCGCGAATTGAACCCTGGGACGGTCGACATCAAGACCAGCCCCTCCATCCAGTTTCAATTGAGCCCCGTCACCCTCGTCGTCTTCTCCATGGCCCTCGGCGCCGTGCTCGTCACCTTGGCCGTGGGCATGAGACAAACCGCCCATGCCATCGGCAACTGGCGCAGCGCGCGGCTATTGCGGCGCAAGGAAAAGATCGACGCGTTCCATCGTGAAGGCACCCATGCCTTCATGTCCAAGCGCACCGTCGAAGCCATCGGCCTCTTCGAGAAGGCCCTGGCCATGGACCCGAATCGCGTTGACTCGCTGCTCTGGCTGGGAAACATTTACCGCGCGGAGGACAACTTCGCGGAGGCGATCCGGCTCCATCAACGAGCGAACCGCGTCGACGATCGCAACATCGAAATCCTGCTGGAGCTGGCGAAAGACTTAGAAGGCGCCAAACGTTATGAAGACGCCTTGCAGGCTCTGCACAAAATGCTCCGGATCGAACCGGATAACCTGACGGCGCTCATTCGCGAGCGCGACCTCTTGATCCGGCTTGAAAAATGGAGCGAGGCGCTCGAAATCCAGCACCGGCTCCTCAAGGCCAACCTGCCTGAACCGGAACGCAAGGCCGAGGCCCATCTCCTCACCGGCTGCACCTATGAAGTGGGGCGGCAGCTACTGGAGCGGGGCCACCCGGACAAAGCACGGCGCTACTTCCGCGGCGCCATCAAGAAAGACCGAACATTTCTGCCCGCCTATATCGGTATCGGCGAAATCCTCATCCGGGAAGGCAAAACCAAACAGGCCGTTGAAATCCTTAAAAAGGTCTATGCCAAGACCCGTAGCATCATCATCCTGCACCGGCTCGAAGAACTCTTTCTCGAGCAAGGCGAACCAGGTGAAATTATCCGGGTCTATCAGGACGCCCTTCATCAGGACCCGAACAATCCGGCCCTGCAGTTTTATTTGGGCAAACTCTACTATCGACTGGAAATGGTCGACGAAGCCTTCGACATCCTCTCGACCGTCGAAGGAATCCAGGATCAGCTGGTCGATTACCACAAAATCATGGCCAATCTGTTCCTGCGCAAGCAGCACATGGAGCAGGCCGTCGTGGAACTCAAGAAAGCCCTCCACTTCAAGAAACGCGTCGTCGTCCCCTACGTCTGCACCGCCTGCCAGCAGGAATCGACCGAATGGTCCGGACGCTGCCGCCGTTGCGGAACCTGGAATACCTTCGTGGCATTGCCCTGGCCGAATGCCGGCCAAACGGTCTCCACTCAAGACAGCGGCCCCCTCCAGGTCTCTGAAGTCCCCTACCAGGGCATTGCTTCTCCCTTCGAAACCGTGTAGGTTTTCAGCCAGTCCGGCTGCCTGACAGAGGCACAGCCATCCGCATCGCAATCAATTCAACTTCTACAGATGATGGAGTCTCCCATGGTCGACTATCAGGATTTCGCTGCTAAAGCCTTGCGCGACGAGACGCTGACGAGAAACGAATGCCAGGCCGTGCTCGACACTCCCGATGAACGATTGCTGGAACTTCTCCAGGCCGCCTTTACCGTTCGATCCCGCTATTTTGGCAAGACCGTGCGCCTCCAGATGTTGCAAAACGCCAAGAGCGGAGCCTGCCAGGAAGATTGTCACTACTGCTCACAATCTGCGACCTCCACCGCCCCCATCGAGCGCTACAACCTCTTGCCCCAAAAGCAGATGATCGACGGAGCCAGACAAGCAGCCGCCTCAAAGGCCCAACGCTATTGCATCGTCATCAGCGGCCGGAGTCCGTTGGATCGGGAAATCGACGAAATCGCAGGAGCTGTCCGCTCCATCAAGCAGGAGATTCCGATTCAGATTTGCTGTTCACTGGGCCTCATGAGCGAGCAACAGGCCAAGCGACTGAAGGAAGCGGGAGTCGATCGGGTGAATCACAACTTGAATACAAGCGAAGCCTTTCATTCCTCCATCTGCAGCACCCACACGTTCCAAGACCGGCTCAACACCATCCAGAACGCGCGAGCGGCAGGATTGGAGATCTGCTCCGGCGGGATCGTGGGCATGGGAGAGAAGGACGAGGACCTCATCGACCTAGCCATGGCCCTGATCGACGTGAAACCTGACTCGATTCCGCTCAACACGCTCCATCCAGCCACTGGCACGCCGCTGGAGAACTGTGACAATCTGACCCCTCAACGCTGCCTGAAAGTGCTCTGCCTCTTCAGGTTCCTGCACCCACGCACCGAACTCCGCGTGGCCGGAGGCCGTGAGCATAATCTACGGAGTCTCCAGCCCTTGGCACTCTATCCAGCCGATTCCATCTTCGTGAACAACTACCTCACAACGCCAGGAGCCCCCGCTCCAGAAGTCTGGGGCATGATCGAAGATCTCGGCTTTAAAATTGAAGTCGAGCATCAGCAACCGGTCGCAAAGTAGGAAACGGGTCCAGACACCCATCTCTCTCCCCACCCAACTCCCTTGGCACAGGGAATGGCTTGCCGTAGTCGAAATCTTGGGATAGAGTACCTCCATGCGAAGCTCTACCAGTGTGCTGCAAAAAGCAATCCCCGCGACAGAGATCAAGCGACGAGGGCTTTCCGCCATCGACAAAGCTCTGAAACGCGGCCCGGTCCATGTCCTCAGGGGCAAGGAGCCCACCTACGTCATCATGGCAGAAGAGCAGTATCGGGAATTGTCTGAGCGATATCGCAAATCGTACGTGAGCCGAATCCGCCGATCTTTAGAAGATCTCAAGGAAGGACGTGTCCGTCACGTCACAGCGCAAACACTCATCGACGAACTCCGACTCAAATCCTGATGTATACGCTGGTCACGACCAGCTATTTCGATCGGCGCGCGGCCAAGTTCACGCGAGCCCACCCCCAGCTAAAGAAACCGCTTGCCAAAGTTCTCAGCAGTCTGGAAACCGATCCCTTTCAGCCACATCTCCGATTGCATGCACTCAAAGGAGAATTGGAAGGGCTGCACGCCGTCAGCGTGACTCATTCGTACCGCGTCACTCTCACGTTGAGAGTGACCAAGAAAGAGATCATCCTGCTTGATATCGGAACCCATGATGAAGTCTATCGATAACATGGGCAAGGAGGACGAAACGGCTACCTCACGACACCAGGCGCGCCAGGACCAGAAGTCTGGGGCATGATCGAAGATCTCGACTTTAAAATTGAAGTCGAGCATCAGCAACCGGTCGCGAACTAACAGGCCACCGCTTCTCTATTCCTCGCGCAATCCTTCGACCAGCGGCTGCCTGGCGGCCCAGCGAGCCGGCCAATAGCCAGCCACCAGGGCAGAGGTGAGTGCGAGTGCGACTGCCTGTAAAATTACTCCGCCTGGAACCGTCATCTGAATCGTCCATCCAAAGGACTGTTTGTTGACCACGTGGATGAGCAGGAGGGCCAGCAGCAGCCCCCCCACAACGCCCAGCACCGCCCCGATCAGCCCGAGATAGGCCGCTTCCCACAAAACTAACCGTTCGACCTGCCTCGTACTGGCGCCGATCGCCCGCAAGGTGGCGAACTCACGTCGCCGCTCCAGCACGGCCGTCACTAATGTATTGACGATGCCTAGCACCGCCACCAATACAGCAATGGCCTCCAGGACATAGGTCAGGACGAAGGTCCGATCGAAGATATCGAGAATCTCTTTCCGCAGCTCATGGTTTCTGATCACCAAAGGCGAAACCGTCACTCCGTCCAGCCCTGCAACCTGCGCGACAATCGATTGCCTGACTTGTTTCGCATCGGCCCCGGCAGCCAGGTAGACAGGAAACACGGTCACCCGGTCGTCCTGCCAATATCGTTGATACCAGGTTCGATCCATCACCATCTTTCCTCCGTCGGTCGCGTAATCGTAGAAGATTCCCTCGACCGACAAAGCCACTGGCCCAGTCTGCGTCATGATTGAAACCTGGCTTCCCTCGTGAAGCCCCAGTCGAGTCGCCAACACTTCCGACAGGAGGACGCCTCCAGTCTCGGCGGCACGCTGCAACGCCACGGTCGAGTCTCCATGAACCATCAGATACCGGCTACGCTGCGCATGGAGCAGAAGATCGCGCGAGACCAACGAGACTGTCTGGCCCGCCACTTCCACATGCACCTCCCGGTAGGTATCGACTGCAGCAACGCCCTCGATTGCCGACAGGGTCGCCAGCCAGTTCCCAGGGAGGGAACGGGACGCCTGCCCTGCTTGCTTGCCCTGGAGCCAGGATTGCGGAGCCACGATGAGATCGGCCATCACGGTCTCGTTCACCCAGACCTCAACCGTGCCACGAAAACTGCGAACCATCACGGCCACACCGATCATGATCGACAGTCCCACCATCAAGGCCGACACCGTCACCGCATTCCTGCCAGGATGGCGCGCAGCCTGGTCCGCCGCAATAAGCCGGAGGCTCCCCCCGAGCGCCATCGTCTTGTTCTTGTTGTAAGAGCGCCAGCTCAGCGCTTTAATACAAATAGGCGCAAGACAGGAGAGGGCTCCCAGGAGACAGACCGTCGCGAGATAGCCAAAGAGCGGCAGGCCTCCGACCGGGCCCATCAGTGAACAGAGGCCTGCCAACACCAACAATGCCAGGCTGATCCACCCGAAGAGACCGGCCCTCAGTTGATTCGTTATTTCATAGTCTCCCGGCGCCAAGGCACGAACCGTCACGGTCCTGCCTGCCTCCAGACTGGGACCCAAGGCCCCCACCATTGAGATCAAGGTTCCGAGCAACAGTCCCTTCGCTACGGCCAGAAATGTTGACAGGTCGAACGACAGGATCAACCAGCCTGACGTCACCGGCGCGTAAAGATCTGAGATCGTCCGGCTCACCAGCGACACCAGCCCGCTGCCCAGCCAGACCCCGCCGAGCCCCCCCAGCAGCCCTCCCAGAAGACCGAGCAGCCCTGCTTCCATGAGAAACAGACCGGCAACCCGCTGCTCCGTCATGCCGAGCGCACGATAGATGCCGATCTCGCGTCTCCGTTGCGCCACGGCAAAGGCCATCGTGTTGTAGATTAAGAACATCCCGACGAGCAGCCCCACCCAGCTCAAGACCGTCAGATTGAGCTGGAAGGCCCGCACCATATTTTCAATCTGCTTCGTCCGTTGCGCCGGCCGTTGCACGACCAAATGGGGTGGAACCACCGCCCGCACCGAGACCGCAATCTCATCGAGCGGTCGGCCAGGCTGCGTCACCAGCTCGATCCGGCCCAATCGCCCGACTGAGTGGAACAGCAGCTGCGCCGCCGCAATATCCATGACGGCCAGCCGATCCCAGAGGGACGAACGGGACTCGTCGTTGTGAAGGAGCCCGGCGACTCGCAGTTGCACGAGACGCCCTCCCGCCGTCGCCTCGACAAGACTCCCGACTCCCAGGTTCCAGTCGGCCGCAACCTGGCGGCCAAGATAGAGCGAGTCTGGAGCCAACAGGGTCTCCAGCGCCTCTTCTGCATCAGCCTGGATCTGAAATCCCCGGGTCCCGGCCTCCGCGAGGAGATCCAACCCCACGATCTGAAGCGCCTGCCCTCGCTGTTCCCCCTGGGTCAGCACGACCGAATCTTCAATAACCGGAGAGGCGCTCACCACCCCCTCGACCGCACGGACCGCCGTGATCACCGATTCATCCACTCCGAGATCATGACCTGCAATTTCCAATGAAGCAGGCCCGGCGACCGTTGTGACCGTTTGCTCGAAGGATCGTAGTACGTGAATATTCGCCGTCCCGATGGCCACGGAAGCCAGGACACCCAGGGCCACCCCGGCAATGCTCAGCAATGCGCGAAACGGCTTCTGGCTTGCATGGGCGCGGATCAAGGCGATATGGAACGCGAGTGGTATAGTCATCTAGGGCCTAGACAGGGAATGAACCGCGCAAATCATGGTGGACGAGGAACGAAGACGAATGACAATACGTAGGCTGGCAACAGGGCTCTGCACAAATGAGTCGTTTCGTTTACAGCGATACATACCTTTGCTAGACTTGCGTGAGTTGATGAGGAGAGATTGATGATGAGCGAAAAAACTGCCCTGATCCACAAAATCCAGCCCCTGCAAGAGGAAAGCGACGCCGACCTCCTCACCCCTCGGCAGCGTGACATCCTTCGTCTCGTGGCGAGCGGGCAGACGAACCGTGAAATTGCGGAAGTGCTGGAGATCAGCGTGCGCACGGTCGAAGTGCACCGATTCAACTTAATGCGACGATTGAACGTGAGGAACGTGGCGCAACTGCTCAGACGGGCGCTGCAACTGGGCCTCCTGGCCAAGACGTTCGGGACGAAGTAGATCTACAATTCCTTCAGCTTGCCCCGGCAGTCCTCCAGCTTCGTATAGCCCTTCTTGCTGAGCTGGGCCGCCAGCTCCGTTTCCAACCGGACGAACACACCGAGCCCCTCTTCGACCAAGACCGTCCCGATCTGCACAGCCGAGGCGCCACAGAGCACATGTTCGAAGGCATCCACCCCATTGACCACGCCGCCGGTCCCGATAATCGGGATGCGCCCTTCGAAAATCTTCCAAAAGGCCCGGACATTGGCCAGTGCGACCGGCTTGATGATCGTGCCACCCAACCCGCCGAACCCGCCCTTTGGCTTGATGACGACCTCCTCGCGCTCAGGATCGACCACGAGCCCGTTACCGACCGAGTTGATCAGGTTGAGAAAATCGACCCCGCAGCGGCCGATCACGTCGCCCATGACTTTGTGATGGGCCGGATCGAAGTAGGGCGGCAGCTTAACCCCCATCGGGACCGTGATCACCTTGCGAACCCGCTTCAACAGACGCTCGGAGGCTTCTGCGTCATAGCCGATCTGGGGCTTGCCTGGAATGTTGGGGCAGGAGAGATTGACCTCGATCAAATCAGGCTTTGCCGCATTAATCGTGGCTGCGATCGTCAAAAAATCGTCTTCACAAAGGCCGGCCACGCTGGCGATGACCGGTTTCCCAAGCGTCTTCAACTCAGGAATGAGCGCAGCGTAGACCTTGTATCCGAGGTTCGGCAAGCCCATGGAATTGATGGAGCCGCCGGAAAATCCATAATACCTGGGCGCGGGATTGCCGTCGCGCGGTTCGACCGTCATCGACTTGGTGACGATGGCGCCGGCATGGGACCGGCCCAGGGCCAGCAGCTCCTCACGCGTGACACAGAGGGCTCCAGAAGCATTCATGATGCAACTGGGGAATCGCACGCCGGCAATCGTAATCGAAAGATCCATCACGCTCCTATCGTAAGAGGCTCGCGCGACGTTTTCGCCACGAGCTGCCCATCCTTCATGGTCCAGACATAATCGGCTGCGTCCGCCGCCGCGACACTGTGGGTGACTAATAAAACGGTTTGGCGAAAACGCTGCACCAGCGACCGGAGGAGGAGAATGATCTCCGCTCCATGCTGGGAATCCAAATTGCCGGTCGGCTCGTCGGCCAGAATGATCTGGGGCCGATGCACGATCGCGCGCGCCATCGCCACCCGCTGTTGTTCCCCGCCAGAGAGCTCGCTGGGGCGATGGTGGCGCCGCGCCGTCATCGAGACCAACTCCAGCACTTCTTCGACGCGGGTTTGGACCGATGTCCCTCGCTCTCCGCGCAACAACAGGGGGAACGCAACATTCTCCGCCGCCGTCAGTCCGGGAATCAAATGAAACGCCTGGAAGATAATCCCGACCGTATCCCGCCTGATCCTCGTCCAGTCATCGCTCGTAAACCGGCTGGTCGACCGGCCTTCAAGAAAGATCTCTCCCGAAGTCGGCGCATCCAGCCCTGCAACGAGGTTGAGTAAAGTGCTTTTCCCGCAACCGCTGGGGCCGATAAATGCGCAGAAGTCTCCCTCTGCCACTTCGACCGTGACCCGATCGAGCCCGGTGATGATATCGCCGCCCCGCTCATACTGTTTCGATACCTGGTCGAGCCTCACCATGCTGAGCGACTTCTCCATTCCTAGCCTTGCAACCTGCCGCCTTCGTATATCACAACCATTTATAGAGCAACAACCTTGACTGGCGCGGCCTATTCTCTTAGAAGAAACACAGAGCAACGTTGAGGAGAGCGCCTCCTGCGATGTTACGTGCATGCACCAAGGATCGGTTCATTGGCTGGTGCCGCCAGGCCCTCCGGTTTGTCTTGCCGGTGGAATGTCTGAGCTGTGGGACTGAGCTCGGCACTGACCCGGTCCCCTGCTTCTGTACAATGTGCTGGCAGAGCATCCGCCCGCTCCAGCAACCGGCTTGCGCCATCTGCGATCAGCCCTTTGTCTCGCCAGCTGCCACGACCTATACGCCGAACCATCACTGTCAACATTGTCAGGAGCGGCCTCCGGCCTTTCAACGGGCCTGGACCCTCTTCCCCTACCTTCCACCCCTGAAGGACGCCATCTGCTCGTTCAAGTATCACGGCACATATACACTCGCCAAGCCGCTCGCGCGCCTCATGATCGACGCCCTGCCTGGCGAGATCGACGCCGATATGATTATCCCTGTCCCCTTACACTCAATCCGCTTGCGAGGACGGGAGTTTAACCAATCCTTGCTGCTAGCCGATCAGCTCGGACGTCATCTAGCTCGCCCGGTTTCAGCCACCCACCTCGTCAGGATCACCGCCACCGATCCCCAAACCACATTGACAAGACAGGCACGACTGAAAAATCTTCGGAAAGCCTTTACCGTCCGCAGGCCCCAAGATCTCACGGGGAAACGCATCCTCCTCGTGGATGATGTCTTCACCACCGGCACAACATTGCACGAATGCGCAAAAACTCTCCGACAAGCCGGCAGCGGGCCGGTCTTTGCCCTGACGTTGGCCAGGACTATTGAGACGGACCTGGTGCCGGATCGACTCGTGGCCGAACAGGCAGCACGATCCTCTGGCAGAGGTTGAAACAACCAAACAGCACCATAGCTTTCCCTCAGGCTGCTCAAAAAGGCCGTCCAGCAAGGCCGCAGCCGATGAACGCACCGGAAGCGTAGCCTCTGGCTACGTTGAGGATGCTTTCGAGGCGAGAACGACGCTGGCGGATTTTTTCAGTAGCCTGCCAGAGCCGGATGGCACTGACATGCACTGTCATGCATTTTCACTTGACAGATTGCTCACATTTTCCTACCCTGACGACAGTATCCGAAGCCTCGTGAGGCATATGGATCCCTATTGCACCAGGTTTTTGAATGGCCAACGAGCCCAAGAGCGAGCTGATGACGGCGGAGGAGACCTGCCGTTATCTCAAGATCACTTCGCGCACGCTCTACCGCTATCTACGGAGTCGCCAGATTCCCGCCTTCAAGCTTGGGAAAGAATGGCGCTTCGTACGTTCGGATCTGGAACAGTGGATTCGCGATCGCACCAAAGCCCAGCTGGCGTCGTAACGAACAGGACCCATTGATGTTTGCCGGTGAGTACCTCTGCAAAGTGGATGAGAAGGGACGGTTTATCGTCCCCTCGCCCATTCGTGAGCAGGTCGAGTCGGACGGACAGGCGGTCGTCTTCCTCAAAGGCCCGGAAGAATCGACGCTCATCTACTCGATGAGAGAGTGGGAGAAAGTCCTCGAACGGACGAAAGCCACGCTCGATGAAGACCAGAGCCGGCTGTTCATGCACCACATCGTGTCGGAAGCCGGCACATCAGAGCTCGACAAGGCCGGACGCATCCTGATTCCCAGCCGCCTCAGAAAACTCATCCCCTTGGATGAGGACCAGGAAATCATTCTCGTCGGCCTGTACCATCGCATGGAAATCTGGAATCCAAGCGAATGGCGTCGCTACCTCGCCAGATCCGAAGAGCGATACGAACAGAACATGTCCAAAATTCTCAATCTCCTCTAAGCTAGCGCCATGCCAATTTTCCGGCGCCAGACCCGGCTTCTCTCTTCTCCCCGCGCCGTTCGCGTGACCTCCTACCGGAACCCCGACAAGAAAGTGGCCGCACCACGAACTGCGGCGAAAACCACTCCCCGTTCCCTCATGCCAGCAGCTCCATCAGCACAACCACAGGCCGGGAATCATGCGATAGCCCTGACCCTCCCGATGCCCCCCAGCGTGAACCATCAATATGCCACGGTGAACGGACGGAGATTGCTCTCTGCTGCTGGTCGCGCCTATAAGGCCCAGGTAGGACAAGTCGTCTGGCTGAAACTGGCACAATCCCCTCACCGAACTGCCCTGCTGGCAGGACTCCAGTCCGAGTGGCTCGCCCTCTCCATCAGATTTTATTTTACGTCGGGTCTCCGACGGGACGTGGATGGCGGGCTCAAGATCGCGCAGGACGCCCTCTGCGATGGGCTCGGCCTCAACGACAACCGCATCGTCGAAACCCACCTCTACAAACACATCGACAAGGACAACCCTCGCATCGAAGTGCATTTAGCCCCGGCATCCGCCTCCTAGCAGACGGCACGGGCACTGATCAAAGTATCCTCGTTTATTCGTACCGGAGCGCTTCGATAGGATTCAGCCTGGCGGCCTTGTTGGCAGGATACAGGCCGAAGAACAGCCCAACGACGAGCGAGAAGAAGAACGCGACCACGATCACGTCGCCGGAAATGATGGTCGGCCAGCCGGCGATGACCGTCGTCAACTTGGCTCCGGCGATCCCCAGCGCGATCCCCAAGACCCCTCCCACCAGGCTCAAGGTCATGGCCTCGATCAGAAACTGCATCATGATGTGGTGGCGCTTGGCTCCCACTGCCATCCGGACACCGATCTCTCTCGTCCGTTCCGTCACGGACACCAGCAAGATATTCATGATGCCGATCCCCCCGACCAGCAGCGACACGGAGGCGATGGCAAACAACATCATCGTCAAGGTCTCACTGGTGCCCTCTTGCACCTTCCCGATATCGACCTGGGTCCGGATCGTGAAGTCGTCGTTCTGCTCAGTCTGGAGCCGGTGCCGCGCCCGCAAGATCTCCCGAATCTGCTCGACCGCCTGAGGCAAATCTTCAACCTGATCGGTCGAGCCGAACATGGCCCCGACGGACCCGATAAACGACGTCCCGAACACCTTCCGTTCCGCCGTGCTGAAGGGAATGAAGATCACATCGTCCTGGTCGGAGCCCTGAGAGGACTGGCCTTTCGGCGTCAGAACCCCGATGACGCGGAACGGCACGTTCTTAATGCGAATCACCGCCCCCACCGGCTCTTCGCCAGGCTCAAAGAGGTTCTCCACGATCGTCTGGCCGATGAGCGCGACCCGGGCTGCGCTGTCCAAATCCGTCTGGGTAAAGGGACCGCCGCTCGTAAAGGACCAATCTCGAATGGTGAGGTAGCTTGGGGAGATCCCGTTAATCGGTCCGTTCCAGTTTTTGTTCCCATAGACGATTTGCATGACATCGCGCCGTGACCAGCCGGTGTCGGTCAGCAAGGGAATGCGTTTTCTCAGCTCCAAGGCGTCGGATACGGTCAGCGTCACGGCGCTCCCCTGACTACCCCGGACCCCGCTCGCAGAGGTCACCCCGGGAAAGATGATGATGACGTTCGTGCCCATCGTCGCGATCTGCGCCTGCACGGCCCGCTTAGCCCCCTCGCCGATGCTCACCATCGCAATGACCGCCGCCACGCCGATGACGATCCCCAGCATCGTGAGACCGGCGCGCAGTCGGTTCCGTCCGAGGATCCGCAGGGCCGTCATGATCGTGAGCCAGACAAACGCCGCCATCTAAATCTGGACCTCGACTTGGCTGGATGGTGGACGAGCCTTGGTCCGGCGATCGCTGAGAATCTTCCCGTCCTGAATCACGATCTCGCGCGCCGCATAGGCCGCGACATCCACCTCATGCGTCACCAGGATGATCGTAATGCCCTCATCGCGGTTCAGCGCTTCCAGGATTCCCATGATCTCCCGGCTTGACTGGCTATCCAGGTTGCCGGTCGGCTCGTCGGCCAGGAGCAATGAGGGCGATGTGACCAGCGCCCGCGCGATCGCCACACGCTGCTGCTGCCCGCCGGACAGCTGCGTCGGATAATGGTCTTCCCTGCCGTGCAACCCCACACGCCCTAACGCCGCCGCGGCCTGCGTCCGTTGGTCCTTGAGCGACAGCCCTCGATAGAACAATGGCAATTGGGCGTTTTCGAGCGCGCTGGTGCGAGGGATCAGGTTGAAACTCTGAAAGACGAACCCGATCTGCTGATTGCGGATCCCGGCCAATTCATCTGGCCGCAGCCCCCCGACCTCGACCCCGTTCAGGCGGTAACACCCTTTGGTGGGTTGATCGAGACAGCCCAGAATATTCATGAGGGTGGATTTACCGGAACCGGAGGAGCCCATGATCGCGACAAACTCGCCCTGCTCGATCGTCAGACTCAGGCCGCGCAGAGCCTGAACCTCCACGTCGCCGACGCGATAGACCTTCCAGACATCTTCGCATTCAATCAGCGAGCTCATCGTCCTATCTCGTGAAACGTGAGAGGTGAAACGTACAACGCGTCACAGGTGGCTACAGGCCCCGGTTGCGCGAAGAGCCCTTCTGGCCGCCGCTCCCGAATCCCGGTGGCAGATCCTTTCCGCCCCGCTCACCTTTGGGTCGCTCGATTCCCACAATCACCGGCGTCCCCTCGGATAATTCCTCCGACACAATCTCCGTGGCCACCCCGTCAGAAATGCCCGTTTGAACCTGAATCGGCTCAGGCTCTCCAGACGGTCCCTGCTTCCAGATGGTTCGATTGATTGCCGTGGCCCCTCTGTTGGCGCCTACCTGAGGCTCTGCGCTCTTCGCCTTGGCCGGTTTACCGCCTGACGCAGCACGATCGGACGGACCGGCGGTCGGAGGCGTGAATCGCAAGGCGGCATTCGGCACCTTGAGCACGGCGTCTCGTTGCGCCACCACGATGGAGACATTTGCCGTCATGCCAGGCTTCAGCCGGAGGTCTTGATTATCGACGTTGACCACGACGTTATAGGTCACCACATTTTGCACATTGATCGGGGCAAGACGGACCTGACGGATCGTGCCGGAAAATTGATGGCCGGGATAAGCATCGACGGTAAAGGTCGCTTCTTTCCCTTCGGTGATCCCACCGATATCGGACTCGCTGACGTTCGTATCGACCTGCATCTTTGTCAAATCGAGCGCGATCAGGAAAAGGTTCGGTGTGGCGAAACTGGCCGCAATCGTCTGACCGACCTCCACGGTTCGCGCTACGACGATCCCGTTCACCGGCGACCGGATGACGGTGTACTTCAAATCCAGCTCTGCGGCATTCAACGCCGCCTCTGCCTGTTTCACCTGCGCCACAGCCACGTTGACTTGGGCCTCGGCCGATTGGAAATTCGTCGTCGCCACATCCACGTCGTTCTGCGACACGTACTGCTGCGCCACCAGCGACTTCACCCGATCCAACTCGCGCTTGCGCTGCGCCAGATCGGTTTTGGCCCGCGAGACATTCGCTTTCGACATTTCAAGATTGCTGGCTGCTTGATCGCGGCGGGCTTTGAAGGGTTCCGGGTCGATCAGAGCTACGATGTCGCCGGCCTTGACCACCGAATTGAAATCGGCATGCAGACTTTTGATCATGCCGGACACTTGGGTCCCGACCTGAACCGACACGACCGGATTGATCGTGCCCGTCGCCGTCACGAGCGACACGACGGAGCCTCGCTCAACCACGGCGCTCCGATAACGGACCGGCGCTTTCCGCTCCCCATTGAAGAAAACATAACCGCCGATGGCGGCTCCAACGGCCAGCACTCCGACGATCAAAATAGCACGACGCATCAATTCGTTCTCCAGTTCCCCCGTCTACGTGAGTGGCATTGTATCAACAGGGCCGAAGGGAATCACCTGGCAGCGACGATCCCAACAACAAACAGGCCGTCCACCACACGATGGACGGCCTGTCAAACTGCGCACCATGCCTTCGATTAAGGACCGACGCTGATCCGATCCTTGATCATGTCGAAAATATCTTTAGTCACCACGTTCTTCGCCACCAACTCACCCTTCACCCGGTAGGGGCGGTTGGCCACGATACGATCGGCCACGTCCTTGGGGAGACCGAGCACCAACACGATGTCCCCGACAGAAGCCTTATTGATGTTCATGGAAGACGACAAGGCTTGAGGCGCGCTCGTCACAGGAGGGACAGGGGCCGCAACCGATGGGACGCTCGGAGTCGGAACGGCAGACTCGAGCGCTCCCGCCGCGGAGCGGGACTGGTCCTTGAGCTCTTTCTGATACCGGGCGACCAGGGACTTGAGCGTTTGATTGTGCCGCTTCACATCCTCATATTCCTGATGCACCGCCCGGTTCTGCAGGGCGAATTGCCTGATGCGATCTTCGAGTTCTTTAATTCGGCTCTCGGCGCTGCCGCGCTCCTTGTCGCGCCCGTGCTGGATACGCTCCAGCTCGTCGTGAGCGACTTGAGCCTCATTCCCGAACTTCGAGTTGAGATCCTTGAGCGTCTTGACTTGTTGTTCCAGCGAGTTCTTCTGCGCGCGAAGCTTCTCCAACTCGGACCGGGCCGAGTCGACATCGACCACCGCTTCATCATATTTCTTTTGAGAGACACACCCGACCATCGATACTGCGCCGATCATCACGACCGCCGCCATCCATCCTGATTTCATGCAAACCTCCCATCCACTAAACGTGGCACCTGCAACAGATACCAGCTACCGCCCTCATCCAACAGGCCTGTCGAGAGAAGAGGATCGTCCGGCACCTATACGTATGGTGTTGATGTATGCCAAGCCCCTCACTTTGTCAACAGATTTGCCAGTCGCCCGACCCCGCAGACCGGCGTGGAGGGCTGAGATCAATTCTCCGCCTGCTTGACGGACCGTCACCACTTTGTGAATATGCGCCAGATACGCAGTCCGCACTGTCACCTGTCTCAGAAAGAGATCGCATGAACGAATGGGGCCCCGGTCTCGCCACGATCCTCGGTATCGTGGAGGGGCTGACAGAGTTTCTCCCTGTCTCGTCGACCGGCCACTTGATTCTCGTTGGGCATGCCTTGGGATTCGAAGGAGATCTCGCAGCCAGCGCGGAAATTTCAATCCAGCTTGGCGCCATCCTCGCCGTCATCGCCTATGAGCGGCAGAAGCTGGCCTTCATAACCGGACAAGCCTGGCGTGAACGGCAGGAGGCCTCGGCCATGATCCGAGCCCGTGGCGCCACCTCCTGGACGGCAACCCTGCAAGCATCGTGGGTGGCCCACCGGAATCTCTGGTTTCTCCTCGGACTCGGGCTCGCCTTTCTCCCGGCAGCGGCGATCGGGTTCCTCACCCATAGCTGGATCAAGAGCCATCTCTTTACGCCACAAACCGTCGCCATCTCCTCCATCGTCGGGGGCCTGATCATTCTTGCTGTCGAGGCCCGCCGTAATCAGCCAACGGTCCAACAGCTTGAACAAGTCAGCTTGCGATCGGCCTTCTGGATCGGTATGGCCCAATGCGCCTCATTACTACCAGGCATGTCCCGATCCGGCTCCACGATCATCGGAGGGCTCTTGGTCGGGCTGGACCGGAAAGTCGCGACGGAATATTCTTTCTTCCTCGCCCTTCCGACCCTCATCGCGGCGACCTGCTATCAAATGTGGAAATCTCGGGACCTCTTCCGGCAGGAGGACTATCTGGCGCTCGGAGTCGGGATGCTGGTGTCGTTCGCCGTCGCCTGGATCGTCATCGCCGCCTTCCTCACCTTCGTGAAGCGCCATACGCTCCGCCCCTTCGCCTACTACCGAATCGTGATGGGCATTGCCGTATTCTACATCTTCGGGTTTTAATAGAGCGCTCACAGGCTGCTCAAAAAGCCCGTCAGCAAGGCCGCAGGCGAGTGGAAACCGGAGGCGTACCCTCAGGGGTACGTTGAGGATTTCGATGAGCCGAGAACGAAGCTGGCGGGATTTTTCAGCAGCCTGCTAGGAAGCGGGAGGAAACCCTTGAGACAAGAGTGCTTCGTCTTTCTTTTCGAAAGCAAAGTGAATAATCAAGAAGACCACCCCCACGCTAATCGCCGAATCTGCGACATTGAAGGCAGGCCAATGGTAGGAGTTCACATAGACATCGAGGAAGTCGATTACCTCCCCATACCGTAACCGATCGATCAGATTCCCGATCGCCCCTCCCAGGACCCCGGAAATACTGAGCTGCCCCACCCAATCCTTTTCCGGCAACCGGAAGAGGATCGTCCCCAGCAGGGCCAGAGCAATCAGCGACGTCACCCCGAAGAACACCATCCGAAAAGCATTGCTGCTGCCGGCCAGCAGCCCGAAGGCGGCGCCGGGGTTGCGGATGTAGGTTAGGCTGAAGAAATCCTGAACGATCGGGATGGATTCATGCAGCCGCATCGACTGCATGATGGACAGTTTCGTCACCTGATCGATCACGATGATCGTGCCGGCGAGCAGGGCCAGGAACGCATAGCGAAAAGACCGTCGCATCACTGCACCGCCTCCACACAACGTTCGCACAAGGTGGCGTGACTCGCGTCTTCCCCCACTGCCTCACGATAATTCCAGCAGCGTTCGCATTTTCCAAACGAGGACTTCGTCGCCACAATCGCCAGTGGGCCTTTGGCCGCGCCACTGGCAATCAACTTCACCTGCGAAACGATGAAGAGCGTGGTCAAGTCCTTTTGATAGGACTGGAGAAACTCATAGCTATCAGCATCGGCTCGAAGTTCCACCGATGCCTCCAGCGAGGACCCGATCACTTTGTCACGTCGACTGCCTTCCAACACGCCCTGCACTTGTGTGCGGTAGCCCAAGAGCTTCTCCCATCGCTGAGCCAGCTCGGCATCCTGCCATTGAAGCTGGACCTCCGGGAATGTACTCAGATGGACGCTGCTCACGCCCTGCTTCCCTCCCGGTTGAGTCGCCAGGGTCCGCCAGATCTCTTCCGCCGTAAAGCTCAAGACCGGCGCCATCAGCTTCGTCATGGCCACGAGGATCTCGAAGAGCACCGTCTGCGATCCGCGCCGCAAGGGCGAATCGGCCCGGAAGGTATAGAGACGATCCTTCAGAATATCGAGGTACACAGAGCTCAGATCCACCGAACAGAAATTGTTGAGCGCGTGGAAGATCGTGTGAAACTCAAAGTCGTCGTAGGACTTTCTGACCCGCAGGATCAGCTCGCTCAGCCGATGCAGAGCCCAACGGTCCAGCTCGGGCAATTGCTCATAGGGGATGCGATCCTTCTCCGGATCGAAGTCGTACAGATTGCTCAGCAGGAAGCGGCAGGTGTTCCGGATCTTTCGATAGGCCTCGATCATATGGGTCAGGATTTCCGGAGAAATTCTGAGATCGTCGCGATAGTCCTGCGCCGAGACCCACAGACGCAGAATTTCCGCGCCAGACTGTTTGATTACGTCCTGCGGCGCGACGACGTTCCCCGCCGACTTGGACATCTTCTTGCCCTGCCCATCAAGAACAAAACCGTGGGTCAGCACGGCTTTGTAGGGCGCGCGGCGATCCGTCACGACACCAGCCAGCAAAGCGCTATGGAACCAGCCACGATGCTGATCCGACCCTTCAAGGTAGAGATCGGCCGGCCACCACTTGCGCGGCTTTAGCACCGCCGCATAACTGACCCCCGACTCGAACCAGACGTCGAGAATATCCCGTTCCTTTTCGAAATCAGTCCCCCCGCACTTCGGACAGGCCGTGCCCTTGGGTAACAGCTCGGCAGCCGATTGCTCGAACCAGACGTCGGCCCCTTTGGATTCCATCAAGGTCGCCAGATGCTCGATCACGGTCGGATCTGCCAAGACAGACCGACAACCGGTACAGGTAAAGCCTGGAATCGGCACACCCCAGACCCGCTGCCGCGACAAACACCAATCGGGGCGGTTCTGGATCATCCCGTTAATCCGATCGCGGCCGTAGGAGGGAATCCAGCGGACCCGTTCGATCTCCGCCAGCGCTTCTTTCCTGAGATCGTTCGTCTCCATCGACACGAACCATTGTTCGGTGGCGCGGAAGATGACGGGATTCTTGCAGCGCCAACAGTGGGGATAGGAATGGTTCAGCGAGCCATGGCCCAGCAACCGTCCATTGGCCTGGAGGAACTCCACGATCTTCGGATTTGCCTTCAAGACATGCTGGCCGGCAAATTCCTTCACGATTTCGGTAAAGCGCCCGCCGTTGTCCACCGGCGCCAGAATCTCCAACTTTTCTCCCGCCGACGCCTTGGCATTGTGTTCCAGGACGAGGATGTAGTCCTCCATACCGTGGCCTGGCGCAATATGAACGCAGCCGGTTCCCTGCTCGAGCGTCACGAAATCGCCGAGCAGAATCGGCGAGAGGCCGGTGCTCATGGGCCGTTGGGTCTCGATCCCTTCGAATCCTTCTTTCCCCTTCTTCACCCCGAATACTCGCGTCCCTTCGAGCTTGCAGCCCTTCGCCATGCTCTCGACCAGCTTCTCCGCCACGATCAAGACCTCGTCGCCGACCTGGACGAAGGCATAGTCGATATCACCATGGAGACAGACCGCTTGATTGGCCGGGAGGGTCCAGGGAGTCGTCGTCCAGATCACGACAGAGACCAGCTTGATGCCGCCGGGGAATGAAATGCCGGGGAAGGTCTTGCTCAGCACCGTGGGCGACGTAACCAGCGGGAACTTCACATAGACCGAGGGAGAGGTGTGATCTTCATATTCGACTTCCGCCTCGGCCAGGGCTGTCTGGTCCGCCGTGCACCAGAGCACCGGCTTCAGTCCCTTGTAGACACCGCCCCGCTCCACAAACTTTCCGAACTCGCGAATGATCGTGGCCTCATAGCCGGGATTCATCGTGAGATAGGGACGCTGCCAATCGCCCAGAATGCCGAGCCGCTGAAACTCTTCCCGCTGAATCGTATAAAACTTCTCCGCATATTCACGGCAGAGCTTGCGGATAGCCGGAGTATCGAGCGTCTTTTTCTTGTCACCAAGCTCTTTGAGCACTTGATGTTCGATCGGCAGACCATGGCAATCCCACCCAGGCACATAGGGCACCTGGAAGCCGGCCATCGTCTTGGATTTGATGATGATGTCTTTGAGGATCTTGTTCAGCGCATGGCCGATATGGATGCGGCCATTGGCGTAGGGCGGCCCATCATGCAAGACATACAGAGGCCGGCCCTTACCCGCTTCCTGAATCTGTTCGTACAACCGTTCCTGCTCCCACGAAGCCAGGAGCTCAGGCTCCCGCTGCGGCAGATTCGCCTTCATGGGGAAATCGGTCTTGGGGAGATTAAGCGTTGCCTTGTAATCCATAGCCTATCTGGTCTCTCTAGAGAATCTGCGCACGTGATGGGAATCAGGGGTAGGAATATACCGGAATGGCAGCCAGGGCACCAGCCCATAGCGTTGATGCGGGATCGTCAAAAACGTCTTCCAGCAAGGCCGCAGCGAGCGAAAGGCCGAGGCGTACCCGGAGGGTACGTTGAGGGTCTGAGCGACGCGAGAACGAAGCTGAAGGCGTTTTTCACGATCCCGCTAGCTGACCGCCATCATGCGATCAAGCGCAATCTTCGCCCACCGCTTTTCATCGTCCGGCACGACGATGTGGTTCACGACATGGCCTTCAACAAGGTTCTCCAGAGCCCAGCAGAGATGGGCTCCATCGATCCGGAACATCGTCGCGCACTGGCAAACCGTGGAAGAGAGGAAGAAAATCTTCTTGTCGGTGAGATCCCGCTTCAATCGATTGACCAGGTTCAATTCCGTTCCCACCGCCCAGACAGACCCGGCGGGCGCCGCCGTCACCGTCTTGATGATGAACTCGGTTGATCCTGAGAGGTCCGCCTTATTGACGACATCCTCGTGGCATTCCGGATGGACGATGACCTTCCCGTCCGGATACTGTTTGCGGAAATTGTCGATATGCACGGGCTGGAACATCTGGTGCACACTGCAATGGCCTTTCCAGAGAATGAGTTTTGCCCGCTTGATCGCCTCACGGCTATTGCCCCCGTTGGGTTGATAGGGGTCCCAGACGATCATCTCTTCTCGCGGCAATCCCATCTTGTTGGCCGTATTGCGGCCCAGGTGCTCGTCCGGGAAAAAGAGGATTTTCCCCCGCCTGGCCCAGCACCATTCCATCACCGCCCTCGCGTTGGAAGAGGTGCAGGTGATCCCGCCATGTTCGCCGCAAAAGGCCTTGAGCACTGCGGCAGAGTTCACATAGACCGCCGGCATGACCGTCTCTTCTACGGGGATGATCCGTCCCAACTCCTCCCAACATTGATCGACCTGTTCGATGGCCGCCATGTCCGCCATGGAACAGCCTGCCGCCATATCAGGAAGGATGACCGTTTGTTTGGAGCGGCTCAGGATATCGGCGGTCTCGGCCATGAAATGCACGCCGCAAAACACGATGTAGGGTCGCTCTGACCGCTCAGCTGCCAGTTTTGACAAGAGAAGAGAATCCCCACGGAAGTCCGCATGTTCAATGACTTCATCCCGTTGATAATTATGGCCCAGGATCATGACCCGGTCGCCGAGCACACGTTTTGCCTCAACCGTCCGGCGGAAGAGTTCCTCCGCAGACAGTTGCTGGTAGTCCGTGATCGGTTTCGGAAGTGTCGAGATAATTTGCATAGCTTCCCTAGCAAAATGACAGACCACACCATTCTACGTTAGGGGTCACCGACAATCAATGAACCGGCCCTGCGAGGAAGTCCTACACCGGCGATGGTCCACTCGGTTCGCCCCCGATAGGCCTAATACCCCGTTGACAACGGAGGGGGCCAGCGATACGATTCTTGCTCGAAGCTAGGGGAGCCACGTGGCTGAGAGTCCGCCCGAACGGACGACCCTCAGAACCTGACCTGGGTAATACCAGCGTAGGGAAGCGAGAACAACCAGACACTGTTGGTCTCTCTGCCGCACCCCTTTTCTCGGTGCGGTTTTTTTATTTCTGATTACTAAGCACAGTTCACGTTTCGGAGAAAGGATCTCCTCATGAGCGACCAGACAATCGGCAACGGATCTGCCACTGGCAACGGACAGAAATCTGCCGGATCGACCTTGACGACCACGCCCTTCCCCGCCTCGCGCAAAGTCTACGTGCCGGGCACCCAGGCCGGCGTGAAGGTTCCGATGAGAGAGATCAGCCTGACGCCGACGAAGGCGATGAACGGAGGGACGCCCACCCCCAATGAGCCGATCACGATCTACGATACCTCAGGCCCCTACACAGACCCGAACGTCACGATCGACGCAAAGGCCGGACTGGCTCCCTACCGGAGAAACTGGATCCTCGGCAGAAACGACGTAGCCGAACTCCCGGATGTCTCCTCGCTATATGGCCGCCTGCGCGCAGCCGATCCCAAGCTGGACGAGCTCCGGTTTCAGCACATTCGCAAGCCGCTGCGAGCCAAGCCGGGCATGAACGTGACCCAGATCCACTACGCCAGAAAAGGCATCGTCACACCGGAGATGGAGTTCATCGCGATCCGGGAGAACCAGTCCTGCGAAGTGGCGCGCGAACTGGCCTCGCGGAATGGCCATGGCGGCGGAGTCACCCAACATCAGGGCCAGTCCTGGGGCGCCAGCATCCCCTCCGCGATCACGCCGGAATTTGTCCGCGATGAAATCGCCCGTGGCCGCGCCATCATCCCGGCCAACATCAACCATCCGGAAAGCGAACCGATGATCATCGGCCGCAACTTTCTGGTGAAGATCAACTCCAACATCGGCAACTCCGCCGTTGCCTCCTCCATCGAAGAAGAAGTCGAAAAGATGATCTGGTCCATTCGCTGGGGCGCCGACACGGTGATGGACCTCTCCACCGGCAAGAACATCCACGAGACCCGCGAATGGATTATCCGCAATTCGCCCGTGCCCATCGGCACCGTGCCGATCTATCAAGCGCTCGAAAAAGTCGGGGGTAAAGCTGAAGACCTGACCTGGGAACTCTTCCGCGACACCTTGATCGAGCAGGCGGAACAAGGCGTGGACTACTTCACCATCCACGCTGGCGTACGCCTGGCCTATGTGCCAATGACGGCCAAACGGATGACCGGCATCGTGTCCCGCGGCGGGGCGATCCATTCGAAATGGTGCCTGGCCCATCATGAAGAAAACTTCGCCTACACCCACTTCGAAGAAATCTGCGAGATCATGAAGGCCTACGACGTCTCGTTCAGTTTGGGCGACGGGTTACGTCCCGGCTCCATTGCCGATGCCAACGACGAAGCGCAATTCGCCGAACTGGACACATTGGGCGAACTCACCAAGGTTGCCTGGAACCACGACGTGCAGGTCATGATCGAAGGACCGGGCCATGTGCCCATGCACATGATCCAGGTCAATATGGAAAAGCAGCTGAAGGTCTGTCAGGAAGCGCCCTTCTATACACTGGGGCCCCTCACGACCGACATCGCGCCTGGTTACGACCACATCACCTCCGGCATCGGGGCTGCCATGATCGGCTGGTTCGGCTGCGCGATGCTCTGCTACGTGACGCCTAAGGAACACCTGGGCCTCCCGGACCGGGAAGATGTGAAGACCGGCGTCATTACCTACAAGATCGCAGCCCATGCCGCGGACCTGGCCAAAGGCCATCCCGGCGCGCAAATCAGAGACAACGCGCTCTCCAAGGCCCGCTTCGAGTTTCGTTGGGAAGACCAATTCAACCTGTCGCTCGATCCGGACACGGCGAAACTCTTCCACGACGAAACCCTGCCGGACAATGCCGCGAAGATCTCGCACTTCTGCTCCATGTGCGGCCCTCATTTCTGCTCGATGAAGATCACGCAGGATGTCCGGGACTATGCCGCGCAGCTGCAAGTGGATGAACAGAAAGCGATCCAAATCGGCATGAAAGAAAAAGCGGAAGAATTTAAGAAAGCCGGCTCCGAGATCTATCGATAAGACTGTTCAAAATGGCTTTCCGGCAAGGCCGCAGGCGAGACCAAACCGGAGGCGTACCCTCAGGGGTACGTTGAGGATTTGGTAGAGCCGAGAACGAAGCCGGAAGTCATTTTCAGCAGTCGACGAAGGGAAGACACAATGGCAAAGCCACCAACACCAGCCCCACTACGAGAAAAAGATATTACCCGTCACATCGCGCGGGAATATTACAAAGAATTCGATCAGCTCATCGAAAGCGATGTGATCATCGTCGGGGCCGGGCCGTCCGGCTTGATCTGCGCCCATGACCTGGCTGAAATGGGATTCAAGACGGTCGTCGTCGAACAGAGCCTCGCCCTGGGCGGCGGCTTCTGGTCTGGCGGCTATCTCATGAACAAGGCCACGATCTGCGAACCGGCCAATGAAATCCTTGAAGAAATCGGCGTGCCCTGCAAGAAGATTACGGAATGCGCAGGCATGTACATGGTCGATCCCCCTCATGCCACCGGCGCGTTGATCGCCGCGGCCTATCGAGGCGGGGCGAAGATCATGAACCTCACGCGAGTGGTGGATCTCATCATCCGGCGCGACGGGATCCTCGAAGGGGTGGTGGTCAACAGCACGACGGCAGAAATGGCAGGCCATGACATCATCCATGTGGACCCGATCGCCCTCGAAAGCAAAATCGTGGTGGATGCGACAGGCCATGATGCCATCGTCGTGGAACTCTTGCATAAGCGGAATCTCCACAAGGCAGTCCCCGGCAACGGAGCCATGTGGGTCGCGCAATCGGAACAGGAAATCATGGACCGGACCGGCGAAGTCTACCCCAACTGTTTCGTAATCGGGTTGGCCGTGGCGGCAGTCTACGGCACGCCCCGCATGGGTCCGGCCTTCGGCTCGATGTTACTCTCAGGGCGCTACGGGGCTGAGCTGATTAAGAAGAAACTGAAACAAGAGTAGGAGCGTATAGCTGATAGCGAATGGCTAATAGCACGGACTCGGACGCTTCGAACTGCTATTAGCCATAAGCCATCAGCTCTTGAGGCTACACATGGATGTACAAGATTTCCTCATACAAGGCGGCGGCCGCGAAGAAGACAAGCGTGAAGCTTGGCAGCTATTCCAGCAGGCCTATGAACGGCAGATGAAAGGCGAGCTGGAAGCAGCCGTCTCTCTCTACAAGCAATCGCTTGAGACTCACCCGACCGCCGAGGCCCATACCTTCCTCGGCTGGACCTATAGCTTCATGGGACGGCTCGATGATGCCATCGAGGAATGTCACAAGGCCATCTCGCAGGACCCGGACTTCGGCAACCCCTACAACGATATCGGGGCCTATCTGATCGAAAAGGGCGAACTGAACGAAGCGATTGTCTGGTTCGAGAAGGCCCTGCAGGCGAAACGGTATGAAAGCCCGGCCTTCCCCCACCTCAACCTGGGTCGCGTCTACGAGCGCAAGGGCCGATGGACCGAAGCTATCGACTCTTATAAGAAAGCCCTGGCCCTCAATCCCAATTATTCCTTGGCGAAAAAAGCACTGGGACGATTGATCAGTTCACTCAACTGAACTGGTCTATCTGGTCTGGCTGGTCTATCTCGTCTGTCTCGTTCAGTCATGAAGAAGATCCATCAACTCTGATCCGAAAGCAGACCCACACAATGACCACGCATTCTCACCAGACCGACAAGACAGACCAGATAGATCAGAAGACCATCCTCGTCGGCGTCACCGACATCTTTTTTCACACCAAAGTCCGCGACGCTCTGATGGCGAAGGGCTACAAGTTCGAGCGGGCTCGTACGCAACAGGACATCGCCGAGAAGGCATCCACAAACAGCCCCGCCGCGGTGATTTTGAATATGAACGACGAGACCCTGAACGCCTTTCAAGCCTTGGAAACGCTCGCAGCCGACGCGCAGCTCAAAACCATTCCCATCCTTGCCTTCGCCAATCACGAAGAAGTCGATACCTTTAACCGGGCCAGAGCGCTGGGCGTAACCAAAATCGTCTCGCGCAATGAGTTCTCCGCTCGATTGAAAGATCTGGTCGAAGAAGTCGTAGGGAATCACGCATGAAACAGTCACGCCTCCACGATCACCACACGAAGCTCGGCGCCACCTTTGAAGAGGCCGCAGACTGGAACATGCCCGCGCACTATGGCAAATGGGTCGAGGAATATCAGGCGGTGCGCCAGGCCGTCGGCCTCTCAGACCTCTCGCACCGGGGCAAGATCCGCGTCACCGGCGACGACCGCGTGAAGTGGCTGCAAGGCCTCATCAGCAACGATATCCTCCCGCTTCAGCCTGGCCAGGGCCGCTATTCGAGCTTCCTCACACACAAGGGCAAGATGCTCGGCTATTTCCGGGTCTATGTCCTGGCCGACAGCCTGTGGGTGGAAGATGTCGGCGAGGTCGGCGACGCCACCATCCAAGCGCTCAAAAAATTTCTGCTCTACGGCATCAAAGCGAAGATGGAAAACTGCGCAGAATCCTGGGGACTTTTGCTCGTCAGCGGGCCCAAAGCCTGCGCGACCGTCAGCGCCGCCTTTGGCGTGGAGATGAGCGACCTCAAGCCAGTGAGCGCCGTCGCAGCCCAGATCGGCGGGCATGCAGCCTTCGTCCTGCGCACAGAGGAAACCGGAGAAATTGACATCGAAGTATTACTGCCCGCCGAGGCCCTCAACACGGCCTGGGAGCGCCTCATGGAGGCAGGGGCGACATATGGCATCAAAGCCATCGGAGGTCTCGCTCGTGAGGCCCTCCGCATCGAAGCAGGCCTACCCAAGGCAGGACCGGACCTCAACGAAGAAATCGTCCCGCCGGAAGCGAATCTGGAAGGAAAAGCCTTCAGCTTGAATAAGGGCTGCTACCCGGGGCAGGAAGTCGTAGCGAGGATGGATACCTACGGCAACGTACGGCGGCACTTAGTCGGGCTGGTCATGAAGGGCTCGACCATCCCGCCGAGAGGCGCCAAGCTCTTCAGCGGAGACCGTGAACTCGGCTGGGTCAGCAGTGCGACCCAGTCACCTCAGATGAAGGCCCCCATCGCCCTGGCATTCCCGCTTCGGGACTTTTCAGCCCCCGGCACAATCCTCACCGTTGAAGTCGATGGCGCTCGTCATGATGCGACGGTGCAGGCTCTCCCCTTCTACCGTCGCGCCTGACCCCTCAGGCTGCTGAAAAATCCCGCCAGCTTCGTTCTCGCGTCGCTCAGACCCTCAACGTACCCAGAAGGGTACGCCTCCGGTTTCGACTCGCCTACGGCCTTGCTGGACGGTCTTTTTGAGCGTCCTGCAAATCCCTACTTTTCGGGGTTCCTGACAGATGAGACCGCACTGGCAAAGGCCAGAAGGCTCGTCCGCTCTTCGTCTTCCAGCGCCAACAAGAGGTGGGCCTCTTCGGCATGCATCAGACGGAGGCTCAAGAACGGCTCTTCCTTGCGCTTTTCCTTGTTGTCCCACATGGCATCGATCACCTGGACTTTGTCCAACTGACCGACCGAGACCACATCGTAACGGAAATAGGAATCGCCGATGACCATATCGAACACCACATTCCCGGCGGTCAGCAGCACCAGGTTGAAGCGCCCCTGATCTTCGTAGCCCTCGGGCAAAAACTTGTTGATGTGGCAACGTGCAACTTTGCGGTCACCCAGGGCAGCGCGGATCTTTTCCTTCAACGCCGGGTAATCGATCTGCATGGCCTTTTCATCAGCATTCGTGGCCGCCGCTGCGGCATTCTGCGCCTTTTCAAAAATCTCATCCGCCGACATCAAACCCGCCATGTGCATATTCCTTTCATCCGAACCCTGTTAACTCGCGGTACGCCTGGTCTTCACGGCCCTGGCTACGCCGACCAATCCCAGGCCGGCCCACGCAAACTCCAAAAAAATAAATTCCACCCGCTGATCCGCAATCGCAACAATCCCCAGTAACAACGACCCGACGATATTCAGTGCAAGGTAACCCGCATCCAATTCACGCCAGACCCCGCCCTGAATCAAGCCATAAGCCGACAGGACCATCAGAGCGCCCAGCACGGAAATTACCTGTAAGAGCATCACGAACCTCGCCTGGGCCCCATTCACGCATAGAGAGGACCGTGTACCGTAACTGGCCGCCAGCCTATATTTCAAGAGGATTTTCCAGAAAGCCCTGGTTGCGAGCTCAGCAGAAACTGGGACGCAGTGCGCGACCAGCCGATTCAAGCCAGCGGGCGACCAGGTTGATAATCAGCCCGTCCGTCCTGCATACTATGGACTCTGAACCGGAGGATGGAATGCACGACCTGACCTGCATGATCAAAGGCTGCCAAACAAGAGTCTATGCCCCAGCCGGCACGCACAGTATCTGCCGTGAACACTTCCTCGCCTATCTCACCTGGCGCCGCCGCAAAGGCCCGCAGATGTTCATGAAGTATGCAGGGATGACAATGGAAGAACGTGACCCCCTCGTAGCCGAATGGGCCAGCACCATCCGAGTCGAAGAAGCCCCCACCGCCGCCACACCGAAATCCTAACGCCCCCACGCCTTCACACAAGAACACGGTTCCTGTCGCAAAGAATTTGGAGCGTCAAGAGCTAGTGGCCTCTTGCTGAGGCGTGACCTCTTCAAGGCGAAAAGGATTTATTTTCGTTATATACCGTCTTGATATTCCGCCCCCACTCCGAGTTGTAACCTGAATGTCGAGCTCATAATGATAGTGCCCTGGAGGCCCTATCAGCGGATGCTCCTGCTCGACCCATTGAAATTGAAGCCAAGGCTGAGTTCTCGCATTCCAAACCCATTGCACAACATCTATATATTCACAATCTCTTGCATTAATGCTGAATTCCTTCTTGGGTGGCTCTGGAGGATTATTTCCTTTTAGATGGAGGGCGGCTGGTAGCTTCCCATCAAATAATGATTCGCATTTCTCTTCTGTAACCAACCGAACTCCCATCAATTTAGCCTTAACACCATCAATCTCATCAAATGCTTCATTCTGAACTCCTAGGCGGAGCAACTTGAAATTATCACCTTCGTGATAATACGGAGGGACCTCATTCCCTTTGCATAATATCGAAATGACCGGCTTCAGCTTGCCCTCAAGAGCACTTTTCTCATCTATTAGACCGGCAATCTTCTGGTCTTTTTCTCTACAAATCAAAATTGGTGCGCGAAATACATTTATCAGGAAAATGGCCACTGCAATTGAAGCAATTGCGCCTAACCCAGCCGCCGCCAAGTTCATCTCGCCAAAGACCACATTCCCTTTACCAAACAGCCATAAATAAAACCATATAATTGGGACCGCCGAAGCAGAGATAACAAGAAGACGTAATTTCTTATGCCAATCCAGCACCTTGCATGTTTCTGTATAGGCCCTACTAAAGAACATAAAGACCATCGCGCGCTCCCTTTGAAAGGTTACGCAATCATATCGGTTAGCTCTGCATCAAATAAATAATTTCGACCGCATTACGGTTATGGGCTGATTAGTTCCCCCACTCCGCCCGTCGAACGGGCACTCTGCCTTTTCTCTTTCCACCCTCTCAATGGGGGAGTGGCCTGCCAGCTCTCACAGTGCGCGCGTCGATCGAGGCCCTTCCACGGGCGCGCGATCCGCGAGCACAGAGAGCGGCAGCCTGCTACCCCCTCAAACCCGATCCGTTCGAAGAGACTCGACACTCGCCGTTTTTCCACCCTCTGTCCCCATCTAACGGTCACCCCCTCGACTTCCAATAGCCGGGACGGCGACTTTGGTGTGCGACAGCCTCAATGCACAGAACATCGCCTATGACGCTGTAGTATAGGGTGAAGGGGAACGGGTCAGAATGAACTTTCGAAGGCCGGGACCGACGGAAGTCCCGATCTCAGGTTGATCGAGCAACAACTCAGTTGCGTAGCGGATCTCGGATTCAAAACGCTCGCCTAAACCTGAGACTTGTTTGTCGTAAAACACAGCGGCTTCGATGAGTTCCACCTCCGCTTCGGGGTGGAACTCCAGTCTCATTTCTTGAGGCGGGCGCGAAGGCTTCGAAAGACTTCTCTGGCAGGTATCGTCTTCACTTTCCCTTCAACAATCTCACGATGCCGTCGTTCTGCCTCTAGTGCCCAAGCCTGCTCAACATCGGCGTCAGCCGGGCCATCGAGCTCGGCAATCAGGGAGCGAAGCAATTCGGCTTTATCTTCGGGACTCAGCGCTCGAATCCTGGCTTCAATCTCAGCGACATCGGTTGACATGGCGACCTCCGTGCTACCGGCTATTTCTCACTGAACGAGACTCTAGCCAGAGGACCCTAAGTTGTCAATGACTCCCCTGTCCATTTCTTTTCTTCCGCCCCCCCCTAAAACAATGGGGAAGGGAGCTGGCTGGTCTCCGATTGCGCGCGTCCAACGAGGGCCTTCTCAGGCCGCGCACTCTTTCTCCCACCCCACATCCCAGGGAAGGCGGACTGACCGTTTTCTACTGCGCGCGTCGAACGAGCACCTTCTGAGCGTGCGCGTTCCGTGAGCAAAGAAAATGATCAGCCTGCCTTCCAGCCCTACCCCATGACTGCACTTCCATGATGATGTATCAGCAACCACTCGTCTCCGATCCGCTCGAAGAGATTCGTGGCTAACACCTGCGCCTCCTGCGGCTCCTCGGATTGATGGGTGGTGATGTGCTCCACACAGACGACCCAGGCCATATCACCCGCCACCTGCACCATCACGTCGCTGAGTTCGAACGTCATCGAAAAGGTGTTATTGAAGATCAAGACCCAGGAATCGCGGACCGCAGGCCAATCCGATCGCAATGACCAACCGGGATGGATGCAGGTGACGTATTCCTGATGCGCCCAGACCTTATCCATCTCATTGATGTCGAGACTGCCAAACGCGGCATAGAATGCGTGATTCGCTTTATTCACTTCTTCGATGCGCTGTTCCAGCATGAGGACTCCTTGCCTGAGAAAAGTGCCGTATCATACTGCAATCACCGAGAGAAGGGCGAGGGGGACGGAAATAGCCAGGCCACCCTTCTTGCTCGCAGAACGCGCACGCTCGGAAGGTGCTCGTCCGATGCGCGCAGGGAAGGATGGCCTCGCTATTCTCTTTATTAGGTAGGAGAAGCAAGAAAAGCTCGATCTTGCAGGCTGCTCAAAAAGCCTGTCAGCAAGGCCGCCGAGGTTTCCCTCTCTCTAAAAGGGTGGCCTGGTCGATCCTCGATTGCGCGCGTCGAACGAGCACCTTCCGAGCGTGCGCGTTCCGCGAGCAGGAGGACGACCAGGCTACCCTTTCCTTCATTTTTCAGCCGCCTGTCCGCTTGGAGGTTTGCCGATCGACCACCCAGACCCCTGCCAGGATCAGCGCGATACCGAGGATTTCGTTCGTGCCCACCGGTTCTTTTAAGAGCACAGCGGACAACACGATGGCTGCCACAGGAGTCAGGTTGCCCAGGACCGACGCGCGCGAAGGCCCAATGCCCTTCACGCCGAACAGCCAGGCCTGTTGCGCGATGGCCGTGGCAAAGAGGACCAGATAGCCCAGCGCCATCCAGTCTGCCTGCGTCACGGACCCGAGTCCCGCATCCAACATCTTGCGATCCGTCCACAAGAGAGGAATTTGCAACACTGTGGCAACCAGCAAGGTCGTCCAATTGACGGTGAGGGCCGAGTGGCGCTCCATGAGCTGCCTGCTGCCGATACTATAGAGAGCCCAGCTCGCCACGCCGAGAAAGACCAGCAGACTGCCGAACAGAGGCTGATCGCCCGCTGCTTGAAATCCGGCCACTGAGACCAACGCCACCCCCGCAAAGGACAGGAGACCGCCGGCCCAAACGGCGCGGAGCGGGACGTCCTGAATCAAGAGAGCCGAGAGCAGCGCGGTCACCACAGGACTCGCGCCGATGATCACCCCGCCCACGGCCCCGCTCACATATTTGAGGCCCATGAGAATGAGAAGGTGGTTGCCCAAGACGCCGAGCCCGAGCAGTCCCAGCAGGCGCAGATCCGCCTTGGTCAGCTTAGCCAAGGTGCCGTCCTGCCACCACCAGGTGGCCAGGAGAATCGCCAAGCCGCCGATGTCACGCAGGACCGATGCCTCGACGGCAGAGAAGGACCCGAGGGCCATTTTCTGCGCCACGATCGAGCCGCCCCAGAGGGCCGCAGCGAGAAGAACCGATCCGTAGGCTAGGCTATTGGAGGGAGGAGTCATGTCCTATGGGGATACAATCGTTTGTGTCTGCCGTCAAGGAGTATTGTCGGCGCGGCCAGTTTGAAAACAAGGCAGTCCGTTACGTAGACTACAGGCCGGATATAACGAGACACGATCACCGACTGACGATTTCTGGAGGAGACCCCTACCGTGAAGACCCTGAAGACCGTGGAAGATTTAACGACCAGACTCTTGGAGATCCAGCGGATTAACAGCGCCGCCTCACTCCTCTCATGGGATCAGGAAACCTATATGCCGGCCGGAGGAGGCGAAGCCCGCGCCGAACAGATTTCGACGCTCCAGGGCATCGCCCACCAGAAACTGGTCTCGCCGGAGATTGACGGACTGCTCGCAACCTGGATCGATCCCCAGACCGGCGCCATCCAGGATAGCCCTGGGGATGCCTGGGATGAGCCCTCGCGATCCCTGCTCCGTGAAGTATGGCGGGACTATAGCCGCGCGAAGAAACTACCGTCCGACTTTGTGATCACGCTCAGCCGGGAATGTTCGCTGGCGCAGCAAGTCTGGGCCGAGGCAAAGAAGGCCAGCAACTTTGCCCTGTTCCTGCCGAACCTGCGCACCATCCTGTCGCTCAAAAAGCAGGAAACCCAATATCTCGGCTACAAAGACTCGCCCTACGATGCGTTACTGGATGTGTATGAACCGGGCTCGACGATCGCCGCGCTCCGCCCTCTCTTCGCCCAGGTGAAGGCACGGCTCGTTCCATTACTGCAAAAAATTCAGAACAGTCAGACTCAGGTCGACGACTCGGCGCTCTTTCGCAGTTACGATACAGCGCGGCAGATGGAATTCGGCCGGTTGGTCTTGGTCGCCATGGGCTATGACTTCGAACGGGGCCGCCTCGACCTGTCGTCTCACCCCTTCACGACCTCCTTCCATCCGACGGACGTGCGCGTCACCACGCGCGTCTTCGAACATGACCTGCAATCCTGCCTGTTCAGCTGTATCCATGAAGGAGGCCACGGCCTCTACGACCAGGGCCTCGATACGCGCTACTTTGGGACCCCGCTTGGCGAGTCGGTCTCGCTCGGCATTCATGAAAGCCAGTCACGCATGTGGGAAAACTGCGTGGGCCGCTCGCGATCGTTTTGGCGCTTCTTTTACCCCCTGCTGCAACAAACCTTTCCGCAGCAATTGGGTTCTCTCGACGGAGAACAATTCTATGCGGCCATTAATCGCGTGAAGCCCTCGCTGATTCGGGTCGAAGCCGATGAGCTCACCTACAACCTCCACATCATGTTGCGGTTCGAAATCGAGCAGGATCTCATCGAAGGCAGGACGAGCCCGGAAGACTTGCCGGGGATCTGGAACCAGAAGATGCAGGACTATCTCGGCATCCGTCCCTCGAACGATGCGGAGGGCGTGCTGCAAGACGTGCATTGGTCGCTTGGAGCCTTCGGCTACTTCCCGACCTACACGCTGGGCAATCTCTACTCCGTCCAATTCTACGAGCAGGCCAAACTGGAGGTTCCACGGCTGGAGGAGAACATTGCGGCAGGGCAACTACTGGAGCTGCGGCGCTGGCTCGAACAGAAGATTCACCGCTGGGGCCGGATGTTCACGCCGGATCACCTGGCCCAACGAGTCACGGGCAAGAGCCTCGACCCGGAACCCTTCTTATCCTATGTGGAGAAAAAATACGGCGAGATCTACCGGCTTCCCGGTTCGTAACCCATCGCGACATTCAGTTTGGCCAACACCGGAGCCGGCAGCGTGAACTCCGCCTGCACCTCGATACGGGACGGCACCAGGAGCGTCGTGTGGAAAACGATATCGCGGATCGGAATTTTAAATTCAGGATCCTGAGGCGTACTCAATTCGACTGACTCGACCGACTGGGTGATCTGACCGCTATCCTGCGGCCCATAGACCGTCACAACCGCCTTCAAAATCTCCACGATCTTCTCGTTCGTTTCGACCCCTTCAATATGTTTCTCCAGCAAAGGAACGACCTCTTCCCTGGCCTGGTCCGAAAGGGTGAAGTTTTCCACCCGCTCCTTCCGGCGCAGTGAGGTCAGGTCGTTATCCAGATCCTTGCTGAAGGCCCCGTAGGCAAACCGGAAAAATTCGAAGTGAAAGCCCTTGAATCCCTTGCCGAACATTTGCAGTTCGCACAAAAAGCAGAGCTGCTGCAGCTTCACGTCGCTCAGCAGGCCGTGGGGCTCCGTCAGATGCAACACATAGAGAAGGAGAGCCCGGTCGACTGTAATCTGATTGGGTTTCCGCATGCGCTAGTGCCTCGCTCGTTCCATGTTTGGGCCTGCGCACTATAAACAGCGCGGAAGAACTCCGTCAATTCCGCGTCTCCGCCTCCGCTCCGGTTCAGCGCCCCCTTGACCGGTTGGACCAATTTCGTCTTTAATGGGCTCCGTTCGGAGGCTACCGTTATGGCGAATACACATGTGAAAGAAATGAAGGCGCTCAAGGAGCACCTGGGCAAGCATCAGCTCAAGCTCACCCGCCAGCGGGAATTGATCCTGAGCGCGTTTCTTCGACAAGAGCACATTACGGCGGAAGCCATGTATCACCAGCTGGCGAAGTCCGATCCTCACCTGGGGCTCGCCACTATCTACCGGACGCTCAACCTGTTCTGCGATGCAGGCCTGGCGCAGGCCCGCCACTTCGGCTCCCAGACACAGTACGACAATATCGCGCACAAGGGCCACCACGACCACCTCATCTGCACTGGTTGCCAGAAGATCGTGGAATTTGAAAATGAAGAGATCGAGCGGCTCCAGGAAGAAGTGGCCAGCAAGAACGGATTCACCATCACCACCCACCGGCTTGAGCTCTACGGTCTCTGTTCCCGCTGCCGCCATTGACGGAACGGCTTTTTTTTAGTATCATCTTGATACGGCTTATCAATTTCAATTACATGAGGATTCCTCCATGTTATTCACCTGCCCCCTACCAACATTGCGCCGGACGATCCTCTCCGGTCTCATGCTCTTCGTTGGCGTCGGGCTCTTCGTGCCTTCCGCCCAAGCAACCGACAAACTCACGATCTACTCTGGCCGCGGGGAACGGCTCATCAAACCAGTCCTCGACGCCTTTACGGCGAGCACCGGCATTCAAATCGAACTTCTCTCCTCCGGCACGACGGAATTGGTCAATCGACTGAAGGCAGAAGGCGATCGCACCTCGGCAGACCTCCTGATCACCAACGACGCGGGCAGCTTGGAGCTAGCCAGGACAGCCGGCCTCCTCCGCCCCTTGAACATGCGGGAAGTCGAACGGGCTATCCCGGCGCAATTCCGCGCGCCGGACAATGCCTGGGTCGGACTCTCTGGGCGATTCTGGATCGTCGTCTACAACACCACGCTGGTGAAGCCGGACCAAGTGAAGTCGCTCCTCGACCTCGCCGACCCCAAATGGAAAGATAAGATCGCCATTCCGAATTCCGGCAGCGAGTATCTGCAAGCAGGCGTGTCGGTCATTCGCGCCACCCATGGAGACGAAAAGACCAGACAGTTCCTGCAGGGCCTCAAAACCAATGCGGACGGCCAGGTCTATCAGAAGAGCTCGCAGATCGTGGATGCCGTCGCCAAGGGGCAAGTCGCGTTGGGAATCGTGAACCACTACTACATCTACCGTCACCTCGCCACGCAGCCCAACGCGCCGATCGCCGCCTTGATGCCGGACCAGCAGGAAGGCGGCATGGGGGCCATCATGAACGTCGCCGGTGTCGGCATCATCAAGTCGACCAAACATTTGGATAGCGCCAAGCTCCTGGTCGAATTCCTAGTCGCACAAGCAGGGCAGAAATTATTCGCAGACCTCGACAAGGAATATCCCCTTCACCCGGACGTGAAAGCGGACCCGGCCCTCGTGGAGCGCAAGAGCTTCCGTGCCGCCTTGGTCCCCCTTACCAAGCTGGCGGAATTGCGCGAGCCGACCCTCACGCTGATCGAACAAGTGGGTCTCCGGTAACGCAAAGGGACCCACCGTGAGCACGATTCGCCAACAGCTTGCTTCACCGCTGCAACTCCTTGCCCTCGCCACTGCGGGCCTCATCCTGCTCCCGCTTGGCTATGTCACGGCACAAGCTCTCTCGGCTGACCCGGCTGTCTGGAGCCGTTTATGGAGCACCCGCATTCCCGAGCTGCTGTTCAACACCATCTCCTTAGCCGCCAGCGTAGCGGTCATCACGCTCTTCCTGGGCGTCTCGACCGCCTGGCTGGTCACTCGCACAGAATTTCCCGGCCGCAGACTGTGGGAGGGCGCCTTGGTCCTTCCGCTGGCGATGCCGACCTACGTGCTGGCCTATGTCTATTCCTATCTTTTGGGATTCGGTGGTCCGGTCGAACATCTCTGGCAACTGATGGCCGGCCCTCAAGCCAGGATCTTTTCTCCCCATAGTTATTGGGGCGCGACGCTCGTCATGGCCTTGGATACCTTTCCCTTCGTCTATCTCCTCAGCCGGAGCGCCCTCCTCAGCATGAACGTTTCGTTCGAAGAGGTGGCGCGGGCCAGCGGCGCCTCCCGTCTCTCGACCCTCTGGCGCGTGACCCTGCCCTTGATGCGCCCCTCGATTGCCGCCGGGCTCGCCCTCGTCATTTTGTACGTCGTGTCGGACTTCGGCGCAGTCTCCTTGCTTCGCTACCAGACCCTCACCTATGCCGTGTTTCAGCAGATGACCGGACGATCCGATAATACGGCCGCGAGCATCTTGAGCCTCTTGCTGGTTGCCCTCGCGCTGATTTTCCTGATCACCGAACGGTGGTTCAGACAGCGGAGCCGGTTCTACCAAACGACCGGCCGCTACAGAGCTCCGCAACGGCATCAATATGGATGGCTCGGCACGGTCGCCATCACCAGCTATCTCGGCCTGATCGTCGGCGCAGCCTTCGCGCTTCCCGCCTCGCTCTTGATCCAATGGAGCCTGTCTCCCGAGGCGCAAGCGACGCTCGATAGCCGGTTTTTTGGGTTCGTTTGGAACAGCGGCATCCTGGCCGCCAGCGCCGCCACCGGCGGGGTTTTGATCGGCTTGCCGCTCGCCTACCTGGCGAGCCGCCGCCCGACCCTGCTGAACGTGGGCTGCCTGCAAGCAGCCTATGCCGGCTATGTGCTGCCGGGACCGGTGGCGGCGCTGGCCGTCCTCGTCCTCTTTACCAAACTAGCTCCGGTATTCTACGGCTCGGTCCTGATCCTCATCGTGGCCTACGTGATCCACTTTCTCCCGGCCGGCCTCCAATCGCTGGAACCGGCGCTCCAGCAAATTACCCCGAACCTGGAAGAGGTCTCGCGCACGCTAGGCTTTGGCATGCGGGCTACCTGGCGACGGGTGACGCTGCCGCTGGTCCGAAACGGATTTATCGTCGCCTGGGTCTTGATGTTTCTGCAGACGATGAAGGAGCTGCCTGCGACCCTCTTGTTACGGCCGGTGGGATTCGACACTCTGGCCATTCGCGTCTGGATGGAAGCGAGTGAGGAATATTTTCAGCTCGCCGCCCCCGCCGCGCTTCTCATTGTGTTACTGAGTCTCCCAGCATTGGCCTTGTTAGTCTCGAAAGATTGGCGCGCCGCCTAATAGGATGCTGAAAAAGTCCACCAGCTTTGTTCTCGCATCGTTCAGACCCTCAACGTACCCTAAAGGGTACGCCTCAGGTCTTCACTCGCTGCGGCCTTGCTGGACGAACTTTTTGAGCATCCTGCTAAAGGAAGGATTGTGATTCTGTGACCCCAGACCATTCCACCACACCAAGCTCTTCCGAGGAGAGCAGGCTCCAGAGCCACCAAGCCGAACCGGCCTCCTCGGTCTTGGAACTGCGACAGGTTTCCTGTTCCTATGAAACAGGACGGCCCGCGGTTCAGGACATTTCCTTCGCAGCGAGGGAGGGGGAAATTCTCTGCCTGCTTGGCCCCTCTGGCTGCGGAAAAACGACGATTCTTCGGGCCATCGCCGGGTTTGAACCGGTTCGCTCAGGGCAGATTTTCCTGTCGGGCCAACTCGTGTCGTCGCAGGAGGTGATGACCCCGACGGAAAACCGGCGCATCGGGATGGTCTTTCAAGAATATGCGCTCTTCCCCCATTTGCGCGTACAGGACAACATCGCCTTCGGGCTCAGCCAGCTCACGCGAAGCCTCCGTGCCGCGCGGGTCCAGGAGATGCTGCGGCTCACAGGGCTGGAGGGATTCGAACGGCGGTATCCGCACGAATTGTCGGGCGGCCAGCAACAGAGGGTCGCGCTGGCTCGCGCCCTCGTCCAAAGCCCCGTCGTGCTCCTGCTCGACGAACCATTCAGTAATTTGGACCCTGATATGGCAGGGCGCATGCGCCAGGAGCTGCACGACCTGTTACGCCGGACGAAAACGACGACCATACTCGTCACACATGACCATGATGAAGCCTTTGCCATGGCCGATCGCATCGCTGTCCTCAACCAGGGCCGCCTGGAGCAATTCGATACGCCGGAAATGATGTACCACATGCCGGCCACGCCCTTCGTGGCAGACTTTGTCGGTCAGGCGGACTTTATTCCTGGAACCGTATCTCGCGGCATGGTCCAGACCGAACTGGGAGAGTTTCCCGACACGCTCGAATGCCAAGACGGCACGGCCGTGGTCGTCATGATTCGTCCTGACGACATTCACCTCGTCCCGACGGAAGGTGCCCGCTCCCGCGTCCTCTCCCGCCAATTCCGTGGCTCGGAAAATCTCTACACGGTCAGCCTTCCCTCCGGTCAAATCGCCCATAGCAGTCAAGGCTCCACGAGCCTCTATCAGGCTGGCACGACGGTGGAGCTCCGTGTCCTGGCGACGCATACAGTACTCTTTCGACAAGAAAAGTCAGCCGGCTAGGCGTCGCAACTGAGACTGCCGAGCGCACGAAAGCATTGACAGGCTTTTTCACGATCTGGCATTGATAGAAGCTTACGACGGGTCCCTGCCCCACCGATCCGTGAATCACGCAACGAAAGTGAGACCTCCTCTATGAACGCGCTGCAAAACGTCGTCGATTACGGCATCATCGGACTCCTCTTGGCGCTCAGCCTCTGGACCGTGGCCGTGGCGGTAGAGCGGTGGCTCTTTTACCGCCGCGTCAACCTCGCCCAGTACCCCAGCAGCCTGGGATTGGAAATGGCTCTGACCAAACGACTGGTCATCATCGGCACGGTCGCCGCAAACGCCCCCTATATCGGCCTGCTGGGCACCGTACTGGGCATCATGCTCACCTTCCACACGATGGGCACCTCCGGCACCATGGCCGTCAATGCCATCATGATCGGACTCAGCCTTGCGCTGAAAGCGACGGCGGTCGGACTGCTGGTCGCGATTCCCTGCGTCGTCATGAACAACGTGCTCCGTCGAAAAGTCACCGAGCTCCTCGCCCTACACAAGGAACAGCATGCAGCGCGACATTGATCAGATCAACGTCATCCCCCTCGTGGACGTCATGCTGGTCCTCCTGGTCATCGTCCTGACCACCGCTACTTTTATCAGCAGCGGCCAGATCCCGGTCAATTTGGCCAAAGCAAAAGAAGTCGGCGACCGTAAGGATGCCCCCGTCGTGATCACCCTGACTGCCGAGGGTGCGCTCTTCCTCAACGACCATGCCATTCCTGAAGGAGGGCTCCCTAGCGCCCTGGCGGCGGAGCCTCGAGAATCGGCGGTCGTCGTGCGAGCGGATAAAGTCATTCTGCTCGAACGGTTCGTGTCTGTGGTGGATGAAGTACGCGGGCTGGGATTTCAACAAGTCAGTCTGGAGGTCGTTCGGCTGTGACCGCTGCCGGACCACAGCACTCCGGATTCCGGAAAGGCTCTCACGTACAAGGCTGGGTCGTCTCACTCCTCCTGCACGGAGCAGTGGTGCTCGGCGCGATCCTGCTCATGAAGCAAATTCAACTCGCGACGCAAGAAAAGCCGTTCAAGTGGGATGTCTCCCTCGTCTCGCCAACAGAGCCTGTGACGCCGGAAGCGTCACCCTCGAGCCAGGCTCAGGCCCAGCCAGCCCCCGCTCCCAGCCTGCAACAGACTGTACCGGCACAACAGCCCCAGTCGCCACAGCCTCCCGCGCCACAGACTACTCCATCGATTACTGAACGGACCGTCACTCCAGTGGTCCCAAAGACTCCTGTATCGCCTCCACCACAACCGGCTGAGCCGATCAAACATGAAACTGTGGCGCCGATGGTCACAGAGGCCCCAGCCGTCAGAAAGCCAACCGAAGCGCCGGTGACCGTTCCTGCAAAACCTGCGGCGCAGACGCCTCCGCCCGCGCCGCCCGCAATCCTTGAACAGACAGCCAAACCTGACGTAGTGCCAACGCAGACTGCCGCGATCGCCCCTGCGCCGGCGAACGAACCGACGAAGCGAGACTATGGATGGCTCTCTGAGGCAATTTTACGACGCGTAGAAGAATTGAAACGCTACCCAGCCGCAGCGCGAATCGATCGAGCCGAGGGAAGGGTCGTGGTGAAAGCGGTGATCAACGAAGATGGCAGCGTCGGCGAGATCGAGGTCGCTCAGAGTTCCGGATTCCCCAGCCTCGACAAGGCCGCGATGGAAACCATCAGACAGGCAGCGCCCTTCCACCTGCCTCATCCACTGGGCCGGCCACGATTGACGATCAAGATTCCCATCAGCTATCGATTGGACCGATGAGACACCGCGTCAGGGTTTGCGAATCCGATCCCGCAACCCTGAAGACACATGGACCAGGCCGTCACGATCGACGATAACGGCCTCGACATCCGGCAAGGCTTCGACAAGCCTCATTCCCGGCTCAGCCCCCATCACAAAGATCCCCGTGTCCAACCCATCGGCCCAGACCCCTTCTTTCGCAATCACCGTCACACTCTGACAAGCGCGCGCCGGCTGGAGCGTGAGCGGATCGAGAATGTGATGATACCGGACCCCGTCCCGCTCAAAGAACCGTTCGTAATCCCCGGCGGTTGAAATGGCTTCGTCCTGTAAATCGATCCAGGCCAGTACCGCACCCTCCTGTCGCGGGTGCTGGATGCCAACGGGAAACGGCTTTCCGCCCGGTAACCGGCCGAATGTTTTGATATCCCCTGAAAGCGCGACAACCCCAGCAGCAGCTCCAGCCTTCTGCATGGCCGTCACCGCTTGATCTGCTGCGTACCCCTTGCCAATCCCTCCCACATCGATCCTCATCCCTATTTTCTCAAGATAAATCGTCCGGTCCCGCTCGTTCACATGGACCGCTCGCAGATCCACCAAGGAACGGAGGGCCTCCAGTTCAGATGCCGCCGGTATCCGTTGCGCCTCGGTCACGCGCCAGGCATCGACCGCCGGCCCGATGGCAATGTTGAAGCCGCCACCGGTCATCTCCGCTGCCTGCATCGCGCGCTGAACGACCGTCAACGTGTCGAGACTCACAGGGACCGGCATAACTCCCGCCGCAGCATTGACGCGGGACAGTTCGCTCGTGAGAATCCACGTGCTCAAGAGCTCTTCCAGACGACGGATCTCGGAAAACCCCGCAGCAACCGCAGCCTGCGCGTCAGACTCACTTCGCCCCACAGCCGTAATCTTGACCAACGTGCCCATCTGCATCTGGGCTCTGGTGACCACGACCGACTCCTGGCCAGATAGAACTCCCGCACAGCCGAAGAAGAGGCCAGCCAGCAACGTCAGACAGCACGTCTGGATATAGAGCAACTTTCTTAACGGCTTGAAACGCATGAATTCCCCTCCATAAATGGCAACGAATTATAGGGCATGAGAGGGACTAATGCACTGTTTCCTCCTTGCAAATAGGCATTTACACCCTACTTGACAAAGAAGCCATTTGTGAGATATTAATAATCGTTCTCAATTTCATTTAGACAGAAAAGCGACCGATCATGGCCAGCGCGACGCCTCAGATAAACCACCCAACCGATTGCGGCGAAACCCGCTGCGAGTGCGGGCAATTGATTGCCAAGGTGTGCGGGCAAGGGCTGGAGCTCAAGTGCAAGCGCTGCAAGCGCATTGTCGTGATCCCCTTCTCTGCCATTCAAGGATGGAGCACGGCCACATCATGATCGACCGATCCCTGTCTGCTCAAAAAAGACCAGAGACCAGCGAGTCCCGAGTCAAACCATCACCCCTATTTTTCTCATGGAGGTTTGCAATGAGGATACGCTCAATCCTCGGGGCTCTCGTACTCGCCAGCTTGCCGGTCATGCCGGCCATGGCAGAAAACATGACCCCGGAAGACATCAAGAAATTAGTCGATGAAGCAGTCAACAAGCGGATGCAGGATTACGAGCGCCGCGACGGCGCCTCCGAACGCCGAGAAGGAACCGTAAGCCAAACCAACGAACCAGGCATAGGCTCGCTTCCGGAAGTTGGCAAGGATCTCCGTACGGAAAAACAGCAGGCCTTGTCTTTTAGTTCATCCGGCTCAGGCCGCCTGGTCTATGCCAAACCCTTCGTCGCAGCACCAAAGGCCATTGTCGGCGGCTACATGGATATCCAATATCGAAGCCACCGCAAGGGTGTCCTGGAAACCGGCGACTACAAGGATATCAACCACAAGCAAGGGACGACCAACGGCTTTGACCAGCAACGATTCGTCCCTTTCATTTATGCGGACATTACTGAGCATGTGAAGTTTGCTTCTGAGCTTGAGATCGAACATGGGATCAGAGAGTCGGGCGGTGTAAATGAAATCAGCCTCGAATTTGCCCATATGGACTATCTCGTGAATGAGCCTTTCAACATTCGTGCGGGAATTCTGCTCATCCCGCTCGGCAAGTTCAACCTGCTCCACGACTCACCACTGAACGATTTGACCGACCGCCCGCTTGTCAGCCGGCTCGTGATTCCATCAACCATGGCCGAAACAGGCGCAGGCTTCTATGGGACCTTCTATCCAGGCCGCACGAGCAAACTGGACTATGAGCTCTACGTCACGACCGGTCCATGCGGATATAAGGCTGACGGTACTCCACGCGTCAGTGAGGAAAACGGTACGAAAAAGTCTCGCCAACGGACCTGTGCATCCGATGACGGACTGGACATCAATAACGGCAAAGCGATCTCAGGCCGCGTGGCTTTTAGCCCGATCCTCGGGATAGAAGTCGCCGGTTCGAGCTATTACGGCAATCAATCCCCTACCAGTTATAACCCCCTGAGTATCACGGCCATTGACTGGACACTCCAAAAGGGGCCACTTGAGATCATCGGAGAAGCAGCCTGGGCCTATGCGAGGGGAAACTCCCGCGCAATTCCAGGCAATACCCTGGGGTATACCACAGGCGCGCGGCTGACTGGCCTTGACACTATGAATCCCTTGGCGGCCCCTCCTCAGCGGATGCAAGGGTTCTATATACAGGGAAACTACCACTTCATGCCGTCGTTCCTGACCAAACTCTCGCCGAAACGGTTTGGCGAAGGCTCGACCTTTACGGCGGTTGTCCGGTATGATCGCGTCAATCTCAACATGGATAACCATGCTGAAAGCAAGGGTGATCTCGAGCAGGTGTCCTTTGGCCTAAACTATCGGCCCGTCGAAGACGCTGTCTTCAAGATCAGCTATCAGTATATGCCAAAGGCGTTTAACCCGAACACGGGGGAACGAATTCACGACGGTGCTCTGGTCATCTCAGCCGCGACCTATTTCTAGGCGGATACAGGCGATCCCTCCCTCAGAAGGGAGGGATCGCCATGAACAAGAAAGAGCAGCGTACACAATGTCTACACGTCGAATCACTCTGGTAGCCGTCGCGCTCCTCTCTGTCGGGTGCGCGTCGCTCAGCGGAAGCCATGAGCAATATTTCGTCTGTTCCTACGACATCGTCTGGGATGCCGCGCTGGAGACCATGAAGGGTCAATCCGTCGCGACCTACGATAAAGAGAAGGGGCTAATCGAGACCAACTGGCTGGACGTTGTCCCAACTTCAGAAAATTCATTCGGCATCTTTGGACGGGAAGGCTTCGGCAACAAAGAGCGGGCCCGCATGACGGTCTCCGTCAAACGCATGAACGACGTGGCCTCTGTCAGTGTATTGGAAACCAGGCAGCGCTGGCATTCACGCGGCGGCGTCACCTCGCAAGCCACCAAATGGTGGCCCGCAGAGCCATCGGAGGATGCGACGAACGAAGTCGTCGCGCGGCTCAACGGAAGATTGAAAGAGAAGGGCTGTATCCACCCATGATCACTCGATGGTTCGCACTCTCACTGGCGCTTGCCTTCCTCATCTCCCCGGCCATAGCCCTGGCTGAACGAGTGTGGGACAGCGAGCTCAAACGGTACTTGACAGAACAAGAAATGTCGATGGCCGAAGTCTTCATGAGTGAAGAAGAGGCGGTCAAGCTGATGTTCCCAAAGTCCGAGCGCATCAAAAAAGAGCTCCTGAAAGTTTCTGCGGAGAAGAAAACGGTGATCGAGGAGCGGATCGGCTGGAAATTCCCGGAGGAGGCCTTTGAGGTCTACATCGGCGAAACCGGCTCACAGATCGATGGCTATGCCCTTGTGCAGAATACCATCGGCAAACACAAACCGATGACCTATATGGTCGGGGTGGACGCGCGCGGCCGTGTTTCGAACGTCGAATTGCTCGTCTTTCGCGAAGCGCGCGGCAGCGAGGTGAGAACCAAGCGATTCAACGTCCAGTACGAGGGGAAAACGGTCCTCGATCCGGTCCGCATCAACAAAGACATTATCAACATCAGCGGCGCTACGATGTCGGTCCGGTCGATCAGCGCCGGCGTCAAACGTGTCCTCGTCCTCGTCGACGAATTCTATTTGAAACCGGCGGGGCTGGGCAGCGATACTGTCGCTGCCAAGAAATCCGAGAAGGGGATACTCGGGTCCATCTTCGGAAACTAACAGGGACGGACGACCTTCTCAACCATGCGCAACTTCAACACCCGTTTCCGCCTCCGCGACTCAGACCGGCATATCCGTCTGGTCTATACCTTCTTTCTCTTCTTGATGCTGGTTGGCTTTACCTTTTCCTTCTTCTGGGCCCACAGCATGACAGGTCTGTCGCCGGAAGGGATCGCCAATCACTATCGAGGCTCCGACGTCACCTTCGGCGAACCGATGTCGTTCAGAGAGCTGGCGGAAATCACCCACTTCCACCTTTTTACGATGCCGGTCGTGTTCATGATCCTAGTCCATGTGCTCTATCTCACCAACGCCAGCAGCAGACTGAAAATCGTCACGACCTGGATCTCCTTCGGCGGCGTGACGCTGGACCTCTTGTCCCCCTGGCTCATCAGCTATATCTCGCCGGTATTCGTAATCACGATGCTAACGGGCGACACCCTCATGACCGTGGGCTTCTTCATCATGATGGTCGTCCCCCTCTACGAGATGTGGGTCTTGAAACAGCCGTTGATGGCAGGCAAGCACGGACACGGGAAAGAAGAATGACCTAACGCGCCCCGACGTTCGATACAAACTGCGGCCAGAGGTTTTCACCCAGAGCCCGAGATCACAAGAGTGGTCTCGGGCTTTTTGTTTCTCTTGGAGGAATAACGATGAAACAGCGCGTCGCTGAACATATCCACCCCGGGATCGTCACGATGCAGGCCATGCTCCGGAAGATCGACCGACTCCGACTCCCGTTGGCATCACGCCGTGACGTCGAAAGTATCCTCGTGCGGCAAGTGAGCAAGGAGTTGGATCGCGCACTCCCCTCCCAGGCAGGCCACGGACGCCGCACGGCTGTAATCTCAGGGCTGATCGGACAAGCGGTGGGACTGGCTCCCGGCGAGTTGCACAACCTGACACTCGCCGCGTTACTCCACGATATCGGGCTCTTGATGCTCCCGACTGACCTCGTGGAGAACAACGACTCCCTCGATTCCGAGGATTACGTCGCCATTCAGAACCATTCCCGCCTTGGCGCGACGCTGCTCGAACCGTTTTTGTTCTTGAGGGAAGCCTCGATCCTCATCGCCCATCACCACGAGCGCTGGGACGGATCGGGCTACCCCTACGGAATCAGAGGCGCCTTCATTCCTCTGGGAGCCAGGATTCTAGCCATCGCCGACGCTTTCGACGCCATTCAGGTGCCAGGCGTCTGTTGCCGCTCACGGCGCCAAGCCATTGCGTTACGGATTATTCAAGTCTCGGCCGGCAGCCAATTTGACCCTGAATTGGTGCAGATACTCGTGAGGTCTTTCAGCGGCATGCCGGAGGCGCAGCATCCAGGGGCGAGAGAGAATGTCAGACGAAACATTATGCCGGTGCCTGACTAACACCGGCCACGAAGCGGGAGTGCCCTCCCGCTTCGCGGGCGGGGGCCTCTCTTCCTCCTGAGGCCCCCGCCCTCTCTTTCAAAAAGGGAATTGGGAAATGACAGATGATGGAGAGTAGTATGGAAGGGTCGCTTACTTCTTGATCTGCTCGGCGAGATACCGGTCGAGACCAACCTGCTCGATCGTCCTGAGCTGCGTCTCAAACCAGTCGACATGCTCTTCGGAATCTTCGATCATAACCTCAAGCATATGGCGAGTCGTAAAATCTTCAACCTTGGCGCAGTGGGCGATGGCCTTGCGGAGCAGCTCCACATCCTCACGCTCAAATCTCAAATCTGCCGTGAACAGGTCCTGTACCGTGCGCCCCACCCCCACCCGATCGAGGTGCCCGACCTCCGGGGTCCCGTCCAGATACAGAATGTGACCGATCAGGCCGGAAGAATGGCCCACTTCCTCATTGGCGAGATGGCTCAATTGCTCATGCAGCCGTCCATAGCCCCAATTCTTGCACAAGGCCGCATGGAGCAGGTACTGATGCACCGCCGTCAGTTCCGACTTCAAGACCTGATTCAAATACTCTAGGACTCCTTCTTTAGATTTCATGATCGTGGTTAGCTCTCTTTCTTGATTTGCTCAGAAAGATAGTTCTCCAGACCGACCTGCTTGATCGTTTCCATCTGCGTTTCAATCCAATCGATGTGCGCATCGACATCTGTCGCCATCTCTTCGAACATATGCCGTGTGGTGAAGTCAGCCACCTTGGTGCAATGCACAACCCCTTCACTGAGCAGCGTGAGCATTTCCTGCTCTGCCTTGAGATCGAGATTCAGCTGCTCAGGAACTGTTTCTCCCACCTGCACTGCGTTCATGCGTTGCACGTTCGGCACGCCCTCCAGATAGAGAATGTGACCGATGAGTTCATCGGCATCCTTCATCTCATCGATGCTACGCGCCCGCACTTTATGTTGGAGCCGTTCATAGCCCCAGTTCTCGCACATCTTGGCATGGACGAAGTACTGGTTTATGGCGGTCAAATCAGCCGTCAAGACCTTGTTCAGAATGTTGACGACACCTTCTTTAGCTTTCATAAAATCTCCCTCTCATTTCTCACTCATCCCATTTTAAGCAACGCAATAGGGTGACCGAAACGCCCAGCATCATGCTAACACACCGCATAACCGTCTCACTACGCTTCCGTCGCCCGATCACCCAGCGGGTGAGCGGGCATGTTGTTGCGCAATGGCCGTCAAGGCCTCAATTTTTTTAAGGCAACGCCCACAGCAGTCCGGCTCGTTCAGACCCAACTCGCAGGCCAGAGCATGAGGACACACAACACCCTCCTCACCTAACCGCTTTATTGCACTTTCGGTGATGCCACGGCAAAGACAAATGTACATAGCCTGCCAGCCTCCATGTCGATACTGATAACTATTATCAATAGTAAAACAACAGACACCCCCTGTCAAGCAGGCAGATTCTCCCGATTGTCTGAATTCAATATGCTATAGAACTGTGGCGGGGGAATGAATTAACTGGCTTCCTTGTAACCGCATTCCTCGTTGCGGCACTGGACGCTGCGGCCAACCTGCTTACTGACTTTCTCGATGAGGAACGGGGCGCTGCAGGTCGGGCAGGCCTTGTTGATCGGACGATCCCACATGGCATATTCGCAGGCCGGATACTTGCTACAGGCAAAAAAGGCCCGAGCTCCTTTCTTGGTTCGCTTCTGAACGAGATCGCCCCCACAGTCTGGCTGGGGGCATTTGACGCCCAACGCAAGCGCTTTGGTGGTTTTGCACTCAGGATAGGCGGAGCAGGCAATGAACTTCCCGAACCGCCCGGTCTTCACCACCATCGGGCTGCTGCATTTCTCGCACTTCTCGTCCGTCGTCAGCTCGATCTTCGGGACAATCTTAATGGTGCCGTCCTCGAGCTTCTCGAAGTTCTGCGTATTCTTACAGGGTGGCTTGTCCTTGTAGGCCGGACAGGCGAGGAACTTGCCATTGCGGCCCCATTTAATCTCCATCATCTTGCCGCACTTCTCGCAGGGGATATCCGTCGGCGGCTCCACGATGTCCTTGGGCCCAGGAATCGTCTTCGCCTTCTCCAAATCCACCGTGAAAGGCCCGTAAAATTCGCGCACTGCCGTTACCCACGGCTTGCTGCCCTCTTCGACCGCGTCCAACTCCTCCTCCATGTGCGAGGTGAAGTCGACGTTGATCAGGTCCGGGAATCCCTTCATCAAGAAATCATTCACGGTCCGCCCTGTTTCAGTGGGACCGAACCGCCCATCCACCTTCTCGGCATATTTGCGATCCTGAATCGTCGAAATGATGCTCGCATAGGTAGACGGCCGGCCGATGCCTTTTTCTTCCAATTCCTTGATCAGCAAGGCTTCGTTGTACCGGGGCGGAGGCTGGGTGAAGTGTTGCTTCGAGAGCACGCCGGGAACCGTCTGGCCCTCCAGAGAGACGAGCTGCAGCTTCTCGCCCTCATTGAGCAAGGGCAACTGGCGCTCGGCCTCGTCTTCGACTTCCTGTTCACCCTTTTGCTTCTGGGCGAACAACTCCTTATCGCTCCCCTCCATATAGACGATCGTATGGCCGGGAAACTTCACCACGGTGCCGGTCGAGCGAAACAGATATTTTCCGGTTGTCTTGACGGGGCTCGACGCCACGCGCGTCACATCAAAAATAGCAGGCACCATCTGCGAGGCAATAAACCGGTTCCAGATCAGCTGATACAGCTTATAGACATCCGGCTCTAAGTACTGCTGGATCGACTCAGGGTCGCGAGATGCTGATGTGGGACGAATCGCTTCGTGGGCCTCTTGCGCCGCCTTTTGCGTCTTGTACACGTTCGGGGTGGCGGGTAGATATTCTGCACCGAATCGCGCCTGGATCACCTGACGCGCTTCCTCCATCGCTTCGTTCGAAATGCGCGGCGAGTCGGTTCTCATATAGGTAATGAGACCGGTCTGGCCCTCCGCCCCGATCTCGATGCCTTCGTACAGCTTCTGCGCCAGCGTCATCGTCTTCTTCGAGGAGAAATGCAGCTTGCGCGACGCTTCCTGTTGAAGCCGGCTGGTAATGAACGGCGCGACGGGGTTCCGCTTCTTTTCTTTCCGTTCAATCGAGTCGACAACAAACTCTTTCCCCTGAATGGCATCGACGATGCGCTGCGCCTCGGTCTCCGTCGCAATCGAGGCGTCCTCTCCATTGATACTGTGCAGCTTAGCTTCGAACGGAGGAGGATTGGTCCCGGACAGCGTCACCGCGATGGACCAGTACTCTTCGGCGCAAAAGGCTTCCCGTTCCTGCTCACGCTCGCAAATCAATCGCATCGCCACGGACTGGACCCGGCCCATGCTGAGGCCACGGCGCACCTTAGTCCAGAGCAATTGACTGCCCTGGTATCCGACAATCCGGTCGAGCACCCGGCGGGCCTGCTGCGCATTCACCAGCTTCATATCGACCTGCCCCGGCGACTGCAGCGCGCGCTTAATGGCCGCTTCCGTGATTTCATTGAAGCGCACACGGAAGATCTTGTTGCTCTCGGTCTTTTTCTTGGACTTGGATTTGGGTTTCCCGAGCAATTCCTGTTCGAGATGCCAGGCGATGGCTTCGCCTTCCCGGTCGGGGTCCGGCGCGAGGAACACTTTGTCGCAGGCTTCCGCCTTGGCCTTAATCTCCGACAGGATTTTCGCTTTGCCCTTGATCGTCACATATTGCGGTTCGAAATCATGCTCCACGTCGACGCCCAGCTTGCTGGTGGGCAGATCCTTAATATGCCCGACCGACGCCATAACGGTATACCCACGCCCCAAATACTTGCCGATGGTGCGTGCTTTCGTCGGAGACTCAACAATGATCAATGCCTTGGCCATGAAAACTCCGGTTCGCTGTGAGGCTATCCCTCACATCCGTATCAAATAATACACATCCGTGCAACTGTTCAGCGATTACGCTCGAAGATAACGTTGCCCCGGCAGCTGTCTCACTCGCTGTCGAAGCTCCAAAGACAGGAGCGAGGCCATCACTGCAGATACTGACAGGCCTGTGGCGACAATCACCTCGTCCACGGTGAGAGGTTCATACGGCATGGCATCATACACCAGCTGTTCCTCTTTGCCCAACTGATCGCCTCGCTCGCTCTTCGCGCGAGAGGGTTGCAGCCGCAGACGGAGCACCGGATCCAATTGCGGCAAGACCGCCTCGATCACATCCTCCGCTCGCTCGATCAAAGCCGCTCCGTCTTTGAGCAGGGCGTTCGTGCCGCGGCTGGTGTCTTCCTTCACAAAGCCAGGAACGGCAAAGACCTCTCGTCCCTGCTCTGCTGCCAGCTTCGCGGTAATCAACGAGCCGCTGTTGATAGCGGCTTCTGTCACGACCACGCCCAGGGACAAGCCGCTGATGATACGATTCCGCCGGGGAAAGTGATGACTGTGGGGCGGCGCGCCCATCGGCACCTCGGAGAGGACCGCTCCTCGCTCTTCGATCTGCCTGCGTAATCGGTCATGTTCCGGCGGATAGGTCCGGTCGATCCCGCAGCCCAACACCGCAATGGTGCGTCCCTGCGCGGCAAGCGCGCCTCGATGGGCCGCCGCGTCAACTCCTCGCGCGAGCCCGCTCACCACCGTCATACCTGCTGCCGCCAGATCATGGCTGAGCTCTTCGGTCAGGACACGCCCGGCAGCCGTCGCACGCCTGGCCCCCACGATCGCCACAGCCAACTCATCCTGCTCCGTCAATGTGCCGGTGATGTACAAGAGTGGAGGAGGGTCCGCAATCATCTTCAGTCGCGCAGGATAGGCAGGATCAAAAAAGCTCAAAACCTCAATGTGCTTACGCTCGATGGCTTTGAGTTCCCGCTCAATGTTCCGGCAGGCCGGACTATCGGGCCCGCGCTTGATCGCGTCCGCCAATTGCGGACTGCATCCATGCTGGATCAAGTCATCACGGGAGGCTTGCAGGACTGCGTCGGGAGAGTGCCAATGGCGAACCAACTGCAAAGCCGTCAGATCCCCCACTCCATCGATCGCTCGCAGGCGGAGCCAGGGCTCTAGCTGCGCCAAGGTCATACGACGGCCCGAAGGCCCTACGACCTCAACGGAGGGAGTACCATCTACAGATTGGCTATCCATAGATCTCGCCGCACGGAAACTACGACCCTACAGCACCGCCAAATCGTATTGTTCCAAGTGCAAATGCTCGTCCGGCATCACAATGATCTTTGCGGAACATTCCCGTTCCACCGCCTCAAGCCCCTGCCGCTCTTCATCTTGCAGCAACCCGACAACCGAGGGATGGGCACCGACGACGATCTTCTGCGGCTCGGGGCTGCTGCCGATCCGACGAACATCGCGGAAGATTTCATAGACCACCGTGGTGGGCGACTTTGTATAGCCTCGCCCTTCGCAATAGTGACAGGGTTCGGAAAGCGAACGCAGAAGATCCTCGCGCACCCGCTCACGGGAAATCTCGATCAGCCCCAGATCGGAAATCCTGGACACTCTGGTGCGGGCCTTGTCGGTCGACATGGCATCGAGCAATGCGTGGTACACCTTATCGCGATTCTTCTCCCGCTCCATATCGATGAAGTCAACGATGATGATCCCGCCGATCCCGCGCAGCTTCATCTGATAGGCCACCTCTTTCGCGGCCTCCAGATTGTTCCGGAGAATGGTCTCCTCCTGATCGCGCTTCCCGACGAACCGTCCGGTGTTGACGTCGATGACGGTCATCGCTTCGGTATGGTCGATCACAAGATGCCCGCCGGACTTGAGCCAGACCTTGCGGCTGAGGGCCCGCGCCATCTCCTGCTCGACGCCCAGATGATCGAAGAGACTTTCGTCCTTGTCGTAGAAATGGATGCGGGAGGTCTGCTCAGGAGAAAATCGCTGCACGAAATCCCTGACCGCCTGATACTCCTCGCGCGAGTCAATCCATAACCGATCGACTTTCTTCCCGAAGAGATCGCGCACGACGCGGAAACTCAGGCTCAAATCGGCATGGAGCAAGGCTGGCGCCCCCTTCTGCTCGCGCTTCGCCAGGATGTCCTGCCAGAGCACATGCAGAAAATCGACGTCGGATCGCAGCTCGTCTTCTTTGACCCCTTCGCTCACCGTGCGGACAATGTAGCCGCAGCCTGGATGCCGCACCCGCTTCATAATGTCCTTGAGCCTGGCGCGCTCCTCGTCACGGGCGATGCGGCGGGACACGCCGATGTGCTCCACGTTGGGCATGAACACGAGATACCGGCCCGGGAGCGACACATAGGTCGTGACCCGCGAGCCCTTCGTCCCGATCGGCCCCTTGGAAATCTGGACCATCAGCTCCTGCCCTTCGGTCAGCAACTGCTCGATCGGCTTGGAGCTTTGGCGCCTGGGACCCACCATGTCCCCGTCTTTATCGGCATCCTTGTCATCCTCATCTACATCGACGAGGGTGTCGCCCGGTTCGGCGTCCAGCGACAAATCCGAGACGTGCATGAAGGCCGCCTTTTCGAGGCCGATATCCACAAAGGCCGCCTGCATGCCCGGCAGCACCTTCGCCACTTTTCCCTTATAAATATTCCCGACGAAGTCTTTGTGCTTCGCCCGATCTCCGAAGAGATCCGTGACGACTCCGCCGTCCAAGACCGCGACGCGAGTTTCCTCGCGTGCGACTGTAATGGCAATTTCTACTCCCATACCGACTCCTTCCGTTCAGGAGAACCGTCGAACCGATGGGGAGGACGAACGCGGGGATCCCCAGGTTCCGGCCTCCACTCAACACCTCGTCGACCGACGGTTTCCACCATACATCGACCCCTGTGCCTCGATCCCGATTCATTCGAGACCGCGCAATCACCTGTTCACTAAAGAAAACTCAATCGCCGGCGTTTGACATTCAAGAGCAGACCGAGCGACGCCAGCGTCATCACCGTCGCGCTCCCTCCGTAACTCATGAGCGGAAGGGGGATCCCTACGATGGGAAACATGCCCGCCGTCATGCCGATATTGACCACGATGCAAAAGCTCAACATGCAAGTAATGCCAACCGCCAGCAGCGCCCCAAGCCGGTCCTTCGCGCGCGCCACAATTTCCAGCGACAGCCAGATCAAGGCCACAAACAACAACAACAGCGCCAACACTCCCAAAAATCCCCACTCTTCAGCAAAGACCGAAAAGACAAAATCTGTGTGCCCTTCGGGCAAAAATTTCAATTGGCTCTGGGTCCCTCCGTAGAGTCCCTTCCCCGTCAGTTCTCCCGCGCCGATGGCAATCCTGGATTGAAGCGCATGGTATCCCTTACCCCCCGTGTCATACGTCGGGTCAACAAAGGCCATAATGCGCTGCCGCTGATAATCATGCAATGACCCCCACATCGCCTCCCAGGCGAAGGGGAACAGCATCAGCGAAAACAAGAGGATCACGCCCAGGGCTTTCGACCGCATCCCCACCATCAGCAACATCGCCGCATAGACCGCCAAGAAGCTCAGCCCGCTCCCGAGATCCGGCTGCTTCAGGATCAGGAGTAGCCCGGGAAAGACCAATACCCCAGGCAACACCACTCGCTGGAGCCATCCGACCCTTGGCGCCTTTGAATAGTAATGCGCCAAGGTCAGAATGAGGACCAGCTTGGCAAACTCCGATGGCTGGAACGCAAAGGGTCCCATTGGAATCCACCGTTGCGCCCCCCGGCTGCTCTTGCCTTCAAACAGCACGACCGCCAAGAGGACCAGAATAATAACATAGGCAGGATACGCTAACCGGGCGATTCGATGATAGTCCGAGAGCCACATGACCAGAAACGCGACCGCGCCGAGCAGAATCCAGACAACCTGTTTGGCATAAAATGGGAACGCCGCATCCTGGTCATGCGTCACGCTATAAATCGACAGCACGCCGACCCCCAGGATGGCCACGATCAGTCCGATAAAACGGAGATCGAAACTGTCAAAGCCGCGGCTATTGATTACCCGGTCGATCATCGTGTGCCCTGTCCTCCAACATCACCGTCCCGCGCAACGATGCCATTCGTAGCGCTGGCAGAAAGAGGCGGCATCAGCTTCACATAGGTCTCGATCAGCTCCTTCGCGAGAGGCGCCGCGGCGGACCCTCCGTGCCCCATATGTTCCCCCAGCACCGCGACGGCAATGGTCGGCGCATCGACCGGAGCGAAAGCCACAAACCAGGCATGGTCACGAAACTTCTTCGGAATATCCTTCTCGGCCTTTTTGTCTTTCCCTAAGGCCGTCGTCTGAGCCGTACCGGTCTTCCCGGCAATCGTGATCAACGCCGACTTCGCCCGCGTGGCAGTCCCCTCTTTCACCACCCCGGCCAGCGCCTCTTTAATCAACGGCAAGATCTCGGGTCTCAGCTTCAATGTGCGCTTCGGAACCGTCGGCCTTTCCTGCAGCTCTCCGGTCGCTCGGTCCATCACCGCCTGGACCAATCGCGGGCGGAAGGTTACGCCGTCGTTGGCTACTGTGCCGATCAGACTCGCCATCTGCAGCGGAGTCACATTCACATAACCCTGTCCGATCGAAGCCGAAATCGTTTCACCTGGCAGCCATGGTTCATTCTTGGCCTTCAGTTTCCAGGCTGCGGAAGGCACAATCCCGATCCGTTCAGACGGCAGCTCGATCTCCGTCTCCTCCCCCAACCCGAACTGATGGGCGAAGGAGGCCATCGTCTCGATGCCCATCCGCTGCCCGACCGTATAGAAATATACGTCACAGGATTGCACCAGCGCGCGCCGGAGATCCACCGACCCATGCCCGCCGGCCTTCCAGTCATGATACAGGCGGCGACCGAATTGATAGCCTCCATTGCAGTGGATGGTCGTCGCAGGCGTCACCGTATTGGTCTCCAGCGCGGCAGCGGCCATCATCACTTTGAAGACCGAACCGGGCGGGTACTGGCCTTGCGAGGCGCGATTGTTCAACGGGCGTCCCTCGTTTTGCACGATCTCGGCCCATTGTTTCGGGGTGAGTTCCCGCGAAAGGATGTTCGGATCAAAACCTGGCCGGCTCGCCATGGCCAGCACGTCGCCCGTCCTAGGATCCAACGCGACGATCGCGCCCGACTCATCCCCCAACAGATTTTCTGCCACCTTTTGCAGCCGCACGTCGATCGTCAGATATAAATTATCCCCGGCATGGGGCTGTTCCACGACGACCGTTCGTTTCTCGTGGCCCACCGCGTCGACTTCAATACTTTTCTGCCCAGCCTGCCCCCGCACAAACCGGTCGAAGAACTTCTCCACGCCATATTGGCCGACGATGCTGCCCTGATGCAGGTCTGAAAATTCCGGTCGCTCCAACTGCTCCGGCGAGACTTCCCCGACATAGCCCAACAGATGCGACGCCGTCACACCACCGGGATAATTCCGCTGGGATTCGACTTGCACCATGACCCCGGGCATGTCCAAACGATGGGACTCGATTAACGTCGCTTCACGGAGGCTTAAACGATCCTTCACCTTGCGCGGCAATTGCTTGCTGCCCCTCGCCATGATCTTCTTTCTGACAAACACAGGATCCAGCCCCACCAGATTAGTCAACTGATCGATGAGCACATTACGATCCTTGACGTCTTCAAGCGATACATAGAGCGTGAAGCTGGGAACATTGTTTGCCAGCAACACCCCGTTGCGGTCGTAGATCAGCCCTCGCGCCGGCTCCATGATGACCGAGCGGGTGCGATTGTTCTCGGAGAGATCGCGGTAGTAGAGCCCCTCACGAATCTGCAAGTGCCAGAGTCGCAACCCCAAGAGGGCCACGACGAGCAACAGCCCCACGCGCAGAATGATTAGCCTGCGTTGGAGCTCACCGAGTTCAGAATCGTGTAGACCAGCTGTTGCCATGACTCACAAGCAATATTATTCCGCCACGCCCATCGCCGAGACCGCTATTCGGTCCTCAGGCGGGCCACCTGAAACCGTTGCGAGAGCAGCCAATAGAGCCCTGCTCCGACCAACCCGTCAAAACAGGCTTGAGGCAGGACGATCGCCCCCACCATCTGCCAGACCTGCGCGAGATCAAGACTCTTGAAGTTCGCGGCGGCGAGCAGTCCGCTCGCCAGGGACGCCGCCAACAATCCCACACCCACTGAGATCGACGTCACTTGCGACACCTGCCGTCCCAAGAACCCCGCCAAGAGCCCCACGCCGCCGTTCGTCAGGAGACTGAGCCCAAGTTCGCCGGCAGAGAACAGACTCAGCACCCAGCCGATCGCGAGCCCCACGAGCAGGCCTTCCATTTCACCGGCAAATAGCCCGACAAACGCGGCAGCCACCAGCCCTAAATCCGGCTTAATGTTCCATACGCTCAGATGTGGCAACAGCGTCGCCTGCACAGGGACGAGCAGCAGCACAAGAATCAGATAGAGGAGAAATTTCATGGTTACGGCTTCCCGGGCAAATCCACTCCTCCCGCAGTCTTCGTGGACTGTCCGTACGACGCCTGAATCACCAACACTTCTTCCACGCGGCCGACATCGACTTCCGGCATCAGCTCGGCCGACTGGAACAGGGCGCCTTCCTGCTTATCGATATGCGTAATCGTGCCGATCGCGAGCCCTCGCGGGAAGTCACCGACGAGGCCCGACGTCACAACCCGATCGCCGTCTCGAAGCGTCGACAGCAACGGAAGATACTTCAGCTGGGCCAGCCCCTGCTGGGTGCCTTCCACAATCCCTTCGTCTCTCGTCCGCTGGATGAGACCGGCGATGGCATTGTTCGGGTCCGTCACCAGGAGCACCACCGAGGACGCCCCGGTCGTCTTCACAATGCGCCCGACGACACCGGCAGGCGTAATCACGCCCATATCCGGCTTGATCCCGTCGCTTTCGCCCTTATTGAGGATAATGGCTTGATACCGGTTGGTGGTGTCGCGCCCGATGACTCGAGCTGCAACCATCGTGGGGAGCGCCTGTTCCTTGAACTCCAGCAAGGCTGTCAATCGTTCTGTCGCGGCAGCCAGCTCACGCAACTGGCTGTTTTGTCCGCGCAACCACTCAATGTCTTTCCGGAGTTGCTGGTTCTCTTCCCAGACGCCTTGCAAAACCACGTACTGTTGCCAGCGATTGGCAATACCCGTGTCGATGGACGCAATCACTTCGAGCGGAATACGCGCGACGTGCCCGACTGGCCCGCCGAGATACTGCAAGAGTCCTTGGATTTGACCGGGAAACAGGAAAAGAGCCGCCAGCAAAAGTGCGAAGCAGACGAACGCCAGCCGTCTGGCACCGGAGGAAGAACGAGAGTTAGCCATCCACATAAGGAAATTAGGGATGGAACCTTATCGGTACGTATTGGCCTGGGACATGACCGACACCTTGGCCAGCAGATCCAACTCATCGAGGATTTTCCCGACCCCCAAGACCACGGAGGTCAAGGGATCGTCCACGGTGATGATCGGCAGATTCGTCTCCTCACGGAAGCGGGTATCCATGCCCTTCAGCAAAGATCCGCCGCCCGTCAGCACGATGCCACGGTCAATAATATCGCCCGCCAACTCCGGCGGGGTGTTCTCCAGGGCCACTTTAATCGCGTTCACGATCGTCCCGATCGGTTCCTGCAGCGCTTCCCTGATTTCCGCGTCATCCACCACCAAGGTGCGGGGAATGCCGGAAATCAAATCGCGCCCCTTGATCATCATGGTCTTGCGTTCCTCAAAGGGATAGGCGGATCCGATTTCAAACTTGATCCGTTCCGCCATATGTTCACCGATGAGGAGGTTATACTTCTTCTTAATATAATTCATGATCGCGTCGTCCATACGATCGCCCGCCACCTTGACGGATTCGCTATAGACGATGCCGCCGAGCGAAATGACGGCGATGTCGGTCGTGCCGCCACCGATATCGACAACCATGTTGCCGGAAGGCTCGGTGATCGGGAGCCCGGCGCCAATCGCGGCAGCCACCGGTTCTTCGATCAAATACACTTCACGGGCGCCGGCCAATTCCGCCGAATCTCGCACCGCCCGCTGTTCCACCTGCGTAATACGCGACGGCACACCAATAATGATGCGCGGGCGCACGAATGCGCTGCGGTTGTGCGCCTTCTGGATGAACCGCTTCAACATCTGCTCGGCCATTTCAAAGTCCGCGATCACGCCTTCTTTCATGGGTCGCACGGCGATGATGTTGCCCGGAGTGCGGCCCAACATGCGCTTCGCCTCTGTGCCGACCGCGAGCACTCGTTCGGTCTTCTTCTCAACCGCCACGACCGAGGGTTCGTTCAACACGATCCCTTTCCCATGGACATACACGAGGGTCGATGCCGTCCCTAGGTCAATGGCCAGATCGTTTGAGAACCATCCGAAGATATCGCTCGCAAAACCCACGATTGCTCTCCCTTCCCCTCAGACTCCGACGACACGCTCAGTCGGGCAACGCCAGTCGCCCCACATCCAACACCTGGGTACCGGCCACCTCGTCACCAAGACGCCGCCCCTGTTCATTCCCAAGAATCAAGATCGCTTCGAACGCAATAATTGCCACCGACACAATCCAGCCCACATAGGGGACGGCGAAGGCTAACTGCGCGACCGCAAAGGGCATATTGCGAATGATGGATTCCCGAAATCCTGCGGCCTCATGCCGGCCTGGAAGCACCGTCTGGAGGCCGATCAATCGCTTGCCGATACTCCGCCCCCCGGCAAACCCATCAGCAATCAGTATATACGCTAACCCTGCGAGGAAACCTACCGGCACAATCACTTGACCGGCTGCCGCCACGATGAACAAATCGATCAACTTGGCGATACCGCGGTTCAAGACCTGCGCCTTGGGATAGATCCCGGCACCGATTGAATGAACCCCGCTAACCTCCTCCGCCAAGAGCGCTCCTCACAATTTAATAACAAAGTATAGCAAATCAAACTATCCAGCACAAACAAAGACCATTCTTCAGCAAATCGACAGGACGGCGCGATTTCACGCCTGTTCGAACAGGCCCGCAACCAGATCCTGAACGCGCCGCATGACGGAACGGTCGTCTCTTGCCTTTGCACAAGATCCCTGAGTACAATCCGCCTCTACGAATTTCCTGAGGAGTGGTCATGATCAAATTGATGCGCGACGCGTCCCATAACTATCCCTGGCTCCTCAAATCCATCATGGGGATCATCGCCCTCGCCTTCGTGATCACCATGGGCTGGTGGGGATTCGGCGAACAGACCGGCACCGTCGTCGCGTCAGTCGGCGATCTCACCGTATCCCACGATGAGTTTCGGCGCGCCTACGAAAATACCTACCGCTTCTACAAAGACAAAGTCCCCGGAGATTTCAAAGACGAAACGATCAAGCAGTTTGTGGTCGAGCAGCTGATCGACAATCGAACCTGGCTGATCGCGGCGAAGAACATGGGCCTCACCGTGGCAGACGACGACCTGCGCGACGTCATCATGCAGATCCCGGACTTCCAAAAGAACGGCACCTTCGATCCGGAAGTCTACCAGCGGCTCCTGGCCGCGAACCATCTGACGCCGGCGCTGTTCGAAGCGATGGAAGCGAAAGAAGTGCTCAGCAATAAAGCCCGGATGATCATCCGGGACGCAGTGGCTCTCACTCCTGCCGAAATTGCCGAGGCACAGACCCTCACGCTCAGGCAGACGGAATCGGATCCGGCCAAAACTGCCGCAGCCAAGGACCGCGCTATCCAAGACGTCCTCTTTCAAAAGCAGCAACGAGCGCTGCTGGCCTATACGGAATCGCTCAAGACTACGCTCCCGATCACGATTCACCGCGAGCTGCTCTAGTACCCGTCAAACGTCATCACGTCTTCAAGTCCCAACGTCTCAGGCGATCTTCGCCCTGGACTTTCTGACTTGAAGACATGACGACGTTCCGACCTTCTCAGAGAATCAACATCGCATCACCATAACTGTAAAAGCGGTACCGCTCGCGAACCGCCTCTGCATAGGCTTCTCGAAGAAACTCCGTCCCGGCCAGTGCGGAGACCAGCATCAGCAAGGTCGTTCTGGGCAAGTGAAAGTTCGTGAGCAGGGCATCGATCGCCTGAAACGAAAACCCCGGCGTCATGAAGATATCCGTCTCTCCCTGATAGGGTCTGACCCGGCCCTCCGCACGAGCCGCCGTTTCAAGCGCACGGACCACGGTCGTCCCGACCGCGACGATTCTGCCCCCCGCTGCGCGCGCCTGCTCCATGGCATGGACCGCCTCTGCTCCAACCTCGATCCATTCAGCTCCCATCCGATGGTCTTCGATCTGCTCGGCCGTCACCTGCTTGAAGGTCCCGATCCCCACATGGAGCGTGACGGACGTGAGACCGATCCCGCGCTGTTGCAGCCGCGCCAACAGATCCGGCGTGAAATGAAGCCCGGCGGTCGGCGCGGCAATCGCCCCTTCATGTTGCGCAAAGAGGGTTTGGTACCACTCGCGATCCTGATCGGTCGGCGCCCGCTTCAAGTAGGGAGGCAGCGGCATCCGGCCATGTTGCCGCAACCACTCGGACCATGGGATAGGACTCTCCACCCGGACCCTCGTTCCGGCCGCGCCGCGCTCGACCACCACCGCAGAAGCATCCGCGCCAATCTCAATCACCTGGCCAGGCCGAAACGTGCCCTTGATCAACACTTCCCACATCGCATCGCCGAGATCCTTCACAAAGAGAATCTCGACCTCCGCCCCGGACGGGCGTTTCCGTCCCGCCACGCGCGCGGCCACCACCTTCGTATTATTGACCACGAGGAGATCGCTTGGCTGCAGCAAATCCGGCAGCGCGTCAATGCGGCGATGGGCCAGCGAACGATCAAGCGGCTGCAGCACGAGCAGCCTGGCCTGGTCGCGCGGAAGGCTTGGCTGCGCAGCGATCAGCGAAGCATCGAATGGAAAGTCGAATTCGGAGAGCTGCATCAGGAAGAAGGGGGAATCGGAGGTTTGACCAGCGTCATATTCTGCACTTCGGTGCCGGGATAATAATACTGAAGAATCGTCGAGAAGTGATAGCCCAGCTCGGCCAGTTCCTTGGCGCCCCACTGGCACATCCCGACGGCATGGCCCGCGCCATAGCCGGACAGCACCACGTCGCGGCCCATGGATTCGATGGCAAACTGCGTGCTGGGGATGATGGTATACCCAACCGCTTTCCGCAGCTCTTCTCCGCGAAGGATCAATTCTCCACCGGAATGGAGAATGCGCAGCTTCGCGACTCGCCCCCCACGGCTGAACGAGATGGGCGCCATCGTGGAGATCCTCCCCACAGAGAAACCCTGCTGCCGCAAATTCAGTTCAAGGGTGTCGACTCTGAACGAGGACTTCCATTGATAATTGGGCGACGCAAGGTCGAAGGGGCACTCCACCCCCTTGAGATAGGGATATTCCTTCAACCATACATTCATGGCATCCTCCGTCAACCCCGCGGCGGTCGAGGAAAAGGCAGCATAGATCGGCGCATCTTGATAGGTCACGACCAGGCCTCTGGTCTCTTCGACCGCGCGCAAGATCCCGGCATCGATCCCCTGCTTCCCGCGATAGACTTGGTCTTGCACCGTAGCTGCCACGTCGTACTCACGCTTCCCGCTCAACATCTGCTGATAGAGCGCATAGGTCCTGGCTGCAACCGCCTGAGTTTTCAACATCTCCGGGTGCCAAGTCGAACTGACCTCGGCGGGAACCACCCCCTTGATGTACTCTTCAAAATCCACCAGATTGATGACGAGAAACCCCTTCCCCTTTCGCACAAGAGACACAAGGCCGCTCACCGAAATCTCCGTGCCGAAGTCGCCCGATAACACCGCCGCCCCATTAGGCTTCTTGGCAGGCCGTGGGAAGGTCAGCGTAAGACCGCTCTCTCCGCCGCCCAGCGTCAGCCGATCCGTCTGCATGAAGACGCCATTCAGCACAAACCCCGTTCCCTCTGCTGACACATGAACCGATGCGCGCATCGCCAGACCACGGCCCTTTGCATCCGTCACCCAGAGGGAACGGTCGGCGCGGACATTGAGCTGTGCCACATCGGTCGAGAGCATGACCCGGATCGACTGCGCCGCCTCGGCGTCAGCAACTAAACTGAACAGACAAGCCCCTGCCACAATCATGGCGCGGCACAGTCCTGTCCCTCGTTGTGTCATCGGCGAAAGATCCATGTGATGAAATAGAATACCAGACTGAAAATGATACTGAGAAGCAGGCTGGTGGCAAGGGGAAATGAGAAGCTGAAGTTGTCTCTCCGAATGGAGATGTCGCCTGGCAGCTTACCGAACCAGCCCAGGAGATGCCCCACTCCGGGAACGCGATTTGCCATCAGCAATAGCACACCGACCAGGGCCACACAGAGCCCGATTCCGATAAAGACTTTACCGAGACTCCCCCACTCAGCCATCAGCCTTTGGTCAAATGTTCTGCGATTTGTACCGCATTGAGGGCGGCCCCTTTGCGCAAATTGTCCGCCACCACCCATAGATTCAGACCGTTCGAGATCGACTCGTCTTCACGAATACGGCCGACGTAGACCTCGTCCTTCCCCGCAACCTCCAGCGGCATCGGATAGATCTTATGTGCCGGATCGTCGTAGAGCAGCACGCCTGGCGCAGTCGAGAGAATCGCGCGGGCCTCGTTGACCGTGAGCTTCCGCTCCGTCTCGATGTTGATGGCTTCCGAATGGCCGACATAGACAGGGACCCGCACCGTCGTCGCCGTCACATGGATCGACTGGTCGCCCATGATCTTTCTGGTCTCATCGACCATCTTCATCTCTTCCTTCGTATAACCGGACGGAAGAAAGTCGTCGATCTGCGGCAAGCAGTTGAAGGCGATTTGATAGGGATAGACCTTGGGATCTGGCTGCTTGAAGCTGAGCAAGTCCTGGCACTGCGCCATCAGCTCATCCATGGCGTCTTTCCCCGTGCCGGACACGGACTGAAAGGTCGTGACGACAATCCGCTTAATCCTGGCCTTATCATGCAGGGGTTTCAGCGCCACGACCATTTGAATCGTGGAACAGTTCGGGTTCGCGATGATGCCCTTATGCCGTTGGATGTCGTGCGCATTCACTTCTGGCACCACGAGCGGCACCTCCGGTGTCATCCGCCAGGCGGCGCTATTATCGATCACCACAGCCCCGGCCTTCACCGCGATCGGCGAAAACTCCCGACTGAGATCCGCCCCGGCGGAAAAGAGCGCGATGTCTACGCCGGCGAACGAGTCCTTCGTCAAGACCTCGATCGGCACCTCGTTTCCGTCGAACGTCACCATCCCGCCGGCAGAACGAGTGGAGGCGAGGGGAACCAAACGTGAGACAGGGAACTTTCGTTCCTCAAGCACCTCGATCATTTCGGTCCCGACTGCCCCGGTTGCACCGACGATCGCCACGACATAGCCTGTTTTCTTTTTCAACATAAGCCTTAATCCTACCTACAGCGAGATCTCACGAATACGATGATTGAAGGTATCGGCCACGAGCAGATGCCCGGATCGATCCATCACGATTCCAAACGGATAACTCAAACTGGCATCACGGGCCGCTCCCCCATCGCCCCCGTAACTGGCCACACCGACACCGGCGATACGCTCAATCAGCTTGGTGGTCCGATCCCATCGCCGCACCAGATGGTTATCCGAGTCGGTGAAAAAGATATTCCCATCCCCATCCAACGCCATGCCAGATGGCCGGGAGAGACTGTTGCTGGGCGGTTCATCCGGCCCCTGATGTCGATATTCACCGCCGCCTCCCACCACCGTCCGAATGAAACCGGTGACGGGATCAACGGCCCGAATCCTTCCGCTGAAGCTATCGGCGATGAACAGGGTGCCGTCCGACGCGAGAGCCAATCCGCCGGGACCGGCCAAACCGGTTTCCGTCGCAACCATGCCATCTCCATTATACGCAGCCGTGCCTGTTCCTGCGACCGTGCGAATCATCCCGGTGGCCAAATCCACCGCCCTCACTCGGTTGTTGCTCTGGTCGGCAATATAGAGGACCCCGCCGTCACTCACCACCAGGGCAGCCGGCTCATTCAACCCAGCCTCGACAGCCAAACCTCCGTCACCGGAATAGCGAGGCAGCCCCACCCCGGCGACGGTCGTGATCACCCCCGTGATCGCATCCACACGCCGCACCCGATGGTTCAGCGTGTCCGCAATGTAGAGATGCCCGGCCCGATCGACGGCCACCGCGGTCGGAAAATTCAACAATGCTTGATCGGCAGGGCCACCGTCGCCGCTGAACCGTTTGGCCGGCGCGGTCCCAGCCACCACATACCGAACGGTCCCGCTCAAATCAGTCTGTTGCGTAAAGGCATGTGATGCGACCGAATGGCTTTCTGCGAATGGATCGTTCTCCACTCCATCCGTCACGGGAGTTGGCGCAATTGGCGCTGCGACTGGCTCAACTCCCTGAATGAAGCCCGCAACCGTGCTGATGCAGTTGGTCTTCCGGTCGATCTTCCGGACGACGTGATTCTCAGAGTCGGCGATGAACAGGTTGCCCTCTGCATCGAGCGTGAGACTCTTCGGCTCATTCAGGCAGGCAGCGAGAGCCGCCCCTCCGTCACCAGACCAGCCGGAGTCGCCGGTGCCAGCCAGGGTCTTGATCTCAACTGCTGTGAGGTTCGTACTCATCAACTTCGACAGGCCTAGCTAGTTCAGATTTCGCAGAATGGCCTCGCCCATTTCCGTCGTACCGACGAGGCGAGTCCCGGGGCTATGAATATCTTTCGTGCGATAACCGAGCTCGAGGGTCTTTACGATCGCCTGCTCGATGGCCTCCGCTTCCTTGTCCAACTTGAACGCATAGGACAACAGCATGGCAGCCGAGGCAATCGTCGCAATAGGATTCGCCACATTCTTCCCGGCAATGTCCGGCGCGCTACCATGAATCGGCTCGAACAATCCGACTTTCGCGCCAATACTGGCCGATGGCAACATGCCGATGGAGCCGGTCAACATCGCCGCTTCATCGCTCAGAATGTCGCCGAAGATATTATTACAAAGCATCACATCGAACTGCTTCGGGTTGCGCACGAGCTGCATCGCTGCATTGTCGACATAGATATGGCTCAACTCCACACCTTGATAATCTTTATGGGTCTCGATGACCACACGACGCCAGAGCTCGGACGATTCCAGCACATTCGCCTTATCGACGGACATCACTTTATTCCGACGTTTTCTCGCCGCCTCAAATGCCACTTTCGCAATCCGTTGGATTTCTTCCGTGGTATAGACCTCGGTATTGAATCCTCGCTCGCTCCCGTTCGGCAGCTTCTCGATCCCTTTGGGTTTCCCGAAATAGATACCGCCGGTCAATTCACGAATGACGAGGATGTCGATCCCTTCGATCACCTCACGCTTCAACGTAGAGGCATCGGCCAACATCGGGTATAACTTTGCCGGGCGTAAATTCGCGTAGAGGCCCAGATGCTCGCGCAATCCCAATAAAGCTCGCTCCGGACGCAAGCTATATTCCAACCCCTCCCACTTGGGACCGCCGACCGCACCAAGCAACACGGCATCGCTCTGCTTGGCCAAGGTCAGGGTCTCCTGAGGAAGCGGCACCCCCACTTTATCGATAGCCTGCCCGCCGACATCGCCGGAAACGAACTCGAACTGGTGCTGGAACTTCTCGGCGACAGCCTTCAGTACTTTCACCGCTTCAGGCACGATCTCCCGACCCACTCCATCACCAGCTAATACGGCAATCTTCGCCTTCACAGACCACTCTCCCTCTTTGTAAGTGATGACCGCACAGACCTCTACTCCAGGACGTCCTCATCCTCCAGCCGCCAAGCTGGATCGACCAAACAGAGGAACTCGATGGCAGTGGATCCGCTATTTTCTAGAGACTGCTTGCCTCCGGGAGGCACATAGACGACGGAGCCAGGTCCCACCGAGACGACCGAGTCATCCACAGTCAATCGCCCAGATCCGGCAATAATGTAATAGACCTCTGAGGATGTCAGCCTGTGCCATTTCGAGCGAGCGCCGGGAGCCAAGGTCCCCTGCACCAGACTATACCCAACCGCGAGCGGTTGTTTGGCCGGATGCAGCAACTCCCGTAAGACAGTATGGTCGCCGGCCAGAAACTCCGGCCGATCTGCCAGGGTGACATGAACCACGGAGTGCCTCCCAGCCAACAATATGTTCCCGCCCCAGGCTTGAGCCGGTGACTCTACCGTGGCCACTTTCGCTAAATCAAGTTCACCTTCTGCTCGCCCTGCGCCTGTTTTCCCGCCAAGTAGGAGAGCTTGTTCAGTGCGTTCAGATAGGCCCGCGCCGAGGCCATAATGATATCCGTATCTGCCCCATGCCCTGACACGGTGCGCCCCTCTTCCTGCACCCGGACCGAAACTTCGCCCTGGGCATCGGTCCCTCCCGTGATCGCCTTGACGGCATACATGAGGAGGGTGCTCTTCGTCTGCGTGATGGCGGCAATCGTCCGATAGATAGCGTCCACCGGCCCGTCGCCGGTTCCAGTCTGCGTGACGGTGCGTCCGTCGAACTCGAGCTCGACCGTGGCGGTCGGCACCTGATCCGTCCCGCTAGCCACATGGAACGACTTCAAAGTGATCCGATCAGCCATTTTGGCCAGTTCTTCTGAGACAATGACTTCGAGATCCTCTTCGTAGATCTCTTTCTTCTGATCGGCCAGCTTCTTGAACCGCTCAAACGCGCGATTGACCTCCTCGTCCGAGAGCGTATAGCCCAACTCCACCAGCCTCTGCCGAAACGCGTGCCGCCCTGAGAGCTTCCCCATGACCATCTTGCTCTCGACCAGCCCGATCGTCTCCGGCTTCATGATTTCATAGGTCGTCTTGTCCTTCAGCAGCCCGTCCTGGTGGATGCCGGAGGTATGGGAGAAGGCGTTCGCCCCGACAATCGCCTTGTTGGGCTGCACCACCATGCCGGTGATCTTGCTGACCAATCGGCTGGTTTTCGCAATCTCTTCGGTATGAATCTTCGTATCGGCTTGATAGAAATCTTTCCTGGTCCTGAGCCCCATGACGATTTCTTCCAACGCCGTATTCCCCGCCCGTTCGCCGATTCCGTTGATCGTGCATTCAACCTGGCCCGCCCCTTCGTACACCGCCGCCAAACTGTTCCCTACGGCGAGGCCAAGGTCATTGTGGCAATGGACGGAGATCACCGCCTGCGAACTGTTCGACACCTGTTCGCGAATGCCGCGAATGAGCTTGCCAAATTCCTGCGGCACCGCATAGCCGACTGTATCGGGGATATTGATCGTCCCGGCTCCCGCGGCAATCACCGCCTCGATCACTTCATAGAGGTAGGCGGGGTCGGAACGGCTGGCATCCATGGGCGAGAATTCCACATCGTCCACGTAGCCCCTCGCCCGTTGCACCATCTCGACCGCGCGCTTCTTCGCCTCGTCGCGCGTCATTCTGAACTGGTGCTTCAAATGGATATCCGACGTCGAGAGAAACGTATGGATGCGGACCTTAGGCGCCCCCTTCAAGGCCTCCCAGGCCCGATCGATATCCTCCGGCCTTGCCCGCGCCAAGCTGCAAATCGTCGGCCCCTCGACCTCCTGCGCGATCCGCCGCACCGCTTCAAAATCTCCAGGCGAACTGTAGGCAAACCCCGCTTCGATGATATCCACCCCCAAGCGAGCCAGCTGCTTCGCCACCATGATCTTCTCTTCCACATTCATGCTGGCGCCAGGCGATTGCTCGCCATCGCGCAGAGTCGTATCGAAAATTCTGATCATCCTGGTCATGGTTTCCCCCTTCTCCCTATCGCTTTGAGGCTGCTCAAAGCGGTTGTCCAGCAAGGCCGCAGGCGATTCGAAACCGGAGGCGTACCCTCAGGGGTACGTTGAGGATTTCGATGAGCCGAGAACGACGCTGGCAGCCGCTTTCAGCGGCCGGCAAAACAAAAAGCCTCCATCCCCACGCCCAGGGACGGAGGCTCGAGAAGCTCCGTGGTACCACCCTGATTCAGCTATGAACAACGTAGTGCTGCCCACAACCCTTCATTCCGCCTTATCACGGGGGCGAGACGGAATCCATTACTCGGGTTTCACGGATTCTGGCTCAGAGGCGAGTTCGGCAACGCACAGGCTGGTTTGCACCATCCACCAGCTCTCTCGATTTCTATGCGAGGTGCCTACTACTCCTCGTCGCAGCCTTCTAAAACTTCGATCCTGACACCGACTGCTCGGTCTTGCTCGGCGCCCGTTTCCCGGCCATCTTGGGTAGAAACCCGACGAGCCGTTCTGCCGGACCGAGCAGGGCATAGCCGGCAAAAATGACAAATAGCATGACCTGTGGCCAAGCGGCCACGAGCATGACGGCTAAAATTCCCCACACCAGATAAGTAATGTGACGACCGCCGCTAAACTTCATATCTTTAAAGCTTCGATACTTAATGGTGCTGACCATCAAGAACGACAGGGCCAACGTCATCACCAGAACGAGAATGGGCTTCACGTCCGCCGCAATCTTCATGCTGTAATGATCGAACACCACGAGCGAGGCCACGACCCCTGCCGCAGCAGGAATCGCCAAGCCAGTGAAGTACTTGCCGTCCGCCACAGCCGCTGTCGAATTAAACCGGGCCAACCGCACCGCACCCATCGCGACATAGGCAAACATCACGGCAATACCAAACGTCCCCTGTCCGCTTAGCGCCCAGGAGTACATCAAGAGGCCGGGAGCCACCCCGAACGACACCACATCGGACAACGAGTCGTACTCGAGGCCAAAATGGCTGGTGCTATTCGTCAACCGCGCAGATTTTCCATCGAGCACATCGAAGATCATCGCCACCAGAATGGCGATGGCTGCGATCAGGTAGTTCCCATTGAACACGGACAGGATCGAAAAGACGCCGCAAAAGAGATTCCCTGTCGTGAACAAATTCGGAATGAGATGCATGGCGGCTTTACGCCGCTTCCCATCTCGCCCGAACGATTGACGAAGTCCGGTGGTTTTCATCGCAGCTCTCCTAAGATGGTCTCTCCACCCTTCACCCGATCGCCGACGGCAACTGTGATCGCCGTCCCGATCGGCAGAAACGTATCCATCCGCGACCCGAATCGAATCAACCCGTATCGTTCACCACAGACAGCCCGGGCGCCCGGCGAGATCCAACAGACGATCCGTCTCGCAATCAACCCGGCCACCTGCACACAGAGCACCTTTGCTCCCTGCGCCGTCCTGATCATCAAAGCATTTTGCTCGTTCCGCAACGTCGCATCAGGCCTGCTGGCCACGAGAAACAAACCCGGCTGATACTGCACATCCTCGACGACCCCTTCGCAGGGGATCCGATTGATGTGCACATCGAACACGTTCAAAAATATCGTGACGCGAATGCTGCGATCCTTGATAAATCGCGGCTCGAACTCTTCTTCGATGGCGATGACTTTTCCATCACCCGGCGCCACGATGAGACCAGGCCCTTGCGGCACCACTCGAGCGGGATTGCGAAAAAACCAGGCGACAAAGAGCGTCAGGAGCGCCCCGCCGACCGCCGCAATAATCCCACCCAGCCATCCTGCTAGCAGTGTAACGCCAACAGCAGCCCCGATGAAGGGAATTCCTTCTTTGGCAAACGGGATGCCGACGGCACGATCTGCCACAGAAACCTCGTTTCTTAGTTTTTGTTCTTATCGACCAACTGATCCTTCTTCAGCCAGGGCATCATCGCCCGCAGCCGGCCGCCGACCTCTTCGATCGGATGGGCTTCACCCTTCGCCAACAGCGCATTGTAGACCGGACGGTTCGCCTGGTTCTCCAGGATCCAGTCTCTGGCAAACTTGCCGTCCTGGATTTCACCCAGGATCTTCTTCATTTCCTGCTTCGTCTGCTCCGTGACAATCCTGGGACCGCGTGTGATATCTCCGTACTTCGCCGTCGTGCTGATAGAGTAGCGCATGTTGGCGATGCCGCCTTGATGGATCAGGTCCACGATCAATTTCACTTCGTGCAGACATTCGAAATAGGCCATCTCCGGCGAATAGCCTGCTTCCACCAGCGTTTCGTAGCCGGCCTGAATGAGGGACGTGAGACCTCCGCAGAGCACCACCTGTTCGCCGAAAAGGTCCGTCTCGGTCTCTTCGCGGAAGTTCGTTTCGATCACCCCGGCCCGCCCGCCGCCGATCGCGCTGGCATAGGCCAACCCAATCTGCTTGGTCGTTCCGCTGGGATCCTGATGGATCGCGAGCAGACAGGGCACGCCGCTGCCCTTCGTATATTCCGACCGGACAAGGTGGCCCGGTCCCTTGGGCGCGACCATAAACACATTGGTCGTGGCCGGCGGCACGATTTGCCCGAAATGAATGTTGAAGCCGTGGCCGAACGCGAGATAGGAGCCAGGCTTCAGGTTCGGGGCAATATCCTGCCGATAGATGGCCGCTTGCGCTTCGTCCGGCGCGAGAATCATGACAACATCGGACGCCTTGACGGCATCGGCCACCGGCATGACTTTCAGCCCGCTCTGCTCCGCCTTCTTCCAGGAGGCGCCTTCGCGCAACCCGATGACCACGCTCACGCCGCTCTCCTTCATGTTGAGCGCATGGGCATGCCCCTGGCTGCCGTAGCCGATGACTGCGACCTTCTTATTCTTGATCTGCTGAATATCGGCGTCTTTATCGTAGTAAATCTTCATCGCTCACTCCTTGGGTAATAGCCGTAACAAAAAACTGTTGAGACGTTGCGTCCGGGATGACGCCTATTCGCGGACAGCCTTTTTCGCCGGCACGCTCGTCGCGCGAATCGACTCGCGGGCGACCGCAACACGTCCGGTCCGCGTGAGTTCTTTGATGCCGAGTGGCTGCAGCAGGTTGATGATCGCTTCGATCTTATGGGGATCGCCGGTCACCTCAATAGTATAGGTCGCCGGCGTGGAGTCGATGACATTGGCCCGGAAAATATCGGCAATCCGCAACGCTTCCGCACGATCCTCCGGCCTCGTATGCACTTTGATCAGGGCCGTCTCCCGCGAGACAAAATCGCTCTCGTTCAAATCCACAACCTTGATGACATCGATCAGCTTATTGAGCTGCTTCACGATCTGTTCAATGATCCGGTCGTCTCCGGACGTGACGATGGTCATCTGCGACATGGAGGGATCCAGCGTCGGCGCCACCGAGAGACTTTCAATATTGAATCCGCGTCCGCTGAACAAGCCGGCGACGCGAGACAGGGACCCGAATTTATTCTCGACGGTCACCGAAATAATATGTTCCATACCCAATCTGTACTCCTGCCACCGAAAGTTAGGCCGTGAGAATCGTGTCCGAATCCTTCGGAGTCACCTGCCCCGATCCAGCCTGTTTCGTTTTCAAATGCGGCGGATCTTCCAAAATCATCTCATGATTGCTGCCGCCGGCAGGAATCATCGGATAGACGTTTTCATAGCGATAGGTCGGCACATCGACGATCACCGGCCGGTTCACCGCAATCGCTTCCTTGAGGACATCGTCGATCTCCGACGGCTTGCTAGCCCGGAGCCCGACCGCTCCATAGGCCTCAGCCAACTTCACAAAGTCCGGCGTCGTCTCCAGATCGCTCGAGGCATACCGTCCTTCGTAGAAGAGATCCTGCCATTGCCGGACCATCCCGTGGAATCGGTTATTGAGCACGATGATCTTGACCGGCAGCTTATGCACCACCGCCGTCGCCATTTCCTGCATATTCATCTGAATACTGCCGTCACCGGCAATGCAAAGGACCAGCCGGCCTGGAAAGGCCGCTTGCGCCCCCATGGCGGCGGGGAATCCAAAGCCCATGGTTCCGAGCCCGCCAGAGGTCAACCAGCGATTGGGCTTCGCCAATTTAAAGTACTGGGCGGCCCACATCTGGTGTTGTCCGACATCGGTCGAGACGATCGGGTCCATATCCTTCGTCAGTTCATAGAGCCGCTTGATGACATGCTGCGGCTTAATCGGCCCCTCCGCTGCCTGCTGATAGGCCAGCGGATTCGCCTGCTGCCATTCGCGGATCTGATTCCACCAGGGCTTGCGCAATTCCCGTTGATCGCCGTTCACTGTAGCGCGCAAAATCTGGATCAGCTCGCGCAACACCGTTTTGCAGTCGCCGACGATGGGAATGTCGACATTGACATTCTTCCTGATCGAAGTCGGATCGATATCGATATGAATGACCTTGGCATGAGGACAAAACTCGGAGACCTTGCCGGTGACGCGATCGTCAAACCGCGCGCCAATCGCCACAACCAGGTCGGAGTAATGCATGACCATGTTCGCCCAATAGGTACCATGCATGCCCAGCATGCCCATGGACTGGGGATGTTCGCCGGGGAAGGCCCCCAGCCCCATCAAGGTCATGTCGACCGGCATATGAGTCAGTTCGGCCAACTCCATCAACTCTTGCGAGGCACCGGAGAAGACGACGCCGCCGCCGACATACAACACCGGCTTCTTCGCCTTCGTCATGGCCTCAGCCGCCTGCTTAATCTGCCACTTATTGCCTTCATACACAGGATTGTAGCTGCGGATGGAGACGGAGCTCGGATAGGTAAATTCCGCCTTGTCCATGGAGACGTCTTTCGGAATGTCCACTAACACAGGACCGGGCCGCCCCGTCGTCGCAATGTAGAAGGCTTCCTTGATCGTCGTCGCCAAATCGGCCACGTCTTTTACGAGAAAATTGTACTTGGTGCAGGGGCGGCTCAAACCGATATTATCCGCCTCTTGGAACGCATCGTTCCCGATCAGGCTGGTCGGAACTTGGCCCGTAAAACAGACCAGCGGCACAGAGTCCATATAGGCATCGGCCAACGCCGTAATCACGTTCGTCATGCCTGGTCCTGAGGTCACCAGGCAGACTCCGGCTTTCCCGGTCGCCTTGGCATAACCTTCCGCCATATGGCCGGCGCCCTGCTCATGGCGCGTCAGGACCACCTCAATATCCTTTTGCTGGTGCAGCATATCGAAAATCTTCAGCACGACACCGCCAGGAAGCGCGAAAATCGTCTTCACGCCTTCCCGTTTGAGACATTCGATGAGGATTTCAGCGCCTGTGAGCTTCATGACAGAACCTCCATCCATCCCGCCCGTGAAAATCAGGCGGAGGAATCGATACAATAGGCAACGAAACGGCTTGGCCTAACAGACCAGACACGAGTCCCTCGATATCTCAGAACGTTCTGAAAAATCAGGGATAAAGATCCATAATCCTATCACCACATATTTCACCGCGTCAATAGTGCCGCGGCTTTGGCCCCTCTCCTGACAGTCTCCCTCTTAGCATGATATCCTTCGTGCCCACCCTCATCCGTTGGTCTGAGTCGCGACAATATGAGCCTGCCAGTCCATATCACCATCCTGTCCCGCGACGAATGCCATCTCTGCGATGTCATCTACCGGATTGCGACCCATCTCCAGTCCGAAATGAACATCACGACGAGCAAAGTGAGAATTGAGGGAGATCAGGCCCTGACGGAACGGTACGGGGCAAGGATTCCCGTCGTGCTACTCGATGAGATCGAGTATTGCTCGGGGAAAGTGACAGAAGGGGAACTGCGCCGAGCGATAAAAAAAGCGCGGTGGAGAAGACCTATAAGCCGGATTCTGTCCCGCATGGGATATGGTCCCACACGGGGGTGATCATTTCTCTGGGATTCGAGTCACCTCGAACCTCAAGCGACCTACCCGAAGACCTCGGCCGGGCCAGCCGGTCGCCGACTTTCCGAAGAAAGCCGACAGGTGTCTTCCTATTTGGCCTTGCATCAGGCGACGCTTACCGTGCCAGTGATGTTACCACCACCGCGGTGGGCTCTTACCCCGCCGTTTCACCCTTACCTGATCCGCAGCGACAAGACTTGCATCTCATCGCCTCGGCCATCGGCGGTTTGTTCTCTGTGGTGCTGGTGTCGGATCGCTCCGCCTGGGAATTACCCAGCGCCCTGCCCATGAAGTCCGGACTTTCCTCTAAGAGCGTTGCCGCCCCAAGCGATCACCCGGTCCTCTCCCTCGCGCAGCTTGAGTATAGAAAGGAACGGGAGCCGGTTGCAACCGGCCCCGCGGAATTAGTGCAGCGCCGGCAAGGCCGCAGTTGGCACCGCCTGCTTGGATTGATATAGGCCCATCGCCTCCGGCATCCACTGTTTCAGCTGGTCGATTCTGGTCTCATGGCTCGGGTGAGTCGAGAGAAACTCGGCCGGACCGCCGCCTTTGGACATCTGCCCCATCCGTTCCCAGAGTGAGACGGACTCCCGGGGATCATATCCTGCATCGGCCGCCAGGAGGATGCCGATATAGTCTGCTTCCGATTCATGCTTCCGGCTGAAGGGCAGCAACACCCCGACCTGCGCCCCCGCACCGAGCGCCGCCATCGCAGCCTGGGACACCATCCCTCCGCCGCCTGATACCCCCGCCGCAGCCTCTGCCACCTGCAAGGCCGCATTCGTCAATTGCCCCTGACTCATCCGTTCCGCGCCATGACGGGCCAGCGCATGGACGACTTCATGGCCTAACACCGCCGCCAAGCCTGCTTCGGTCCTGGCCACGGGGAAGATCCCGGTATAGACCGCAATCTTCCCTCCAGGCAGGGCAAAGGCATTCATGGTTTTATCGTCCTTGATCACAATCACTTCCCACTGAAACTGCTTCGCCATCTCGGCATATTTCGATCGCTTTGCCGCCTCGATAATCCGCGCCGCCACCCGCTTGACCGGTTCGATCTCGTGGGGATCTTGCGACTGCCGCAGCTTCGGGTCGTTCTTTACTTGGGCATAGGCCTGGGCGCCCAGTTGCATTTCCTGCGACAGGGACGTCATCAACAACTGTGACCGTCCGGTATAGGGATTCGTTTCACACCCGCTGACCGCCGACAGACCGAGCCCAGCGGCCACCAGCAGCACTCCACGTGAGAACGACATCCATCTCTGCATCGCCCACCCTCCTTGATGAAGGCCCCTGCCCACGATCTGAGAAATTGACCGCCTATTCAGCCTCTGTTAGATTACCGCGGCTCCGTGAAAATCTCCACCAGAGCCTCGAGCCTGTGACCAAGACAACAGCCAAAACACCGATCGAACGAATCGGCATCGATGAATCAGGCAAGGGGGACTACTTCGGCCCTCTGGTCATCGCCGCCGTCTTCGTCGACGCCACGACGCAGGGCGAACTGGCCCTCATGAATGTCCGGGACAGCAAGAAAATCTCGGACGGTCGCATCCTCGAAATGGCGCCGGACATTCGAATGCTGTGTCCCCACAGCATTATCGCGATCGGCCCGCAACGATACAACGAACTCTATCTCAAGATCCGGAACTTGAATCGCCTGCTGGCCTGGGGGCATGCCAAAGCATTGGAGACCCTCCTTGAAAAGGTCTCGTGCGGGCGCGCCATCGCGGACCAGTTCGGCGACGAGCGGTTGATCCTGAACGCCTTACAAGAAAAAGGACGCACGATCGTCCTGGAACAGCGGCATAAGGCTGAATCCGACATCGCCGTGGCTGCCGCGTCGATCCTGGCCCGCGCGGAATTCCTCCTCCGCATGAAGCGCCTCTCGGATGAAATCGGCACGACGCTGCCCAAGGGGGCCTCGCCTGCCGTCGAACTGGCCGGACGTATGATCGTGAGAAAGCACGGGGAGGAACGGTTGGGATCGGTCGCGAAGCTGCACTTCAAAACGACGCAGGCAGTGCTGGGAAAAACGAAAAAAACGGACTAGAACGATTCGCCGATCTCAAGGACCGACGTCTTATCAAGCTCGAGCACTGACCCTGTTTCGACAGGAATTTGCCCATCCCAGTAAAGCATCCGACGGCAGTAGGGACAGGTCAGGAGATCTTCCCCGCGCTTCACCTCGGAAATCAATTGCGGCGGGAGCTGTAGCCGGCAGCCGGAGCAGGTCCCCTCTTTGATCTCCGCAAGCGCTTGATCCTTCCGCGCCGCCTTGATCGAGTTATAACGGACGAGCAGCCCCTTCTCGACATGAGCCGAATGGGCTTGCTGCTGCGATTCGAGATCGGCCAGCTCGGCCGCGAGCTTCTTCTCCAGTTCGTCCAGCACCAGCTTTTCCTGCGCAAAGGCCTTTTCGACAACACTCACCTTGGCTTGCGCCTCTTTTGCGGTCTGCTGGAGCTGCTCCATCTTCTCCATGCACAAGAGAATCTTTTCCTCGAAGTCGCCCTTCTTCTTGTTGGCCACCTCGATCTCGAACAGATGCGCCTGGTACTCCTTGTTGGACTTCAACTCGGACAGCCGCGACTTCATCTTTTCCGTGTGGGCTTCGTGCGCCTCAAGATCTTTTTCGTGCGACCGCCGCTCTTTGACCAGGGCCTCCATGGCGGCACTGGTCTGCTGGAGGAGCTGCTGGGCTTCTCGGAGGGGCGCTTCAACTGCTTGGAGTCGTTCCGGGATTTTCCGGCGTTGAGTGTTAATCTCCATGACGCGGAGATCCAACTTTTGCAGCGCAATGAGGGGGGAAAGATTATGCTTCAACGAACTCCTCTAGCTGTTGTTCTACACAACGTTCTCAATCGATGAGTTCTGCGGCCGTGCTGGTGGGCCCACTAGGACTTGAACCTAGGACCAGCTGATTATGAGTCAGCCGCTCTAACCACCTGAGCTATGGGCCCGATCAGGCGGATGACTCCCTCGCGCCTGTTCCGCAGACACGAACAATCAATTCTAGGCTGCCCCAGGGAACGGAGTCAAATCTCAGGCAGCACCTCTCCGCGTTAGAGCGTTTCCACGAAGCTCCGAAGCTTCTTGCTCCGGCTCGGATGGCGCAATTTCCGCAAGGCTTTGGCTTCGATCTGTCTGATACGTTCGCGGGTCACCTCGAAATCCTGACCGACTTCTTCGAGGGTATGGTCGGTGGCTTCGCCGATGCCGAACCGTTTCCGCAGAACCTTCTCTTCTCTCGGCGTGAGCGTTTCCAATGCGCTGTTGATCTGGCGCTGGAGATCGTACCGGATCGCCGCCTCCAGAGGAGAGACCGCTTTCTTGTCTTCGATAAAGTCGCCCAAGTGGCTATCTTCTTCTTCGCCGATCGGAGTCTCTAGCGAGATCGGCTCGCGCGCGATCTTCAAGATCTTCCGCACTTTGTCCAGCGGCAGGTCCATGCGCTCGGCGATTTCTTCCGGCGTCGGTTCGCGACCGAGCTTCTGCACCAGATGACGGGACGTCCGGATCAGCTTATTGATCGTCTCGATCATATGCACCGGAATCCGGATCGTCCTGGCCTGGTCGGCGATCGCGCGGGTAATGGCCTGGCGGATCCACCAAGTGGCATAGGTGCTGAACTTGTAGCCGCGCTTATACTCGAACTTATCCACGGCCTTCATCAAGCCGATATTGCCTTCCTGGATCAAATCCAGGAACTGAAGACCGCGGTTCGTATACTTCTTAGCGATGCTGACGACGAGACGAAGGTTCGCCTCGACCAGCTCGGCTTTCCCGCGCTTGACCTTTTCCTCCGCCACATCCAGATGCTTGACCGCATCCTTGATCTCTTCCGCAGACACCAGCGCTTCTTCGGTTTCAAGGGTTCGAATCCGGCCCTTCGCCGCCTGGGACACTTTCTTAATCTCGTTGAGCGCCTCTTCCGTGCAGCTCGTCTTGCGCTTAACGGCGAGAAAATCTTTCCTGTCACCACGGGCGAGCTTCTTGAGGGCCTCCGCACCGGCTTCGCCGCTGATCCCCATCCGACGCTGGCAACTGATGATCTCCCGCTCTGCCGTGCGAATCTGAATGGCCAACTCCCGCACCCGCTGCACCATCCGGTCCTTCAGGACGCCATGCAGGTTGACGGACTCCATCTTCTCCACGACCTGGTCGCGAATCGTGTCGATCTGCTTCTTGATCTTCTTCTGTTTCGCAGGATCGCTGTTGGCATGCCGCGCCACTTCGTACAGGCTCTTGAGCGAGGTCGAGATTTTCCGGACGGAGTTCAACCCTTCGAGCGTCTTGACCCGCAGCTCTTCATAGTCCCGCTGAATCTGTTCTTCCTCGAACTCTTCCTCGGTCTCGACGATCGGCACGATCTCACGCACATCAATCGTCCCGTTTTTGAGCTGATCACGCAGGGCGAGGACGAACTCGATCGTCATCGGCATCCCGTAGATGACCGCGGAGATGTCCTTCTTCCCCTCTTCGATGCGTTTTGCGATCTCGATTTCCCCCTCGCGGCTCAACAGCGCCACGCTCCCCATCTCCTTGAGATAGAGGCGAACCGGGTCATCGGTCCGGCTGAGCGCCCCGGGAGTTAAATCGATTTCCTTTTCTTCTTTTTCTTCTTTCTCGCTCTCATCTCCGGCGCCGGAATCGGACCCCTCGGCGTCCTCGCTCAATTCCTCGGCATCCCGGGCCTTCTTGATCCGCTCCCCCTCGGGCGCATCGACGATCTCGATATCCATTTCGCCGAACATCGTCATGATGCTGCCGAACTGTTCGGACGACACCACTTCCGCGGGCAAAGTGCTATTCAACTCGTCATAAGTCAAAAAGCCCTTCTCTTTGCCGATCGCAATCAGCTTCTTGACTTCGCCGAGCAACTCTTGTTTCGCCATGACTACTCCTTCACTAAAGACAACATCCCGGCAGCAGGCCGACCGGCCTTTTGCATTCGCAATTCATTCACTTGTGCGTTCAACACCTGCGCATCCTCCACTCGGCCTTCCCGTTCGGCGGCCTTGAGTTGCGCGATCAAATCCCGAAACAGGGCCTCGGCCCGCTTCCGCTCTAACGTGTCCAAACAGCCAGCGACATGGGCCGGCACGTCGTCGAAATGGTCTTCCCGCATGGAGAGCTCGGTCGCCAACGACCCGCAATCCGGATGATCGACCACCGCATCCAACAACAATCTGAGTCCAACCCGGCCATCGTGATCGAGATGGGTCAGCGCCGCCTCGACGAGGATCCGGCAGGCCGGAACCGAGAAGGCCGCGGGCTTCAATCGCTGCACATCGGCGGGCATCAAATGCCCGTGCAGCAGCAAATACACCAGATCCCGCTCTTCGTTCGCACCCTTGAACATCGCCGGGGTCACACCAGCCGATTGTACGGCCACCGAGCGCCGCCCCTCGGTTTGCACCAACGCCGGATACCGCTCGATCAATCGCTGCTGGCTAATCCCCAGCCGTTCGGCTACCACACGAATCCGCTCTTCCCGCTCGATCGGATGCTCGCTCTTTTGTAAGATCCGCAACACATCGTCCACGCTACGGATACGGCCTTCGATCGTACTGGATTCCGCCGTGCTCAAACTATGCTCGAGGGAAAAGTCCAAAAGACTCGGCGCCTGTTCTTCCAACCGCGCAAAGGCCTCCGGCCCTTCCTTCCGCACATAGGTATCGGGATCCTCGCCAGTCGGCAACGTGACCACTTTCACGCCAAGCCCGCTGTTCACGAATAGATCGAGCCCTCGCAATGCGGCACGAACCCCGGCCTGATCCGGATCGAACAAGAGCACGACCTTCGAGGCAAACCGCCTCAACACCTGAATATGCTCCGCCGTCAGCGCGGTCCCCAACGTCGCAACCGTATGGGCCAGACCGGCCTGATGCAGGGCAACCGCATCGAAATACCCTTCCACCACAATCACGGTCTTCAGCCTGGCGACGGCTTCCCGCGCCAGATCCAACGCATAGAGCGTCTGCCCCTTCTTGAATAGGGGAGTATCCGGGGAATTCAGGTACTTGGGATTCCCCTCGCCAAGGATACGCCCGCCAAAACCGACGACCCGCTTGCGCAAGTCCGTAATGGGGAACATCACGCGTGCGCGAAAACGGTCGTAGGACCCGGAGGCCTGCTCCCGCGCGATCGTCAATCCCGCAACGGCTAAATCATCCGGAGAAAAACCCTGCTTGCTCAGCGCCCTGACGAGCCCGTCCCATTCAGCCGGCGCACAACCGATTTCAAACCGTTCGATCGTCCCGGCCTGAATACCACGGCTGGCCAAATAGTCCCGCGCCGTCGCGCCGGTCGCACTGTCCCGCAAATTCTGCTGAAACCAAGCCGTCACCGCACGATTAAGCGGTTCCAGGCGGCTCGCCTGCGCCGCCTGAGGCCCAGAACTAGGCCCGCTGTCCGGCACATCGATCCCGAGTTTCTGCCCGAGCTCACGAACCGTCTCAGGAAAGTTCGCGCCGGTAATCCGCATCAAAAACGTAAACACGTTGCCGCCCGCGCCGCAGCCAAAACAATGAAAAATCTGGCGGGAAGGACTGACGGTAAAGGAGGGCGACTTTTCCTGATGGAAGGGACAGAGACCTTTCAGGTTCTGGCCTGCCCTGGTCAGACTCACATGATGTCCGACCACCTCGGCAATATCGGCCCGATCTCTGACCTGATTGATCACATTTTCAGAAATCAAACCTCGGCCCACGGGAGTCGCGGCTCCTATTCCCCCACCTGCACCGGCGAGGAAGGTAAACGTAAGTGGTCGAAAAATTGAACGTTCAGGGTAACAGACGGGGAAGAAACCTGTCAATGTGGTGAAACTACGTTAGCCGGGAGGCCAGGCGAGATGGCGCCCGCCCAAGACATGAAGATGGAGATGAAATACGCTTTGGCCTCCGTGAGACCCGGTGTTAACGACGACCCGGTACCCGGACTCGGCAATCCCCTTCAGTTTCGCGACCTTACTGCCAACCAGCAGCAGCCGTCCGAGCAGCTCAGCATCAGAATCTTGCAGCTCAGCCAGCGAGACCACATGTTTTCGGGGAATGACCAGCGTATGGATCGGCGCCTGAGGATTGATATCGTCAAATGCGACCACCAGATCGTCCTCATAGACGAGGGGTGCCGGAATAGTCCTCGCGACGATTTTGCAAAAGAGACAGTCGCTCACGGGGCAGTTTCTTTTCTCAAGCCGGACTTCCCGAACCGGGTCGCCAACTCCTGATAAATTTCTTGCGGCGTGATGCCATGGTATCCCAGCGCCACCAGGGTATGGAACAGGAGATCCGCCGTTTCATAGACGATCTCCTCCTTCTTCCCACCCTTCCCGGCAATCGCCACCTCTCCTGCTTCCTCGACGACCTTTTTCAAGATGCGATCGACCCCGCCTTCCAGCAACTTGGAGGTGTAGGACTCGCTCGACGGCTGCTGTTTCCGTTCTTGGATCATCTGATAGAGGCGCTCAAGAATTCCACCCCAGGACTCTGACGTCTTCGTCTCAGGCGAATCCAGCCGGGAGAAGAAGCAGGACCGTTCTCCCGTATGGCAGGTCGGACCGACCGGCTCGACCTTCACGAGGAGGGCATCGCCATCACAATCGAAAAACAAGTCCTTGAGCTGCAGCTTATGGCCGGAGGTCTCGCCCTTCTCCCATAATGCCTTGCGCGAACGGCTCCAGAAATGCACCGACTTGGTCTCGATGGTCTTCTGCAAGGCCTCCTGGTTCATGAAGGCGACCATCAGCACCGTGCCATCCCGCCAGTCCTGCACGACGGCCGGAATCAGCCCCTGCCCATCGAATTTCAATTTCCCTATATCCATCATCGAACCGCCACTCCCTTCTGACGAAGATAGGCTTTCGCCTCAGGAATCGTGTGAGTCCGGAAGTGGAAAATCGACGCGGCCAGGACCGCATCCGCCTTGCCCCTGACGAATCCGTCATAGAGATGGTCCAAATTCCCCACGCCTCCGGATGCAATCACCGGAATCGAGACGGCTTCCGACACGGTAGCCGTCAGCGCAAGGTCATAGCCCTGCTGTTGCCCGTCTTGATCCATGCTCGTGAGCAAGATCTCGCCTGCTCCATACTGGGCCATCTGCTTCGCCCATTCGACGACATCCAGACCGGTCGCCTTGCGGCCTCCGTGGGTGAAAACTTCCCACCCGGTTGCCGGAGCAGGGCGATGCTTGGCATCGATCGCCACGACGATACATTGCGTCCCGAATCGCTCCGCCGCTTCCTTCACAAATTCAGGCCGCTGAACCGCCGCCGTATTGATGCTCACCTTATCGGCTCCCGCGTTCAAGAGAGCCCTGATGTCCTCAAGCGTCCGCACGCCCCCTCCAACGGTCAAAGGCATAAACACCCGTGCCGCTGTCTGCTCGACCACATCCAAAATGGTCTTGCGATTTTCATGGGAGGCCGTGATGTCCAGGAAACAGAGCTCATCGGCTCCTTCGCGGTCGTAGGCCGTGGCCACTTCGACCGGGTCTCCCGCATCGCGCAAATTCACAAAGCTCACGCCCTTCACGACGCGGCCGTCTTTGACATCGAGACAGGGAATAATACGTTTGGTCAACATGGCAGCTCGTGAAACGTGAAAGGCAAAACGTAAAATCAGCCTGGGATCCCTTACGCCAGACCCTTACTGAGGGCCAAGAGCCGCGACTGCGGTCCGATAGTCTAACTTGCCATCGTAAAGGGCCTTCCCGACAATCGCACCTTCGACCCTTGGACCGAGCGCCTGCACGGCCAGCAAATCTTCGACGCGAGAGATTCCGCCGGAAGCGATCACGGGGAAGGACGACAACTCGACCATCTCCCGCAAGGCCGCCAGATTCGGCCCGCCCAACATGCCATCGCACGCAATGTCCGTATAGATCACGGCGCCCAAGGCATGGCCCGCCAGCTCCTGGAGCAGATCGGTCGCCTTGGTCTCCGAGACCGAGGTCCAGCCCTTGACCGCCACCTTCCCGTCCCTCGCATCCAATCCCAACAAAATCTGACGAGGAAACTCCAAACAGGCCTTCTCCAGAAACGACCGATCGGTCAAGACAACGGTGCCAAGCACAACCCGGCTCACACCGGCGCCGAGATAACGGCGCACGGTTTCGATCGACCGGATTCCTCCCCCCACCTGCACCTTCACGCTCACGGTGCGGATGATCGCTTCGATCTGGGGAAGATTGCGCGGCTCACCCTCCACCGCTCCGTTCAGATCCACCACATGGATCAACGTTGCGCCGCCCTGCTGCCATTGCCTCGCCATAGCCGGCACGTCATCGGAATAGACCGTTTCGGCCGCCATATCGCCCTGCCGCAACCGCACACAGCGGCCATCTTTTAAATCAATCGCAGGAATCACGAGCATAGAAAAAACCGTCCCTGTTAACGTTCCCCTGCCGTGCCAAACGGAAACTCGAGGAGCATATGGTCAACCCCGTAGCCCGCCAGCTCATCTGCTGTGACGAACATGCCCCAACGCTCAAAAAATCCCAGCATGTCTTCAATCATCGGCCTCTGCCGCTCGTAGTAGTTCCCTTCCCAGAGCACTTGCCCGTCCGCCGCGACCAGCTTGGCTTCAAACCCCACTGTAGCCGGGGGATTGGCGCCAAAGCGACCACCGACTCGTTCCTGATAGACCAGTACCTGACCGATCAGCGCAGCATCTGCCTTAAGTTGTTTCGCCACCGTCACGGCCTGTGCCGGACCAGCGGGAGATTGCACCGCCTGGGATGCCAAGACTTTCGCTGCCTCGCCAGGCGACAGCACCGTCACGCCCTGCCGGGACTTCAACCGGCTCCAAAGCAACTGTGTGACCGTGCCCCCCGCGCCGATCGGCACGATGGAGGTCTGACTCCGAAGCTGTTCCATTTGCGGCGGCACCGCGAGCGCCATATCAGACCGACGGGCCCCGGGCGGGGCCGAGAAGGTCTGAGCGACGACATCCCTCACCTGTGGCGTCGTCAGCGTCGTAAACGGGACCAGCGCAATGGTGCGCACCTGATAGCGCGGCAATTCCGCAGACGACTTCGAGGTCACCTTGGACCCGCTACAGCCGGCCGTTGCCAACAGAGCCAATCCCACCAAGGCCATCGACCATCCCTTGTTGTTCATCATGCTCATTTCCATGATCCAAAATTGTTGATCAACTGTAACCCGACGGCCTGACTCTTTTCAGGATGGAACTGACAGGCCACCACATTATCCCGCCAGATGCTCGACACAAACGTTGTCCCGTAATCCGTCGTGGTTGCCGCCACGGTCTTATCAGAGGGATCGACATAAAAGGAATGGACAAAGTACCAGTAGGACCCGTCAGAAATTCCGTCGAACAAGGGACAGGGCTTCTCCATCGTCACGTTGTTCCAGCCCATATGCGGCACCTTCAACCCCTGGCCCGCAGGAAAACGCCTGACCTTGCCGGGAATAATGCCGAGCCCCTTATGAGTTCCGAACTCCTCGCTCTCCTCAAATAACAATTGGAGTCCCAGGCAGATTCCCAGAAATGGTTTCCCCGATTGAATCGCGGCGCGAATCGGCTCTGCCAGCCCATACCGTTCAACATTGGCCATGCAGTCGCCGAAAGCTCCAACCCCAGGCAACACCACATGACTCGCATTCCCGATCATGAGCGGGTCACGAGTCACGACCGCCTGATGCCCCACCGCCTCAAAGGCCTTGGAGACACTGCGGAGGTTGCCCATGCCATAATCGATAATCGCAATCATAGCCGCTCTCTAGCAGGTTGCTGAAAAAGTCCGCCAGCTTCGTTCTCGCATCGTTCAGACCCTCAACGTACCCTGAAGGGTACGCCTCGGATCTTCACTCGCTGCAGCCTTGCTGGACGGCATTTTTGAGCAGCCTGCGGAACATTCTCCGATGTGGAGCAAGACCGGACCGTCGAAATACCGGGCTCTAAGCCCTTACGCTCCTAGTCTGGCCGTAAGACCGTAACCATACCGCAACTGCTGCCGTCCTGCCACTGTCAATCTACAGAGCCTACCTGCGCCCCACAGTCTCAGACCGCTCGTAAAACAAAAGGGGCAGGCTCCTTTTCAGAAACCTGCCCCTGTAGACCAACATATGTCGACCGCTCGCTTCGACTTACAGCAGCCCCTTCGTCGAGAGAACCTTTCCTGCCAACCGCTCTTCCGGCGTCGTAGCCTGATCGAGCGCCTTGGCTAAGGCCTTGAAGATAGCTTCCATGATGTGGTGCGGATTGCGGCCATACATCAGATTCACATGCAAGTTGAGCCCGGCATGGGTGACGAAGGCCTGAAAAAAGTCTTCGAACAAACCGAGGTCGAAGGCTTTGATCTTCCGGTCCGGCAACACCACGTTATAGACGAGGTAGGGCCGGCCGCTGAGATCGACCGTGACCTGCGCAAGGGTTTCGTCAAGCGGAGCCGAGGCAAACCCGAACCGCTTGATCCCCGCTTTTTCACCCAAGGCCTGATGTAGAGCCTTGCCCATAACGATTCCGACGTCCTCCACCGTGTGGTGTTCGTCGATATCGATATCGCCCTTGGCCTTGACCGTCAGATCGAAGAATCCATGCTTGGCCAACAACTCCAGCATGTGGTCGAAGAACCGGATACCGCTGTCGATCTTCCCTTGGCCGCTGCCGTCCAGCGCCCAGGAAACCTGGATATCGGTTTCCTTCGTGGCCCGATGGATCGTCGCCTGCCGATGAGTCACAGTTTTCTTCATGAGAACCTGCTTTGGGCTGATTTTGCGTGGGCGTCGAACCCTTCCATGTGGGCCAATCGAACGAGATGATCTTTCACCTTGCTCAGCTCCTCTTTCGTATAGTGCACGATGTTGCTGACTTTGAGGTAGTCGTGAACGGACAAAGCCGAAAAGAAGCGCGCGGTCCCGCCGGTCGGCAAGACGTGATTCGGACCTGCCACATAATCGGCCACAGAGGGGGGCGTATACCGGCCCAGGAACAGAGCCCCGGCATGGCGGATCTTCTCTAAATAATCGAAGGGCTCGTCCACCGAGAGGGTCAAATGTTCCGGGGCAATCTCGTTGGCCACATCGATGGCTTCGTCCATCGTCGTCACCACGAAGGCCACCGCATGGCGCGCAATGGACTTGGCGGCAATCTTTTCCCGCGTCAGTCCCTTCAACTGGCTGCCGATGAGCTTCACGACATCCTTCGCCAACTGCGCCGAAGTAGTGACGAGATAAACCTGGGCATCTTCGTCATGCTCCGCTTCGCAGAGGAGATCTGCCGCGACATGAGCAGGCTTGGCGTCGCCATCTGCCACCACGAGCAACTCGCTCGGGCCTGCCACCATGTCGATCCCGACCGTGCCGTAGAGCAGCCGCTTGGCCGTCGCAACATAGATATTGCCGGGGCCCACGATTTTATCGACCCGCTGGATCGTCTTGGTCCCGTAGGCCATCGCACCGACGGCTTGCACGCCCCCGACACGATAGATCTCAGTGACGCCGGCAATGTCGGCTGCAACCAGCAAATAGGGATTGATCGGACCTTTTTGCGGCGGCGTACACATCACCACGCGGGAGACGCCCGCCACCTTGGCCGGGATCGCGCACATCAAGACCGACGAGGGATAGACCGCCTTGCCGCCCGGCACATAGACTCCGACCGCATCGACCGGCGTAACCACTTGCCCCAGAGTCGCCTCATTGTCCTGATACATCCAGGTCTTGATGCGCTGACGCTCGTGGAACGACGTAATCCGCTTGGCGGCAAACCGGAGGGCGTCGCCCTCCTCTTTTCTGATATGGAAATAGGCTTCTTTGATTTCTTCGGGGGTGACGCGCAGCTCCGTCGCTTTCATGGAGACGCGGTCGAACTGTTTCGTATAGCGGAGGACGGCCTTGTCGCCGCCCCGTTCCACGGCTTGCAGAATCGACTTCACCGTCTTCTCGACGGCAGCCCCTTGCACGCGGGCACGCGATGCGACTTTCTTGAGTGCAGGGAGAAAGGCTCGCTCACTGGAGGACACAATCTTCATGTGCGCGTCCGCTTGACCGTTCGACGTACCCCGCGCGAAGATGTGCGCGGAGCGGTTGCTCGAGACCCGGTTGCTGGGCGGCTGACGGCCCGGAGCTTTTTGATCAGCTCTGTGACCACCGCATACTTCAGCTTCAAACTCGCCCGATTGACGACCAGCCGGGCCGTGGACTGCGCGATGCACTCCACTTCGACGAGGTTATGCGCCTTCAACGTGTTGCCGGTCTCGACCAGATCCACGATCCGATCGGCCAACCCGACCAACGGCGCCAGCTCGATCGAGCCGTACAGCTTAATGATCTCGACCGCCACGCCGCGCTGATTGAAATACCGCTCGGTAATCTTCGGATACTTGGTCGCGACCCGAATTTTCGAGGACAGCCGGTCCCGTGAGGCCTGGCCCTTGAGCGCAGCGACGGCGATTCTACACGCTCCGAACCCTAAATCCAATGGCTCATAGACGTCGCTATCCTGCTCCATCAAGACGTCTTTTCCGACGATCCCGACGTCCGCTGCGCCATATTCGACATAGGTCGGCACATCGGTCGGCCTCACGATCAGGAAGGTCATGCCGATCTCCGGACAAGGGAACACCAGCCGTCGGCTCTCCGTCGAGAGGCTGCCCATGGCATAGCCGGCCCGGCGAAAAACCTCTAGCGTGAGGTCCAACATTTTCCCCTTCGACAAGGCAATCGTCAGCATGGTGTCAGCGAGTCCCGGCCGGAGCCGCTCCCTCTTTATGGCGGGTGATCGTCGCGCCCAACCCGCGCAGTTTTTCTTCCATCCGCTCATAGCCGCGATCCAGATGGTAGACCCGGAGGATCTCCGTCGTGCCTTCCGCCGCAAGACCGGCCAGCACCAATCCGGCGCTCGCGCGAAGGTCGGAGGCCATCACAGGAGCCCCAGTCAACTTGGTCGGCCCGGTCACCACAGCCCGAGTGCCTTCGATCTTAATCTCAGCCCCCATCCGCCGCAGCTCTTCGACATGCATGAACCGGCTTTCAAACACCGTTTCCGTAATCACGCTCGTGCCCTCAGCCGCCGTCATCAAGGCCACCATCTGCGCCTGCATGTCGGTGGGGAAACCCGGATAGGGTAACGTCCGGATATCGATCCCCTTGAGCCGCGAGGCCGCATTGAGGTGAATCCGGTCCTGCTCCACCTTGATCTCGGCGCCGGCTTCCCGCAGCTTCATCAGCAACGCATCCAAGTGATTCGGACGGCAGCGGTTGAGCGTCACCGCTCCCCTCGTAATGGCCCCGGCCACCAGATAGGTTCCCGTTTCAATGCGATCCGGAATCACATCGTGATCGCTCCCGTGCAACTCACGGACCCCTTCGATCGTGATGACATCCGTCCCGGCGCCCGAGATGCGAGCCCCCCGCTTCACGAGAAAATCCGCGAGGTCCACGATCTCCGGTTCCTTCGCGGCATTTTCAATGACCGTGGTCCCCTCGGCGAGCGACGCAGCCATCATCAAATTTTCCGTTCCCGTGACCGTCGGCGTATCGCAATAGATCTGGGCGCCCTTCAACCGCTTCGCCTTGGCGCGAATATACCCATGTTCCATCGAAACTTCTGCACCCATTTTCGCCAGTCCGGCCAGATGGAGATTGACGGGCCGCGACCCGATCGCGCAGCCGCCCGGCATCGACACCGTCGCTTCTCCCCATCGCGCCAACAGCGGCCCCAACACCAGCACGGAGGCCCGCATGGTTTTCACCAGGTCATAGGGGGCTTGGGTCGAGCTGATCGTGTCGGCATTGATGACCGCGCGATTCCCCTCATGCTGCACCTTCGCGCCCAGAATCCCCAAGAGCTTACCCATCGTGAGGACATCTACCACGCGGGGCAGATTGATAATCACGCATTCGCCGCCGCCCAGAATGGTAGAGGCCAAGATCGGCAGCGCGGCATTCTTTGCCCCGCTGATCTCAACCTCTCCTCGAAGTGGTATCCCGCCGGTGATAACCGTACGATCCATCGTCTATACCCCTACTCGCTCGACGATCACCACCCGTTCAAGTCCCGCTTCATCGTAGACCAGCCGGTGAAATTTATAACCAGGCATCTGCTCGACAATCCGGCGCATCCCACGAGCCTGGCCTGCGCCAATTTCCATGATCACGGCTCCGCCGGGAGCCAGGTAGCAAGCGGCCTCTTGCAGCAACCGTTCGTGCAGTTCCGTCCCCTGAGCTCCTGCCACCAGCGCGCCTCGCGGCTCGAACAGTTTCACTTCCGGCTGAAGCGTCGCCCAATCAGCTTCAGGAATATAGGGGGGATTCGAGACGATGATATCCACCAGCCCCTCTAACCCCTGCTCCGCCAATGGCCCCAGTAAATCGCCTTCCAACCAGATAATCCGCTCGCCCACCCCATGACGGGCGGCATTGCGCCTGGCAACATGGAGCGAGGGACCAGACAGATCGATCGCCATCACCCGCGCATTGGGTCTCAATCGCGCAGTTGCCACGGCAATGCAGCCGGATCCAGTACAGACATCGACAATCGTAGCCCGGCGCTCGGTGGAAATCCGCTGCGTAACATATTCCACCAGCAACTCGGTCTCCGGCCTCGGAATTAGCACCGCCGGACTCACCTCAAACTCCAGCCCGCAAAACTCCTGGGTCCCCAAAATATATTGCAAGGGCTCTCGCCTAACCCGCCTCGCAATCAGTCCTCGCGCTGCTGCCAGTTCGGAAGAAGACAGCAATCGGTCCCGGTCGGTGATCACATGATGCGCGGGAAGACGGAGCACATGCTCCACAATCCACAGGGCTTCCTGCTCCGCGCTCTCGATACCGGCTTGCTCCAGCAGCCGGCGCGCCTCGGCAATCAGCTCGCCGAGCGTGGCCTGGCCTGTCGACTGAGGGATCGGAGCCACTGCATCCATGTTACGCCGCCCCCACTTCCTGCTGACGCTGCGCCTTCAAAGCCTGAACGAGTTCATCCAGGTCGCCCTGAAGCACCTGCTCTAACTTATGCAAGGTCACACCGACACGATGGTCGGTCACCCGATTCTGCGGGAAATTGTAGGTGCGGATCTTCTCGCTCCGCTCGCCCGTGCCCACCTGCGCCTTGCGATTCTGCGCGGTTTCCGCATCCTGCCGTTCCCGCTCCGCCTCGACGATTCTGGCCCGCAGGGTCCGCATCGCCTTGGTACGATTCTTCAGCTGCGACCGTTCGTCCTGGCAACTCACCACTACACCGGTCGGAATATGGGTAATCCGCACCGCCGATTTGGTCGTATTGACGCTCTGGCCGCCGGCGCCGGACGAACAAAATGTGTCGATGCGAAGATCCATCGGATCGATATGCACATCCACCTCGTCCACTTCCGGCATGACGGCCACGGTGACAGTCGAGGTATGAATCCGTCCGCTAGCTTCCGTCACAGGGACCCGCTGCACCCGATGGACCCCTGCCTCGAACTTGAAGTGGCTATAGGCGCCCTTGCCTTCGATCAGCGCCACAACCCCTTTATAGCCCCCGCCCGTCGTTTCCGTCGCTTCGACCACATCGACCTTGAAGCCTTTGGCCTCCGCATACTTGCTATACATACGAAACAGATCTCCGGCAAAAAGCGCCGCCTCATCTCCGCCGGTTCCGGCGCGAATTTCGAAAAGCAGACTCTTTTCGTCCCGCGGATCCTTGGGAATCAGCAGCTCCTGGGCCTGCTGTTCGATCTCCTGCTGCTGGCGTGTGAGCTGGGCGCTCTCCTCCGCCGCCATCTTATGCATCTCGCCCCCGGCCGTGGGATCGGCAAGAATTTGCGCGGCTTCGTCCAACTGCTTGGCATTGTCGCGATAAGTGGCCAGCAGCTTGGCCGCCGGCTCGATATCCGTCCGCTCTTTATTGACTTTGTGCAACTGCGAGGGCTGGCTCATCAGAGAGGGGTCCATGAGTTGATTGGTCAACTCGTCGTAACGAGTGGCCAAGACTTCCCATTTTTTCAGTAAGACGGCTTCCATGACCCCGTTTCCTCTGCGGCGCGTTCACCCGTTACCGCACAAAAACAAAGGGACCCTGCCCCTCAGCGAAGCAGGGTCCCTTGTATGACCTCTTCTCGAACTACTTTTCTTTCTTCGCGTACTTCTTCTTGAATCGCTCAACGCGACCTTCGGTATCAATGATTTTCTGCGTCCCCGTGAAAAACGGATGGCAATTTGAACAGATATCAACATTGATATCGCCGCCCGTTGACCGGGTCTTATATTTATTGCCGCAGGCGCAATGCACCCCGACTTCCCGATACACGGGATGAATACCCTTCTTCATAGTTCCCACTCCCCTGACGTCAAAATCATCGACCTTCGCCCATTCGAAGGCCCGCTACTCTACCCTGTCTCTACAACCAGATACAAGTCTGGCGTTACCGGTTCATCGACTGGAGAAATTCCTGGTTGGTCTTGGTGCCGTGCAGCTTGTCCATCAGGAACTCCATCGCTTCCATCGTCCCGAGCGGACTCAGCACCTTGCGCAGGATCCACATCTTGTTGAGACGATCCTTGTCCACCAACAATTCTTCTTTTCTCGTTCCGGACTGGCTGATATCGATCGCCGGAAAGAGCCGCTTGTCGGCCAAACGGCGGTCCAGATGGACTTCCATGTTACCGGTTCCTTTGAATTCTTCAAAGATCACATCGTCCATGCGGCTGCCGGTATCGACCAGCGCCGTCGCCATAATGGTCAGACTGCCGCCATGTTCGATGTTGCGGGCCGCCCCGAAGAACCGCTTCGGGCGCTGGAGCGCGTTCGAGTCCAACCCTCCCGACAAGACCTTACCGCTAGGCGGGGCAATCGTATTGTAGGCGCGGGCCAAACGGGTAATGCTGTCCAACAGCACCACGACATCTTTTTTGTGTTCGACCAGCCGCTTCGCCTTCTCCAGCACCATTTCCGCAACTTGCGCATGGCGCTGGGGCGGTTCATCGAAGGTGGAGCTGATGACTTCAGCCTTCACCTGCCGTTGCCAGTCGGTGACTTCTTCCGGCCGCTCATCGATGAGCAGCACGATCAAGGTCACTTCTTTATGGTTTTTGATAATGGCCCGGGCGATGGCCTGCAACATCATCGTCTTTCCGGTCCGGGGGGCCGCAACGATCAGCCCGCGCTGGCCCTTGCCGATCGGGGTCGTGAGCTCCATGACGCGGGTGCAATATTCTTCACGGTCGAACTCGAGATTGAGCCGCTCTTCGGGATAGAGCGGGGTCAGGTTGTCGAAGAGGATCTTGTCGCGGGACACTTCTGGATCTTCGAAATTGACCTTCTCGACCTTGAGCAACGCGAAATACCGCTCACTCTCCTTCGGGGGCCGGATCTGCCCGGAGATCGTGTCGCCGGTGCGCAGATTGAACCGCCGGATTTGCGAGGGGGAGATATAGATGTCGTCGGGGCCCGGGAGATAGTTCGAATCGGGAGCGCGTAAAAAGCCGAATCCGTCGGGGAGCGTTTCCAGCACGCCCTCGCCGAAGACCACGCCGTTATTTGCGGTCTGCGCCTGCAGGATCGCAAAAATCAATTCCTGCTTCCGCAGGTTCGGTGCGCCGTCGATCTTCAGATCGCGCGCCACCTCATTGAGATCGGCGATAGATTTCTGCTTCAGCTCCGCGAGATGCATAACCTCCCCCTTTGTTTGCGTCATGAGTATCCTCTCAAGCCCTCAGCTGCATCATCGTTGGCAGCGCTCGCACGTGGTGAACCATGGGAAATTGTCCTGAAACTCAATGAATAGCGAATAGCAATACAGTTGATGATCTCTGTCGTGTGTGTCAGCTAAAGAGGGTGACCTGTGAAGGACTTACTGGTTTGCGCCTGGTATTAATCAGGATACGACTCTGTCTCATAACTGCGGATATTGTCGCAAGCAGGAATTCATGCCGAGCTGATTCATCTCTATCACTTGAGCAGTTGTGGCTTGTTTCGAGATGCGTCCAGAGAGTCTTGTGTGTGGAGAGAACACTGAACCGAGCTGAGATGTTAGCCAGAGGATAACGCGGGCGGCGCGCCTTGTCAACAGGAATCACGCTCTTTTTCGCCAGCCTCCGGTTCTTCCTCTTTCCCCTCGTCCAGCCGGCGGCGCGGTTGCAGCAGAAAAGACTGGTGTGCTACATGAGGAGATCCTTCATCGAGGCCCACGGTCTTATGGAACACGACAACGAACAAGAACAACACGAGCGCATGTTCACGCTGTCCGAGGCGAACCGCCTGATCCCCCAGCTGAACGCCAAACTGATCTCGATCCAACAAGCCAAGGCCGTCCTGGCCCGCACGAAGGAAGAGATCAAGAAGGCCAGCGCGAGGTCCGAGTATGGCGGCGGCAGCACCGTGGGGCATCTCTATATCTCAGGCCTGCAACAGGTCAGCACCAATCTTCAAGCGATTCAGGAGCTCGGCATCCTGGTGAAGGATCTGGATCTCGGCCTCTGCGACTTCCCCCATCTGCATGACGGCCGGGTCGTCTATCTCTGCTGGAAGCTCGGCGAACAGGAAGTGCGCTGGTGGCATGAAACGACCACCGGCTATAAAGATCGCTCCCCGATCGAAGACCTGGCCTGAGCGCAACGGCACACCCCACCCGCGAGACATCCATGAAATTCGTCATTCTCGGATTCGACGGTCCCGACGGAGAGGCCAAGCGAAAAATCTATCGCCCGGCGCATCTCGCCAATATGGAACCCCTCGACGCGCAAGGCCGCGTCGTGCTGGCAGGTCCGCTCACAGATAAAACCGGAAGCCTGATCATCATTGAGGCAGACTCGCTAGAAGAGGCGCAACGGTTCGCGAACGAAGACCCCTATACAGTCCATGGCGTGTTTGAACGGGTCGAGGTCCACCCCTTCACGCAAGTCTTCCCCAAAGAACGATAGGCCAACGGCCCACCGTTACTTGCCAGATAGAGCCCATGTACAGCGTGAGCTCCTTTCACTGACCCCCTCGCACGGCACACGATTGCGCAAGCCCCGTAACATGCTGAATACAGGCCAACAATCAGCCAGATATCACAGAATCCTGTGGCAGACTGCGGCCTCACGCCTGGTTTGACAGGACAAAAGAGCCAATCTTATAATAACCGACGCTTTGCTGCCGTGATTGGCACCTGCCGCCAGCGCCCGCATTGTTAGGACGAAAGGCCTAAGCCTTCTTAGTTCGATAGCCCAAAATTTCGCATCGGTGGGCCTTCTGCGAGGTTGCGGGTGACTTGGAAAAAGCTTAGAGTAAAGAAAGTCTAGATCATCAGAAAACCTGTATTTCTCGTTCCTTAACCCCTTGCCGGAGAGTAAGCCGCAATGACTCAGTATCGCGTCCTTCCAGGCCCGGAACATTTCCTTCCTCCATCGGCTGCAAGCATGGGGATCTGCTTGCCAAACCCTGGGGAAGCTCATATCAACGGTGTCATCGTCCCAGAGGAAAAGGCATACGAAGAAGCGGCGAAGCAATTCCTCATGGCCAAAGTGCCGACCATTTTCCCGGGCCCTTTGGTCCTGTGGGCGTGGAACGAGAAGGCGGCCAAGAAGGCCACCGCCGTCCGGCACCTCTACAACACGCTCAAAGAATGCATGCAGCCTGGGCAAACGCCTATGCTGATCCCGATGCCGGACTACCGCCCCAAATACCCCAAAATCAATCCCGAAGTCGAAATCAATCCCAACCACCCGAACCTGACTATCTGGCACAATAAAATCGATTGCTGCATGTTCATCGGGGTCCATTGCCACCAGGCAAACCTGGCGCTCAAAATCATTCGTGGCGGCACCTCCTGCTACACGATTGCCATGTGCGCGCAAGCCGGCCATGAAGACGCCATGCTGTCGTTCCGCGACGCATCGGTCGAAAAGATCATGAAATTGGCCGAGTGGGTGAAGAAGTTGAAAGGGACAGTCCAACCACGGCTGACGTCAGCAAAGAGCGGAGCTTCAAACTAACACGTTTGAAGCTCTGAAGAGAGTGAAAGGAGCTGAACCATGGCAGACACACATTCGGTCATCGGCACAAAGAATAAAAAAGGGCAGACCTTTACCGACACCTGGAAGATGATGAACGAGGCGCCACGCACGCCGTCGTTCTATACGGGCAGCGAAGTCATTAAAGAAGCCCTCCGGCGGGCCAGCTGCGACGTCATGATCGCCTACCCGATTACCCCGCAGAGCGAAGCGGCCGCCTTGATTGGCGAACTCTTTGCCGAGGGCTACATCGGCGACTACTTCCGCGGCGAGAGCGAATTCGCCGTCATGTCACAATGCGCGGGAGCGGCCTTCGGCGGCGCGCGCGTATTTACGACGACCGCGGGCCCCGGCACGATGCGCGCGATGGAGAACTTCCCGATGTGGTCCGGCGCACGGTTGCCGATCCAGATGATCGTCACCTGCCGCGGCATCAATTCACCGCTCTCGATTCAGCCCGACACACTCGAAATCGCCTATCTATTGAATACCGGCATGCTCGTCTGGCATGCGGAAACCGCGCAGGACTTCTTCGATTGGATCCTCATGGGGTACATGGTCTCGGAAGAGCCGGATGTGCACCTTCCCTTGGCGCTCTGCTGCGACGGGTTCTTCGTGACGCACACCAAGGACGTGGTCAACCTGACCCCGGCCGACATGTGCCTGCCTCCCTATGACCCCTACCGCTCGCCCGTGCCCTGCATGGACATGGAATGTCCGCCGGTCCGGATGATGCGCGATCCCTTCGTCATGAAGAGCAACTACATCAGCTACGCCACCCACGCGTCCTGGCAGCAAGAAGTCTGGGCGGCAGTGGAACGGTCCCGCAAACACACGATCAAGTGGTTGAACGGGCTGATCGAAACGGAAAATACCGACGCCGACGTCATCATCGTCGCCTCCGGCACGGCCGTGTCACAGGGCCGCGAAGCCATCCGCCTCCTCGAAGATGAAGGCATCCGTTGCGGGCTGGTCAAGGTCAAAGTCTTGCGGCCATGGCCGGGCGAAGAAATCCGCGAAGCCACGAAGAACGCCAAACACATCATCGTCCCGGAATTCAATGTGACCGGCTGGCTGGCCAAGGAAATCAAAGCCACCATCCCCAACAGCGAACGGGTGCACGCAGGCCCGCGCGTCTGCGGCGGCATGACGATGCCACCGGAAATCATCGTCTCAGAAATCAAGACCCTGCTTGGGATGACCACCGTGTCGATGGCCAGTCGAGGCTGATCGGACCGAGGCAAACAAGCACTACACGCCCTGAATAAGACGCACGTATTGAGGAGGCCATCATGAGCAAGGAACGTATCAAGATTTCTGAAGACCTGTACGACATCATGCCGTCCGACTATCAAGACCTGGTCAAGAGCGCGACCTACGGCAAAGAAGACCGGGGCTGGAAGGATATCGGCAACAGCAAGGAACTGATCGAGCAGCATTCTCTCTGCGCCGGCTGCCCGGAATCCATGGCCTTCCGCTACATCCTGGCCTCCTTGCCTAACCCCGAAGACACCGTCATGGTCGGCTCCACCGGCTGCACCAGCCTGGTGTTCCCCATGGTGGCCGTGCACAACATCCACTCCCTCTTCGGCAACCAGAACGCCATCGCCTCCGGCTTGAAGCGCGCCTTGAGCGTCCGCTTCCCGGGCCGGACGAAAGACGTGGTCGTGCTGGCCGGCGACGGCGCCACCGTCGATATCGGCCTCGACATGACGTTGCAGGCCTGGTTCCGCCAGGAGAAGTTCACCACGATTTGCTTCGACAACGAACTGTACGCCAACACGGGCGGCCAGGAGAGCGGTCTGATGCAGAAGGGCTTCGTGGCCAAGATGGCACCGGTCGGGAAGCTCTTCGACAAGGTTCGCCTGCCGGAAATCGCCCGCGAATCGGGCTGTCATTACGTGGTGCAATGCACCGTCAGCAAACCGTCCCTCATTGAGAAGGTGATCAAGAACGCGGTCATGATCGCGCGCGAAATCGGCCCGACTTATCTCCAGCTCTACACACCCTGCATTCTCGAAATCGGGAAGAACAGCATGGAAGGGCTTCAGGAGATGCGGGATTCTGAGAAGCCGACCGAGCGCTTCGCCTACAAAGAGTACATCAGCGAACCGGCCAAGCAGCTCCTGGCAGAGATGGCCGCCAAGGACAAAGAAAAGAAGGCCGCGGCCAAGCAGCTCGCCGCTCAGGGCGCCTAATCCGATTCTGAAGGAGAGACGATTATGATCAAGAAAAGACTGAACATCCGGATGTCGGGATTAGGCGGGCAGGGCGCCGTCACTGCCGCGCATGTCATGGCCATGGCCGCCAACCGCGACGGCAAGTTTTCGATCTCCAATCCCTTCTTCGGCGCCGAAAAGCGCATGGCGCCGGCGGAGAGCTATTGCCGGATCGGCATTGAGCGGATCTACGACCGCGGCGAGCTGGTATTCCCCGACGTCATCCAGGTGTTCCATCCGCAGGTCATCACGATGGGGAAGAGCTACACGATGCCCTTCTACTCCGGCGTGAAGGAAGGCGGCCTCGTCATCATCAACTCCGACCAGGAGTTGCTGTCGGCCGATGACATTGAACGGCTCAAGAGCCTGAACGTCGCCTTGTTTTACATCGCGGGCACCGAGCTCGCGATCGAGGTGGCCGGCACCGAATTATCGACGAATATGGCGATGATCGGAGCGGTCGCGGGCATCACCAAGTGCGTCTCCATGGAATCCCTGGACGGCGCCTTGCAGGAACGGTTCGGGAAGAAGTTCGTCGCCTCGGGCGGAACCGCGTCCCTGGACGAAGCAATCAAGAAGAAGTTTGCCAAGAAGGAAATGTTGCTGGCCAAGAATCTGGCAACCGTGAAGGCGGCCTATGATATCGCCAGTAAATGGGCCGAAGAGAATAAGTATGAGCTGCGAGTCGGCAATCCTGCCGTCGCCGCTTAACGAGAGAGAAGGAACCGCATGTATAACGTAGCGCAAGTCATCGATGAAAAATGCGTGGCCAAAAAGGGATGCCGCCTCTGCATCATGTATTGTCCCGAGGCCAACTGCCTGGATCTCAATTCGACCAAGATGGTGGCCGAAGTAACGATTGACCGCTGCAAGGGCTGTGAGCTCTGCGTGGTCGTCTGCGACGCGGCGAAGCACAATGCCATCAGCATGCAAGCCGTCAGCGCCACCGGGCAGCTGATTGCTCATAAGGGCGAGTCCGCCGCCATTGGGCAAGCCTACCAAGGATAATTGTTTCGTGTAGCGGGCTTCCCGCGCAAGACCCCATGGCGCCTGCGCTATGGGTTTTTTTGTTGGTGCCGCTGGGGAGGGAACAGATGGAAGCTGAAGACAACGTCATTCATGAGCTCCTGCAAGAGATTGCCGGACTGATCAACGAGTACCCCAAGGTGCTCGAACGGCGCGCCGCCGATATCCATGCCAGCGGGAAGGACCCGGACTTGGCGCAGGCGCTCGTCAAGGCTGCCGACACCATGCGCGACAGCGGCAATCTCTACCTGACCTGGGCGAAACACTACGCCTCCGTCGCCGCAGGTAATACGGATGCAAGTTCGGATGAAGACGAAACTCAGGATTTCGACGTCTAACGGAATAGCGTCCAGCAAAACAAGTTCTGCGCCGATCGAAAAAAGTCTCCCCCCCGCCGAAATCTTTTGCTAGAATGCGCAGTCCGATATGGCGGTCTCGTTCCCCGGTAGCTCAGTGGTAGAGCAGCCGGCTGTTAACCGGCTGGTCGCAGGTTCGACTCCTGCCCGGGGAGCCACCATCGCAAGGCCTTCGAGACCTCTCTCGAAGGCCTTTGTCGTTTTCGCAGACGCACTACCCGCTTCGCCGCTGGGTCACCATTCATACTGCGGAGCCATAGAAGATTCTTTATGATGACGTCTAGGGCACCTGACTGGCGCGAGTTCACACCGGCAACCCTGCTCCGCAACCAGCACCTCATGACGATCGTTCCAGGCTATTGGCCGCGCCGGGCCCTGCTATCCGGCATACCGGCCGAATCACGACTCTTCACCACCGATCCCAAGACCCAGTTGCTCGGCTTCTGCCATTGGCAGCCAAACCGGACAGGCTGCCAGACCCTGTTGCTCGTGCACGGGCTTGAAGGCTCCAGCGAGTCCCACTACATGCAGGGGATTGCCACGAAAGCCTATCGCGCAGGGATGAACGTCATCCGCCTGAACCAGCGGACCTGTGGCGGAACCGAACGGCTGACGCCGACCCTCTATAACAGCGGCCTGAGTCAGGACTATCGAGCCATCGTCCAGGAATTGGCGAGCCTGGATAAACTCACCCGTATCTGGCTGGTCGGCTATTCAATGGGGGGGAATCTCGTCCTGAAAGCAGCAGGCGAACTCGGCTCGTCAGAGGCGGCTCTGGCCGGGGTGATCGCAGTCTGTCCGAATATCGATCCCACCCAATGCGCCAAAGCCTTGGAAGAGCCTCGCAACTGGCTCTACCACTATCACTTTTTGACCAAGCTCAAATCGCGCATGAAGCGCAAGGCAGCGCTCTTTCCAGAGAGATGGGACCTCACAGGGCTGGACCGCATCCACATCATCAGCGAGTTCGACGACCGATACACGGCCCCGGACGGCGGCTACGCCAGCGGGCCAGACTACTACGATCGCGCAGGGTCGCGGCACGTACTGGAAAAGATTGCCGTGCCGACCACCGTCGTCACAGCGCAGGACGATCCCTTTATTCCCTATTCGATGTTTGCCCTTGCGGCCATCAAGCGGAACCCCCTCATCAGGCTGATGGCCCCCCACCATGGAGGCCACTGCGGGTTCCTTCAGGGGGCACGGAACAATGAAGACAGGTTTTGGGTGGAAAACCGAATCGTCGAATCGATCAGAACAGCAGGAGAGAGCGATCAGGCAGTCTGAAGATGGGTCCGTACTTCTTTCGCGTAGGTCTTAAACGGATCCGGCATGGGGAAGGGTTCCTGCCCGCGCAATTGGAAGATCGACCAGTTGATCACATAGGAGGGAGAAAACCGCGCGTCCAGCGAAGACCCAGCCGCCTCAACCGGAAGTCCCGAAGCCAATAAATGCCGTACGAGTTCACCGCGCCCAAAGGCCCTGGTATTGCGGGGTGGATGGTCCATGGCTAAGGTAATCGCCTTGTCGGTCGTGAGCCGAGGAACCCGCCCCTCTTCCATCAGACCGTAATAGAGCCCCTTGCCTTGATGGAGATTGTGATACTCCAGGTCGAGGCTCTTCAGCGCCGGATCTGCCCAGGTTAGTTGTTCCGCCTCGCGAAAGGTTTCCAGCAGCCAGAGTTTCGAGGCCCAATCCACCCGGCCCACCAGATTCGTATAGTCCCCGCGAAGGTCACGCAACACCGCTTCCCATTGATCGAGGACCCAATCGGTTTCGTCGTCCTGCCCCCGATAATGTTCCTGCGCCGCTGCGAGAAAGGCTTCCTGAATATCGATCGCCGAGATCGACTTCCCCGATTGCAGCCTGACGATCCATTGCCGCTCCTGATCCTGCGACAGTTCCTGCATCGTTTCGACCGGCTCATGGAGCTCCAGGCCGCGCGGCGCATGGCCCTCTTCGATCAATTGCAGGACCAGGCCCGTCGTGCCCAACTTCAAGGCCGTCGCCACCTCGGCCATATTCGAATCGCCGAGTAACAGATGAATGCGGCGGTATTGATTCGGGTCTGCCAGCGGCTCATCTCTGGTATTCACGATGGCGCGATTCTGCTGCACCCATTCGAAGAAGTCGTTCACGATGTAGTCGGCCCGCTGAGAAATCTGGAACGGCATGGCAGGCTGCTGCCCATGGCGCATGTTTGCTCCACGCGGCACGATGAGCCGATCCATCTGGATCCAGGCATCCTGGGGACCGGCCATACCGACACGTCCTGCCCCGGTAAAGATCTGTCTGGTGACCAGGAACGTCACGAAAGGCCCGAGGCCGCGCCTGGTAAAGGGGAAACCGCGCGTCACGAGATAGTTCTCGTGCGACCCGAAGGTCGCATCGGTTTCATGGTCCACATTGTTCTTGATCAAGGACACCTGGTCGGCCAAACCGAGCTCGTGAACGGCGTCCTGTAGCAACTGATCGCCGGCCCGGTCGGCAGCCACCACATCGCTCAGCGATTCACATTCCGGCGAAGCCCATTCCAGATGGCCCATGTCGAGATACATACGCCCGGCGTTGGTGAGAAATCCTCCGTTGCCGGGCGGTTCATCATGGCCCCGATGGTGCAGATCCAGGACGCCACGCCGTTGCACGTGAAAGAGATGGTCGCGAATCTTGTGGGCAAACCAGGTGGGAGAATGGTCCGGCGGGTCTTCATTCACCAAGAGTCCGTATTCGGTTTCCAATCCGAAAATACGGTTCAACATTTTAGTTCGCCACGACTGATTGAAGCGCCTTCGGCAGGAGCCGTGACAGATCGGCTGGCTTGAGCGAGCGGTACTTGGAGGTGCCGGGAGCCTGCCGCTCAAGGACCGCACATTCAAGCGTCCGGCCTCCCGCAATGCTCCGCACATGTTCCATCAGCACGTCGGCACTCGGAATCGCAGCGGCCGCTGAAGCGGTTCCGCTTGCCTGTGGCTCGGTTGCAGCCTGCTGCTCCGCCTCTTCCTGTTGATGCGCGAGGGAACCAATCGCCCAGGCACGCAAGGTCAGATCCAACGCCTGCTCCAATGACAGAGTGGCAGGCATCTGCGCCTTGAGATAGGCCGTCATTTTCGTCTGGGCAGCGGGAGTAGCAGCCAAAACCGCGCACCCGGTCATTTCCTCGAACGTGCCATCGTAGTTGATCGTCAGAAGCGCATCCTTCTCCGGCTTCTGCCCCAACTCCGCCACCAGAATACGTACGATGAACGGCGCCTTATAGACTTCCTCAAAGGCCTGTTTGATGACGGGGGCAATGCCGTATTTCACCAACCGCGAGCCAGTGACATCAGAGGGCGAACGGTTGAACCCTTCGACATGCGCCATTTCGAGCAGGCTGAAGCGCAGTTTTTCCAAATCGGTGGGGTGCCCCATTCCGCCCAATGCCAGCCGATCATAGATCTCGTAGAGCTTCGGAGTCCCTTTGCTCACCGTGGCCAGAAGGATGCCGCCCTCATAAGTCAGAGCCACAACCGGGCTCCCCTGCTTGAACTGCTCATCCAGATACTGGCGGCGATTGCCGACTGCTTCTACCCAGCGATAGGGTTCTTCATACATAACGCACCACCTGTGATTCATAGAGGGGTTTCAAAGTCGCATCCGGCACCGTCTGCACACCGGCTCCTGTAATCAGCTTGATCACGGGATAGAGGCTCGCCTCCCGGTTCACGCCGCCGGTCGCCGAGTCGAATTCCGCCGCGCTGGTGAGCAATCGCAAGGCCTGCACCATCGCCTGCTCTTCCGGCAGCTGATTGAGGGGCTGATCGCCCCAGGTATTCAAATAATGCAGGATGCCCCTGATCGTGGGAGAACCGGACCCGGACACGGCATATTCCACCCCTTCGAACTCCGCCCCGAGGATGTCGTAGAAATAGATCTTAGCCGAACCCTGCTCCAGATCGTAGCCGGCAAACACCGGGACGACCGCGCCGGTCCCGGCCAAGGCAGCCGGCACATTGTCCTTCAAGAGCTTGGAGATAGCGCGCAGCTTGCCGTCGAAACTCAATTCCTGGAGCTGCGTTCTCCGGTAATATTTGAAGGAATGTTCCAGGACCCGCACCATTTCATAGGCTGTGGCAGGAACTCCGGCAATGGCCATCACACTGTGCCGATCGATCTCCAGCACCTTGTCCGTGCGATCGTACATCACCATATTGCCGGCGGTCGCGCGACGGTCGCCTGCCACCAGCACACCATCGCGATACTTGAAAGCCAGAATCGTCGTGGCATTCGTCAATGCATGGCCGGCCCCCATCGCCGCCGGCACACTGAGCGTATAGCCCTGCTCTTTCAACAGCTGAAGAAAATCCCCTTGCATCCCCATTTTTCCCCCTTCTCCCCTATTGAGCGACGGCCTTACCTTCCATGAGGGGTGGGCGGGCGGTCCTCCACTGCGCGCGTCCAACGAGGGCCTTCCCAGGCCGCGCGTTGCGCGAGCACAGAGGACAGCCCTCCTACCCCTCTCAGATCTTATTCTCCCGTCCGTTGCCGATACCGCTCCGCCTGCTTCGGATCCACCTTCCGCATACGCTTGAGCAAGTTATCTTTGTCCGGAGACCCGGTCTCAGGCCTCTTCGGCCCCCCGCCCTCCTCGGACGGACTCGGAGCCTTCGGCATCGGATTGCCAGGCCCTTCCCGGCGTTCCGGCATTGAGCTGTAGTTCATGATCGGGACTCCTTTTCTCTATTCCATGCAGTCAGCGCATCCATCGGGGAGGCCGCTCGTTCAAAAATCTGCGCACAGGCTTGTACATCCTCCGGTTTAAAGAGGTCGCCCATCTCCAACGTTCTCGATAGCAGCCCCCCGCTGAACTGAATCCGCTCCCACTGCATCGATTTGATCTGATCAGGGAACCGCCTGATACAGAGGCCGCGAATACCCGCCCTGGTATCGGCCGGACCAGCCACCAAGGCCGATTCAATGTCCTGCTCCAAGGTCATCCGCCAGGCCTTCCCCTCTGCCTCCAGCCCCAGAAAGAGCCCGCGCTCCGGATTCACATTATGGTACTCCAAATCCAAACTGGCCAGCCAGGGGTCCTCCCAGCCGAGCTTCTCTTCCTGCATAAACGTTTCCAACAGCCAGAGCTTGGTGACCCAATCGAGCTTCCCGACCAGCTGCTGTCGATCACCGGCCAGCAATCGCAACGTGGCAGCCCATTCGCGCAGGATCCAATCGGTCTCTGCATCAGCCCCGGCCAAATGTTTCTGAGCCGCGAGATAATACTGTTCTTGAATGTCGAGGCCCGTGATGGTACTGCCGTTTCTCTGACGAACCGTGGCCTTCAAGTTCTGATCGCGAGAAAGCTGCTTCACTGCGGTAACAGAATGTTCCAATTCAAGCACCGGGGCAGCCCCTCGCGCGATCAACTCCAGGGCCAACTGCGTCGTCCCAACTTTCAGGGCCGTGGCGTATTCGCACATATTGGCATCGCCGATGATGAGATGGAGCCGCCGATATTTTTCCCGCACCGCGTGCGGCTCGTCCCTCGTATTCAGAATTGGCCGGTTATGCATCGTATCGACGCTCAGATCCGTCTCCATGAAATCGGCCCGTTGGGAGAGCTGATAGGAGCCTGGCACGAATCCGCTCTCCTGCCCCTCCACCCCGACTTTGCCGGCTCCGGCAATGATTTGCCTGCTGACCAGGAACGGCAGCAGCCCAGCGGTCAGCGCAGGGAAGGGAATCGAACGTGAGAGGAGATAGTTATCGTGGCAACCGTAACTATGGCCGTGGAAGTCCGTATTGTTCTTGTAGAGCTGCACCGGAGATCCGCCGAGCACCTGGTTGCGACGCTCCGCCGCCCGCTGAGCGATCCGCTCCCCGGCCCGGTCATGGGCGAGAAGATCTTTCAACGTCCGACATTCCGGCGTGGAATATTCAGGGTGCGTATGGTCGTTGTAGAAGCGGGCTCCGTTCGGAAGGACCAGGTCGCTCTTCATCTCATGAAACGAAAAAGGCCGATGGGCATCGACCTTGGCGAACTCGTCTTCTTCTTTGTCCTGTTGCAGACCTAAGACCCGGAACCCCCGCGCATCCTCATGAGGGTCTTCCCCCCCATAGTCCCAGCGCCTCTCGAACGAAGCAGTCAGATGGGCCCGCACCAGCTCCATCGACTCCACGACCGGATCGACCGCCTCCTGGTCTTCCCTCGTGATCCCATACTCTGTTTCGATCCCGAACAGCCGCATCTTCGTTCCCGTACTCCTCGCCCCCCAGGGACAGAATCACGACAAGGTGGCTGGGGTGCTCTCAACTGCGCCCATCGAGCGAGCACATTCTGATCGTGCGCGCTCTGGGAGCAAAGAGAGCCCCCAGCCACCTGTCCCTTTAGATAATCTGTCCTATCAATTTTTCTTCTGTCTGCCGCCCTCTCCGGAACGAGGAGACTCCGACGACCTGCTCCGGATGGTGATCGAGGAGCTTAAGCCATTCTTCCGCTGCATCGTCGGGCGGCAACATCTCGCCCTCCCGGAACTCTGCATGTACGGAGCTGACCAGATCGTCCAGGGTCATGCCGCCTGGCTCGCCCGCGCCTGACGCAATCATCCGGTCAATCGCCCGTTCCTTCGCCCGTTGCACAATAGAAGACAAGATCGCGCCGCTGATCAGATCACCCCGATAGAGCACCTTATTCTGTCCGCTACGGAGCCTGATCGAGAGGAGCCGGTTTTCATCGACGCGCGAGAAGATCGCAGAAAGCGCATGGTCGATGAGGTCGGCGCAGGACTTCTTCCGGTCCCCGCCGTGCTGGTCGATCCATTGCCGGTCCAGAGGCAGGTCCTCCGTCAGATACACATTCAAAATCGCGGCAGCCGAGTCACGATTGGGACGGCTCACTTTGATCTTGCGATCGATGCGGCCTGGCCTGAGCACAGCCGGGTCGATTAAATCAGGCCTGTTCGAAGCCAGAATGATCACCACATCCTGCAGCGATTCGATTCCGTCCATCTCGGAACAGAACATCGGCACGAGGGTGCTGGAAATATTGAAGGACCGAGAGGCCCGTCTCGTGCCGAGCACCGACTCCGCTTCGTCGATGAAAATAAATGGCAGAGCCCCTTCCTTCCGACGAGCGCGGGCCTGGGCGAAGAGATCACGGACCATCCGCTCCGATTCTCCCAGCCACATATTCAAAATTTCCGGCCCCTTGATATGGAGGAAGGCTCCGCGAGTCACCGGCGGTTTATCGCCCTTCGCGCCGACCGTAGCCTTGCTCGCCTCCCCCACCAGCTTGGCGAGGCTGGCGGCAGCCGCCTGTCCGATCAAAGTCTTGCCGCAGCCGGGAGGACCATACAATAAAAAACCCTTCGGCTGAGTAAACTTAAAGCGCTGAAACGTGTCCGCATGGAGCAGGGGATACTCGATCGCCTTCTTAATGGCGGCGATCGCCTCCGTTTGCCCGCCGATCTGCTCCCACGTGACGGTAGGAACCTCGTCCAGGAGGTGGGACTTGGACTTTTTATCTTCAAGTTTTTCAATCGCCACATGGAGGCTTGGCTCGATCCGCACCTCATCGCCCGCTTTCAGGTCCACCCCGAGCAGATCGCTCGACCGTTGGAGGATCAAGACCTGCCGACCCATCTCCTGCTCGAACCGAAGTCGCCCATCCGGCAAGGCTTCCGCGACTTTCAACACGGGGCCATTCCGGTCATAGCCCAGAATCTTAATGACGGCGAAGGCTTCGTTGACGAGAATCTGCGCGCCGATCTTCAGCTCCGTAGCCTGCACCCTGGGATCGACGCTGGCATAATACTCAGCGCCCCCCACCAGGATCCTGGCAAGGCCATCGCCCGGCACCTCAAGCAAGGTGCCGATCCGGTTGGCCGGCGCGATAAGCTTCGCGATGACGTCAGCGGCTTTTTTGAATTCGACTTCTCGCTGCAGTTGCGCCGCTTGGCCAAGAGTCACGGCATGGCGCAGCTTGTAGAGGATCTTCTGCCGGGGGTCACTGTCGGGAAATGAGGCGAGACATTCTTCTATCAGCTCAAGCGGGTCGGACCCCATGCGCATCGACGGATTCGCAACGTCCTCCGGCTTCCTGTTGAGTTCTGGGTCCTGTGGTTCAGTGGGTCGGCGATCACTCATCAATGGTCCTCCATGCGGAACAGATAAGTAATCCTAGCATAGCGACATCATGGATTGCCGCTACTCACGCCACCGCTTAATTGACGGCTTGCAGGGTCACGGAGACCCGTTCCCGGCTGGTTCCCCGTAGGATTTCGACCGTGACCCGGTCGTTGACCTTGTGCCGTTCCATCACATCCATCAGTTCGTCCAGCGTCCCAACCTGCTTGCCGTCGACCGAAAGGATGATGTCGCCCAATTCCACCCGACCGGTGGCGGTTTCACGCGCGCCCTTCAACCCTGCCTGCTCCGCCCCGCTGCCAGGCGACACCTTGCCGATAATCAGCCCCTTGATCCCCCACCGCTTGGCCATCGCATCTGGCACGAGCGAGACCCCGAGCCCAGGACGGATAAGCTTGCCGTACCTGATCAGCTCCGGCACGATGCGGTTGACCGTATCCACCGGCACAGCAAAACCAATTCCCGCGAAGGCCCCGCTGGGGCTCATGATCTGCGTGTTCACTCCGATCAAGCGTCCGGCGCTATCCAGCAGCGGCCCGCCTGAGTTTCCCGGATTGATGGCGGCATCGGTCTGGATGACCCCTTCAATCGTCCGGTTCGTCAAGGACTTGATCGTCCGCCCCAAGGCGCTCACCACGCCGGTCGTCAGCGTATGGTCGAGGCCGAAGGGATTCCCGATCGCCAAGACCTTCTGCCCGACTCGCAGATCCCGCGAGGTCCCGACTGCGAGGGGCGAGAGCGCTTCTTCCGACGCGCGGACCTGCAGCACCGCCACATCGTGATCGGGATCGGCGCCGATGAGCGTGGCCTTATGCTCCGTCCGATCCGCCAGCGTGACGGTGATCGAATTCGCCCCGTAGACGACATGAAAATTGGTGACGATATGCCCCTGCTTGTTCCAGACGAATCCCGATCCGGACCCCTGCGGGACTTCAAAGAGATTGAACGACCAGGGATCCCGTTGAATTGCGGTGTTTGAGATAAAGACGACGGATTTCGTGGCCCGCTCGAAGACAGCCATCGTGGCCCGCTCGTCCTCACCCAACTCGGCTGGCGGGGGCGCTACGACGCGCGGCTTCCCTTCAGGACCATCATAGGTTCCACCTAGCGGCTTCCCCCATTCTCCTGTCGACAAACCAGGCCAGAGACTGAGACCCAAGAGTCCCGCCGCCACGAGAGCTCTGCCTGCCACATGCCCCTTCGCCATCATTCACCCATGATTTGGATAATCAATTCCCTGGTCCTGGCTCTGGTATCGAAATCGATGACGACAATCTGTTGCCAGGTCCCCAACAGGAGCGCGCCGTCCTGAAAGGGAATGGTGACCGACGGCCCTTGCAGCTGACCACGCAAGTGGCTGTGGCCATTGTCTTCACCGGCATTTCTCGTATTGTGCTGCCAGGCAGGATCGCCCGGCACAGTCCGGTCCCAGAAGGCTTTGGTATCGGCCCTGATGCCTGGCTCATCTTCGATGATCATCACCGAGGCAGTCGTATGTTTGATGAAGACCGTCACGATCCCTGCCGCCAGCTTGGCTCCGGTCAGGGCCTCGGCCACGGACTTCGTCACGTTTTCGATCTGCGCGTCTCCCTGCATAGCGAGATGCAATGACACAGTCTTGACCGTCATCGTTATGACTCCATCGCCCGGAGGGCACGGCGTTCGGCGCCCGTCAAAGCACCGCCGCGAGCCTCCTCCAGAATGACATCGAACTCGCCCTGCGCCGTCAACCGTCGCAAGGCCCCCATCACCGTACTACTCAAGATGCCGTCCCGCTGCAGGGTCTCCAAATAGGCAAAGGCATCGACCAAGGTTTCCTTTTTCCGCACATAGTAGTCCCTGCCGCGGCGCTGGTTGCTATAGGCCTCGAACTGCTCGCAGGCAACAAGGATCTCCGCCAACTGCTTGACCCAGGGCTGGGCGGAGGCCAGCTTCTCCGGATAGTAATAATAGAGCATCACCTGCTGCATCCAGGGTTTCCAGGTCACGCCCATCTTCTTGATGGTGGGCCTGACCGCGCGCAGCCGGCGGGCCAGCCTGCGCGCATAGCCCAGCCTCATCTCGACCTGTTCCTTGGCCCAGGCCGTCATGGCAATGCCGTCTGCCTCAAGATCTTTTCTGTAGCAGCGGAGGAAGGCTTCCGTCTCACGTCCGTAGGTCGTGTATTGATGAACAGCTCTCCATTCCCGCGGCCTCGTCGGAATCCCTCGCTCCTTGGCCCAGGACCAAATCTTTCCGAAGAGTTGTCGCTCCAATCCGGCACGACCCAGGTCATGGAGCAGACAGGCGATCTGATATTGGCGGACCAGCTCGGCCCCATGACCCAGCTCTGCCGCCACAGCCGCGCACATACGGGCCGTCCGCACCGCATGGGGCCGGTCGTAACCGCGAATAATCCGGCCCGAATGATCCGGGTGCGGATAATCGTAGAGTTTCATGAGCTGAGAGAGGAGCGCACGGGGGACCAGCAGCGGAGCATCTGTATGGGAAGATGGCATCATGAATGAGACTGCCTGCAAGCCTAGGGGTGACAGATCAAGCCGCGAGGAGAATACGTTCGCCGACAGACCCTGTCAAGACGCGGCAAGGCTCGATGAAAGTCCTGATCTCTGCTATGCTCCGACAAAAGCGGAGGTCCCCTCGACCATGACCAATCCAACCTGCAAAGCCTGCTCGACCAACTGGCCCGACAAAGACCGTTTCATCGCAGACCTCAGCCTCACCAGGGTCTATCTGCATGAAGATCAATTCTTCCCCGGCTGGACCGTCCTCTTCCTCAAACGCCATGCGACCGAACTGTTTCAACTGACCAAAGACGAACGGTCGCAATTGATCGAGGACGTCAGTCTCGTTGCCCAGACTCTGGCCCAGGTCTATGGGGCCAGGAAGATCAATTACGAGCTCCTCGGCAACCAGCTCCCTCACATCCACTGGCATATCATTCCACGGCTGGCCACAGACCCAGCCCCTCTGGAACCAGTCTGGCGGGTCGAGCACGAACCGGTGCAGCTGGCACCATCAGACTTACAGACACAGATTCAACTGATTCAAAAACAGCTCCGGTCCTGAATGGTCACTTCGGCAGGAACCACGATTCCCGCGACTCCCCGCTACCATCCAGATCAATCCCGTGTATAATGCGCCCGACACTCAGAGGCTGGAGCATCCTATGTCTCCGATCACACATCGAGTCACGCTCCCCATCCTCCTCTCTACCTGCCTCCTCCTGTTCCCCTCCGTCCCTTCGTCGCTCGCAGAGACAGCCGCCGAGCCTGACGATGCCGTCAGGGCTCTGAGTCACTTGCGTGAACAGGTCCGCGCCGCGCCCCAAAGCCTCGACCATCGGCTCAAACTGGCGGACGCCCTCTATCGGATCGGCGATCTCGACACAGCCATCGACGAATGTCGCGTGGCCCTCGCGCTGAAACCGGATCACGCCCTGGCCCATCTCCAGCTCGGCATCGCCCTCATGGCCAAACAGGACTGGCGGCCCGCGCTGACGGAGTTGCGAGACGCGGCCCGGCTCAATCCTGCATTGACTCAGGCCCACTACAATCTCGGCACCGCCTACTACACGACCGGCAATCTCAAGGGAGCGATTGAGTCCTATCGGCAGGCGCTGGCCTTACAGCCCTCCCTGCTCGACGCCCGCTACCGCCTGGCTCTGGCATTGAAATTCAACCATCGCGACCAGGAATCCATCCAGTTCATGAAAGAAGCGGCAGCGGGCGGCGTCCCGCAAGCGCAATATGCTCTGGGTCAGGCCTACCGCACGGGCCAGGGAATCGAAAAGAACGGAGCCCTCACCATCTATTGGTGGAGCAAATCGGTCGAGTTCGGCCATCAGCCGGCCGCCTCCTCCCTCTCTCTGCTCCGCCAGCTGGCCCTCTCCAAGGTCCAACCGGAACAGAGCCGCCTCGAAGCCCTGAAGGCCTTTCAAGGCTATCGCGAAACATTATGGGAGAACGTTCCAGACCTTGCCCGCAGCGGCAACGAGACCCTGGGGACCACGTTGCTGAAACAGAACCACGCCAACAAGGCCGTCTCCGTGCTGCTGCAAGAATGCTACGCCCTCAGCGACGTGGCGCTGGCCGAGCTGGCCAGGATCTATGAGACTGGCTGGGAGCCCCAGCTTCCTCCCTTCGACAAGAACATCCTGGCCTGTATTGAAACCACCGCGGGCGACAGCTTCATGCCGGCCAAGAAAATTCTCGCCCGCATCTACGGCAAGGGTCTCGGCGTAAAACAGGATAAACAGAAGATGGAACTGACTCTCAAGGGGTTACCGAAGGATGAGATCAAAAAAGTCCTCAACCAGCTGACTCCCGCCCCCTAAACACTTCTTCACATGACTGACCCAACATCTCTACCCAGCTCCAGACCAGTACGATGGAATTGGGAGCGAGGCTCAGTCTCCGCATGAGGCCTGAACGGATTCCCAGAAATGTGTGGGTGGCCGGATGGGTCAGCTTCCTCATGGACGTCAGCTCCGAGATGGTCTATCCCCTCGTGCCCCTGTTTCTCTCGTCCGCGTTCGGCGCGAACAAATCGGTCATCGGGCTGATCGAAGGGATCGCGGAAGCCTCGGCCAGTGTCCTGAAACTTTTTTCCGGCGTCCTGGCAGATCGGTTCGGCCGGCACAAACTCTTGATGGGGCTTGGCTATGGGATCTCGACCCTCTCCCGCCCCGCCTTGGCCCTGGCGGGCGGGTGGGGACTCGTGCTGGCCTCCCGGTTTGTCGACCGGGTCGGGAAGGGCATCCGCACCGCGCCCCGCGACGCCATCATCGCGGCCTCTACGCCGGCGACGCAGCTTGGCGCATCCTTCGGCTTGCATCGAGCCATGGACGCGGCAGGAGCGGTCGTGGGGCCTGCCATCGCCATCCTCATCCTGGCCCTCTGGGAAGCCAACTATCGGCTGGTGTTCTGGCTCTCCATCCTGCCAGGAATCGCGGCGGTCCTCTTAATCGTTCTGTGCATCAAGCCAGATAACCGGGAGCAGAAAGTCGCGAAGCCCATCTCCTGGTCTCTGGAAGGATTCGACCGGCGCTTCGTGCAATTCCTCTTCGTCATCGGCCTCTTCTCGCTCGGCAATTCCAGCAACGCCTTCTTGATCCTCAAGGCTCAAGCGGGGGGCATGAGTCCCGCCTGGATCTCCGTCGTCTATCTCCTGTTCAACGTATCCTATGCCCTCCTTTCGATTCCAGGCGGCCTGCTCAGCGATCGGTTCGGCAGACCCTGGGTCATCATCGGAGGGTTCAGCCTCTCCGCCCTGGTCTATGCAGGATTCGCCATGGCAGACAACCCCTGGCCCATCGCGGCCCTCTTCATACTCTACGGCTGTTATATGGGCGTGACGGATGGAGTACAGCGGGCCTACCTGGCCACGCTGGTCTCGGAGCAGCGTATGGCCACAGGGTTCGGCCTCTATCACATGGTGGTGGGACTCGCGATTCTCCCGGCCAGTCTGCTGGCAGGGTTGCTCTGGGACCATATCAGTCCCGCAGCCCCCTTCTGGTTCGGCTCAGGGATGGCGGCCCTCGCGCTGCTATTGTTCGTCAAATTTTCCTGGCAGGATCTGAGAACAGGAAGGGAAGCGTAAAGGGTCTGAGCGCTCCGACTATGCAGCGGTGCGTTTACGCACCACTCTCTTGAGAGAGGCATTTCCTCTGCGCGGACGTTTGGATACCCCTGCCGCAGGACCAACAGCATTAAGCAATGCACGGAGCGCCCGGTTCACGGAGTTCGCATCAGGAAAGGCCTTCGTCAAGTCTGGCTCAACAAGCACAAGATTCGTCCCGGCCTGTGCCCGCTGATAATACTTACCCCGGACACCACCCTTGAGCTTCGTCAAATCATATTCAGGCCGAAGATCATCCTTCATCGATTTAGCTGAAATCTTCCGCATATTGTCTCCTTTCTTTCGGTGTCGCCCTTCTGGCGCTTATGATCCGAATCCCATTTCCACGAGCACAGTGCGAGAGAAACAATACCCGGCCTCTTGCCGAGAGCCCGATAGTAATTTCGCGGAGCTCTCTATCCGAATGGTCCGGATCATCGAATGTAAGCGCCACTGTATCCTGAAACACCGAAGCCGCTTCTTCAAATGAAACACCGTGCTTCCGGCGGTTGGCTTGAGCTTTCTTCGAATCCCACTCGTATATCACGCTACTACGATAGCATGGCTCGGCACCCTAAGGTCAACCCGCGACACACCGCATGAGCGCGCCCGCACTCAACTCACGTCAGCAGCAAGTCGGATCGGCGGAGGCGGGGTCGAACGATTCCGCTCGGACGTCCAAGATCAGTTCATAGGGGGCCATAGGCGAAAAATTCGAGCGGAGATTCACGCACTTCCCGACCACATTGGCTTGCACGCTCCGCTCGATGAACGTCGCGAGGCGGAGCAAGTCCGCCAAGGGACCGCCGATCCATTGCTCGGTGATTTCCGTTTGATGCGAGGTGCCGATTTCGAGATTCATGGCCGGTCCAAGCTGGGTATATTCCGACAGCCGATCGTTCGCCGGATTAGACGCATACGAACGGATCTCAGCCGCAAACTTCCGCAAGCCCGTCACCGATCCGACAATGCGCCATTCCTTCGCAACATCGCTCTTACCGCAATAAAAACCCAACTCGCGCCAAGCCCGACGCGTTGATTCTTTCGCTGCATCACTAGCCATTCCATAACTCCTTTGGTCGGATGCTGAAAAAGCCCGCCAGCTTCGTTCTCAGCTCATCGAAATCCTCAACGTACCCCTGAGGGTACGCCTCCGGTTTCGACTCGCCTACGGCCTCGCTGGACGACCTTTTTGAGCATCCTCCGAATCAAGAAAAGATTCCCCTTTTAATGTCCCACATCGAAAAACAATTGGAGCATTAAGAATTTGGTGCATCGTGATTTTCCTCGAAAAATAATTCCCCATCACGATCGCCGAATTTATAAGAGCATCTTTTAGGCCGATAAAGAGTCCTGCCGACAATCAAAACCTTCAACAAGAACTCGGACCCCTTCAAAGCCCTACTCTCTCCTTTATATGGAAGCGTCACTTCTATTTGCTTAGAGAGAATTGTACCTTGATCACTCTTGTCGATAGTCTCGCGAATAATTCCCTGCCTAAACGGCTCGCCAGGACATAAGTGGATCGCTCGAAAATCTCCAGCGGGTAATAGTGAATATGCTTCAGGACTCTTCTGCACAACACTAATCTCCTCGCAATAAATTTCCACATTATCTATTTGATTCGCACTGGTATTTTCAATCACGATACAGATCTGCCGGAAGAACCTCCCTGACTGAACCATCTGGGGATACATAACGGCTGCGGCTGCAGACTGGAGAGTAGTTGGCTCATGCGTCACATCTGGCGCGCAGCGCGCATCATTTATATCAAACAAGATACTGATGTCTGATTTTTTAAGTATCTGAAGCTCGCTCGAAAGATCCTCTACTAGCTCACACTTCTTACGATACAGCGAATACGGAGCCACCAGAAACACAAAGAATATTGTGGCAAAAATACCAATTGCCGTAATCGGAAATACTTGTGTCATGACCGTAGGCCATATCCATTCAGACGCCTTCGCTCTCCCGTAATTTGAATAAATAAGGTAATCCGCAATAGGGAGACAGAAATATGAAATAGCAATGGTAAGCCAATGCGCCTTAAAGGCAGACCACATGAGACAAAAAACTTCCTCGCAAAACAATCGATAGGTGATCTTTCCTCTCATCACTTAATGGCCCTTGCAAGCAAGCTTAAGGGGGCCGACTCCTTTGTTTCTCATGTACCGTTCCATGCGCTAACTAGGAGCCTCCACGTAACTTGACGCGTGCTAGCGTTTCCGATGACTCAAGCACCTCAATCAGAGACTCCGTTGAAGGCGAGTCAGAGGATTCGCGCAAGCTGGAGACAACGTGAGTGAACTCCTGAATGAAAATCTCACGCTGTTGTCCGTCCTCAATGGTGAATTGAACGAACGTTCCACTACGAGTCTTCACTTGGATGAGAAATGCCGCCTGTTTGACATCCGTTACCTTCTTCCGCTTTTTGATCAGGTGTTCATAAGCAGCCCACAACATGCCTCCAACCTCGATGAGGTCTGCTGTTATACCAAGAACAGCAACCCAGTCGAACGCCGCGCCCGCAATAACGCCAGGCCTAGGCCTCCACTCGTAGACCGGAAGATCTGGAGATTGCTCCGCAAGGAATCGCGGCAGTTCATTCAACTGAACATCGGCACGAATTGATGCACCAACAAGACTCAGCTCTTGCGGCATTGAGACTCCCAACTGTTGAATATGCTAACCAGCATAAAACGCCGAGTCAGGCTACACATTGCGCGAGATTGTCGCGTGACTTCACCAACTTGTCAACGCACGCCAGCACGGTCAACATACTGCATGAGCTATCCCTTGCTGTGCGCATCCACTGAACACACCGTCCCCGCAGGAGAAATCACCTCAGGCTTGTTCATTTTCTCTTCACGGGGGCGGCCTGTTGATCTCCCACTGCGCGCGTCCAACGAGGGCCTTCTGAGGCCGCGCGTTGCGCGAGCACAGGAGATCAACAGGCTGCCCTCCCAATCTTTCTGAGCGTACGCGTTCCGCGAGCAAGAAGGATGGCCTGGCGGCGCCCCTCTCTCTTGGAGAGGCCGCTCACTCCGAACCAGACACTAGATGGTGATAACAGGGGAAAAGGTGACGGGATGGAACTTGCGAGGTGTGGAGCCGGCGATCCGGATTGAACGGACGACCTGCTGTTTACGAAACAGCTGCTCTACCAACTGAGCTACGCCGGCCCTCGCGAAGGAACCCACAACTTACACGGGTTTTTTCTCAGCCTCAAGAGGTTTTTCGTTCCATGGCGGAACAGAGGCCGGAACCCGTTGCTTTGATGACGATTATTTAAGCTTGGCGACCGGTTGCAGCCTGGCCAGAGACCCCTGGCCCGCCCCTGGGAGACAAAGAGGCTCCTGCTCCTTGCCGTACTGCTCACGAGCCACCTTCAACACCTGCCCCCTCGTATAGGTACAGAGTTCGCCAGCCAGGATCGTTCCGTTTTTATCCAGGTCTGCCGCCCCCCCCATCCCTTTGAGCAATTGATAGGCAAACAGGCCATGCTGGCCCGGATCGTAACTATAAGACTCCTGGATCGACCGGTTGCCGACCATCCAGAGAATCCTTTCCTTCCCGCCCCCCTGCTGCTCCCACAAAGGCCCGATCGCGCTGGCCACCTCCTTGCCAGGCGCCAATTCAAGCGTGAGGTCGAGCATCACGATGGCCTGCTGAATCGGCAAACTCAGCAAAGATTCCTGCAACCGGCGTAGCGAATAGAGTCTCGCGCTGGAGGTCGGCGTGCTGTCGAACAGCAACAACGACACGGCCCCGGTCGTGGGGTCCACGACTCCCCGGCCCGTGACCGAGACATAAACCACGGTGGTCGGGTCCAGATGCATCGGCAGCCACTCGTCCAAGACCTCGACCAGGTCGCTCTTGAGGGCATGGGCATCCAGAAGGGTGCGCACTCGCTCGTGAGGAATGCCTCCGACCGATTTGAGATAGCTGGCCATGACCTCCGCATCCCTCGTGGCATACTTGACCCGGGCCAGGCCGCTCTCCCGAAACTGCCCCACGCCAATGACAATACCCACGGCCTTCGGCTGTTTGAGCAGGCCCGTCCACTTCGGAAGTTGATCGACATCCACCGGCTGCGCCTGAGCCTCCTTCGCGGATTCAGGCTTCATGGCCACCAGAAACTTCTTGGCGTTGGGCAACTGGACGGACGAGGACCCGGCACGCAGGATCAGCGTCAATTCCGCCTGCACCGCCTCTTTGACCAGGCCGACCTTGCCATCCACCGTCACGCGCTTGACCTCGCCTGGCTGGAGATCGCCGATGGAGACCAGGCTGGGAATCCGCTCGATCAAGGGAGGCATGGCGGTCACAGACAATTCGACCGCCTTGGCAATTCCCGGCCCTTCATTTTTGACTTCCAGTTCGATCGCGATGGCTTCCCCGCTATGGACCACCTGATTGCGGTTCTCGTCTCGGACGATCGCCCGGAAGATCACCTTGGCAGACTCGTCCAATGGAACCGGCGCAGATCCTGATGCAGCCGATTGCGGCGCGACTGGCTTGGGTGCAGGAACGGAAATCCCGCTGCCTGCCACAGGAGAGGGAGGAGGAACAGCCGCCGCAGTAGCCTGGGCGCGTCCGGCCTTCCGTGCATCTGCTGCATTGAGGATCTTGCTCGATGTCCCCAGTTGCTTGGCCATGCCGTCCGTCACAAGGCCGAAGGCCTCTTGAGCAATCTTGTCCAGGCCCTTCACTTCGCAGGAAACGGCAGTGACCTCAACCTCGCCTCGGCCGATGCTTTGAATTTTCTTACTGTGCAGGACCGTGCCATCGGCAGCCGTATAGGCGAAATCCAATCCCACTATGACGGTGGCGGGATAGCTTCTATTGGCCTGTCGCACGACCGCCAGATCGAGATGGATGATGCCCAGCGCCACATCGACATAGCCGTCCGGCACAGACGAGGGGCCCGCCTCGCCGGTCAGGACCTTTTCAAAGACGCGGCCGGTTTTATGTTTGAGTGCATCCTGCAATGGAGCGGCGAGCAACAAGGATTGCGGCTGGCCGCAGGCATCCTGATAGGAGAGCTGCGCCCCGGCGATGCTGGCATCCGCGCGAAGCTGGACGGTGAGCGGAAGATAATAGCCGATGGTCGCGCCATTCCGATTTGAAAAGAGCGAGCAGCTCGTCAACGTCGCAATACAGAGCCCGGCCCCAACCCATGAGGCGGCACGAAATAGAAGAGATGGTCGCGTTGAATCAATCACATGCACCACATTCTTATACAGAAAATCACTCAACTAGCACAACCAGCACAGTTATTTCCTATAGGCCACAACGAGCGGCTAACGAGATAGCCGCCACGTTCCTCAGCCTCTTTCCAGAAAGGGCCAGGGCCTTTCCCTCTCAACACCTCTCCTCAAGGGAGTGGCCAAGGTTGCCCTTTACTGCGCGCATCGAACGAGCACCTTCCCAGCGTGCGCGTTCTGCGAGCAAGAAGGGCACCTGGCCGCGCCCTCCGCAATTGACAGCCCCTCACCCCTCGGCTAAGTTCAGGCCCATGATTGAATCTTCTTCACCGGCGCAGGGGCCGAAACTGTCCTGGTCTGCCATCAGCCGACTCATCCGCCTACAGAGCCAGACCGGAACCTGGCTGCTCCTGCTCCCGACCCTCTGGTCCCTGGTCTTGGCGGCGCGCGGCCTGCCGCCCCTCCACTTGCTGGCCATCTTCGTCGCAGGGTCTTTCGTGATGCGGAGCGCCGGGGTCGTGTTGAACGATTTGGCGGACCGCTCGTTCGACCGGCATGTGACCCGCACGCTGGTGCGGCCCCTCGCCTCCGGCGAACTCAGCGTCCCTCATGCCCTGCTGGTCCTCGGCTTCTTTCTCGCTCTGGCTGGCCTGCTCGTGCTGCTGCTGGACCCTCTGACGATCCTCCTGAGCCCGATCGCCATCCTCCTGGCTGCCCTCTATCCCTTTGCAAAACGGGTCATCCATATTCCGCAAGCCATGCTGGGCATCGCCTTCGGCTGGGGCACCATCATGGCCTGGGCCGCCTCGCGGGGTGCCATCGACGCGCCTGCCTGGTGCCTCTTTGCTGCGACGGTCTGCTGGGCGATCGGATACGACACGATCTACGCCCTGCAAGACAGGGAGGACGATCGCAGGATCGGCGTGAAATCATCGGCCCTGCTGTTCGGCCCATCCACCTGGATCGCCGTCGGCACGGTCCTCTGCGCGATGCTGTTGCTGCTGGGACTGGCTGGCTGGCTGGCCCAGATCGGCTGGGTCTACTATGCAGTGCTTGCTGCTGTGGGAGGTTGGTGTCTGAGGCAAGCAGGACAGATCAGGGGAGTTGTCTCGGCCCCTACCGCCTTCCACATGTTTCAACAACATGTGTGGGTAGGAGCCGTAATCTTGATTGGAATGATCGCGGGATTTCTGTTCTAGCAAGAATGCTGAAAAAGTCCGCTAGCGTCGTTCTCGCTTCGCTCAGCCCCTCAACGTACCCTACGGGTACGCCTCAGAGCTTCACTCGCTGCGGCCTTGCTAGACGGCCTTTTTGAGCATCTTGCGGTTGCGGCGATCAGCCAGCCGGCTTTTCGATCGGGGCATCCGGCTTCGGCGCGCGCAACGTACCCAAGTACATCGTTACGGCCTTGGCATCGGCATCGCTGAGCCCGAGCGCCGGCATTCTGGTTTCTGGCTTCATCGCCTGAGGATTCTTCACCCAGCGATAAATCCAGGTCCCGTTCAAACGAAATCCTGCCCGGTCGAGCGCCGGTCCGACTTTGCCGCCTTCTGTGCCGATGCTGTGGCAACCGTTGCAGCCGTACTTGTTCGAATAGAGACGTTTGCCGTGCTCCACCATCTCCGCCACCTGCTCCGCCTTCACGGTCAGATCGGGACGGGCGACGTTCGCGCCTTTCCCAGGTCTGGTGGTGAAATTGGTCACAGCCGCCTGAGCCACGTCGAGTTCTTTTTTCGCCTGCACCATGGTAGCCAGTTCTTTGGCATAGGTGGACTCGTCTGCCTCAACGTCCTTCTTCAACTCTTCGCTCTTCTTTTCTGCTTCGTCGCTCGCCTTCTTTTCGGCCGCTTCGTAGGCCTGCTTGGCCTGGTCTGACTTGCTCTGAGCCGCTTGGAGCGCTGTCGCCAGCTCTTTCTTCCGTTCCTCGACTTTAAACTCCAGCTTCATGCCGTGGAGGCCGCGGACATAGCCGACGATCGCCCAGATTTCGTCTTCCGACAGGGTGTACTTGAAGGTCGGCATGGTGGGCACGGCGAAATCGTCGTCGCCGATCTTGTCGCCACCGGGACTCGTGTCCTTCATGTCGCGGGAAATCGTATTGAAAATGTCTTCGTCCTTGAAGGTGCCCATCTCCGACTTGTTCGAGAGATCTTTGGGCTTCGGATCCGGCATCGACGACCAATTGAATCCTTCGTTCTGGCGTCCGTTCTCTCCGTGACAATGCATGCAGTAGTGGCTGTAGAGTTCATGCCCCTTCTGCTGTTGCTCGCTGGCGCAGCCGCCTGCCACCATGGCCCACAGGCCGATCAGTCCACCTACCGTTCCTAGTGCAAAGAGCCGAGCCGCCTTCATGCTGATTGCCCTTTCTTTAGCTTGCGGATCAGAATGAACTGAAATCCGAGAGCCAGGCCCACGGCGAGAGCCGCGTAATAATAGCCGGAGTAGTCCGGTGGCGCTTCTGCGCGGAAATACCACCAGGAAGAGACCGCCTTTTGCGATCCCTTCTCTTTCAGCTCGCCGCTTGCGTCCTTCTTCCCGTCCCAGACGGCGAAGGCGATGTTGATGAAGCCGCCGGTCGTGATCTGCGTATCTTCCTCCGGATGTCCGGTGGCGAGTGGCCTGGTGAAGACCACTTTCCAGGTGCCGTTGGCATAGGCGCCCTTGGCTTTCACGTCCTGGTGCTGCTGCACGCTGAGCGTGCCGAAGCCCTTGGCATTCATATCCACGCCTTTGGCGTCTTTATTCTTCCAATACCAGATGTTGACCGGGCCGCCTTCCACCTGCGCCATGGGCTGGCCATGCGCGAAGTGGGCTTTCTTGTCGCCCACCATGAATTCAATGGCGGCGGCATCGTCCGGATCTTCCGAGGGATCGGCATATTCCAAGAGAATGGCGACGTTCGTCCCGTCATGCAGGGCGCGCACGCTCAGGTCCCGGACCGTCGCTTCCAGAATGCGGTTCGGCCAATGGACTTGCGGCGACATCGGGAAGGTGGCCGGAATCGCGCTGCTCCAGACCGCGGCATTCGGGTCATCGGCCGGCAAGGAGCCCTTCACCATCGGGGCGCGAACCGCGATGCCCTCTTGAGCTGCAACAGGTTCCGCAACGAGGGATCCCATGGCCAGCAATACACCGGCAACAACGCCCGTGGCGATTTTACTCAGTCCATGCTTCATAAGTTTCGTCCTCTCTCTACTCACTTCTCAGAGGGTGGGGCTTTGTGCCTTCCACTGGCGTCCACCGAGCGCCTTCCGAGCCTGCGCGGTGCGCGAACACAGAAAGCCTAGAGGCCTACCCTCGTCTACTCCCACGTTCTGGGAGATTGATGCGCGCCATCATACTCGCCCATGATGATTTTCCAGATCCACTCGTCGGGCAATTCGACTTCCCAGCGCGGCATCGCAGACTTCCACGGCATGCCCTCGATCGGGAGGCCGACGCCGCCCTTCTTGATGCGCCAGAAGAGATAGCTTTCCTGGAGCATGGCGATCGTCGTGGGATCGGAGAAGTTGGCCGGAGGAGGATTGAATCCTCTGGCGGCCGGGCCCTTCCCGTCGAAATTTCCGCCGTGGCAGGGGGAACAGAATGCGGCATAGAAGCCCTTCCCCTGCTGGATGGTGTCTGGTGTCTTGGCGACAGGATTTGAGAGGCCGGTATATTCGCCTGGCGGAGCCGGATGGATCGTCCGGTTTTCGGCAGGCGGCGCATCGCTGGTCGCCGTGCTGTTATAGGTCTGCCAGCCGACGATCAGGGGGAACAGCAAGAGCACTCCGTACCGGAGCACTTGCAAGCTGCCGATGTTCTCTCCGGTCAGGAACCGCTGGATCGGACCCCAGAAGGCGTCTTTGGACTCTCCGCTCAAGGTGGCGAAGATCACAATGCCCGACGTCGTCAGCATCAGATACAGGAAGATCAGACTGGCTGGCAGCGGCGCCGAGCCAGGGATATTCGGCACAACGAACTTCAAGATCGTGTAGACGATCCCGATCAAGATGACCGGCTTGAGCAACGAGCCCCCCATACGTTCCTCCTAGTGCGCTTGCGCCACGTCTACTGGACCGGACTGAGCGACCTTCACCGGGGCGGCAGACGCCTGTCCCGGCACTTCGAGTTCAGCGACATTGACGGAAATCGGTTCCCCGCTCATTTGCTGCAGGAAGGCGATGACCGACAGAATTTCATTCTTGGACAGCCCGATCGGGTTCTTATTGATGTAGGGCATCCGGGCCGGATATTCCTTCGGCTGGCCTTCGTGGCGGTAGTCGAGATAGATGTAGGCCTGCGGTTGCGTCAAACTTTCAAAGAGAAATTCGCGGCTCAGCTTGGCGCCGATCCCTTTCAGGTCCGGGCAGCGGGCCGATTCGCTGGGCCCGATCGTATGGCAGAGCGCACATTGGCCCTTGCTGAAAAAAATCTTCTGCCCGATGGTCGCCATGTCGGTCGGCGTTTTCACCGTGGCAATGTCGAACTTCTCCTCGACCGGCGGCAGGGATGCCATCTGCGGCACCGACAGCGCGACGAGCGTGAAGAGGCCGAGAACGATCGCGACGAATCCGATGACCCGGACGAACTGGGCTCGAATCAGGAGTAGGATCAGGGCTCCGCTCCCCACAATCATCAGACCGATCAACTGCAATTTAGCAACTTCGCTCATAGGACTCCTCTTGCGAAATCGATCGCCTCAGCTATGCGGCGCCTTCGCCTTATCGCTCATCGTGGCTACCCAGAAGATGAACGCGACAATCATGCAGAAAACAAATGTATTCAAAGCCATGATCGCAGCGGCATACCCGAGCGCCGGCGAAAATGCGTATTGCGACGAATCCCGGAGCACACCGTACACGTGCCAATGGACGCGCGAGGACGACCTGGCGTAACCCATCAGCGTCATGAGCAGAATGACCATGATCGCATTAAGAACGAGGGCATAGCCGGCGCGAGGCGGCATCTTCCCCCAGACCATTTCCGTCGTAGTCTTGGCGCTCTTCAGCAGCAGGGCCGTCAGCGGCGTGATCGTCAACATGACGAAGAGCACGATCAGCACTTGCGACGTCGAGAAGTAGTTGATGCGGACGATGGCCGGCACGAAGTAGCCCCAGACGCCCAGGACGACGACGGCGATTCCGGCGAGGACCAGCAGGGAGCTCATGACCGCTTTCGCGGCCTTCGCCCATCCGGCAGTCTCTTCCTTACCCGCGCGCCAATACATGATGAAGCTCATGAACGTGACGAGAATCATCAAATTCGACACGGTCATTTTCGCTGACATGACGCCGAAGACTCCCAACAACGGATGGTGGGTGCCTCCCATCTTTCGCGCTTCTTCCAAACTCGCCACGAGCGAGTGAGGCGTCATCCAGACACCGAGACACAAGAGCAGAATGATCAGCATCGACAGCATCGGCTTCCGGTACTTCAGCTCGGAGCCGGGAATGCGATAGGTGATCCCCAGCCAGAAATAGTAATTCGAGCCGAGGAAGAGCACACCGATGAGCATGGCCTGAAGAATGAAGAGCCAGGAGAGGAAGCCGCCCATGAGCGTGATGCCCATCTGCTGGTTGTACTGATAAATTTCGCGCATGAGCCAGTAGCCGGCAAAGGGGAGCGGCAGGAGGCCGAACACCCCGATGAAATTCCCGACATAGCCCATCCAATCGTAGTGGTCGCGTTCTTCCGCGTTCCTGGCGGACAGGTAGCGAATCCCGGCATAGGCGCCGCAGATGTAACCGCCCAGCACCACGTTCGCGATCAGACGGTGAATGTTCACCGGCCACCAGGTCGGATTCCAGGTCGCGGCCCAGGCCCTGGCAAGGTCCGAGCCCTCGGCGAGCACGACCGGACTAGCCTGGAACGTCGCCCAGGAGTTCGGCACGATCATGATGAAGAAGGCGAAGAAGTTCAGCATGAAGCCGAGGAAAATATGGAACTTCTTCTTGCCGCCGTCCTGCATCGCATCCCAGCCATACCAATAGAGGTACAGGGTCGCGGTCTCGACCAGGAACAGGAGGCAATAGACGATGAACGAGGGAAAGAAAATATCGGTCAGATAGTTCATCAACTTGGGATAGAAGGAGATCAGCAGGAACAACAGAATGCCGCCGAAGAGCGCCGTCGTGGCATAGGCGGAGGTCAAAAGCTTGGTAAACTCCTTGGCGAGTTTGTCGTAGCGCTTTTCGCCGGTCTTCCAGGCGACGACTTCGCACAACCAGGCGAATATCGGCACGCCCAACACAAACCCTGCGAGCAGCAAATGGAGCTGCGCGACAACCCAGACGAGGTTGCGGCTGCCGATGTAGGGAATATCGCGATATTCGGTCGCGGCGGCCGGTGCGACATCGGCCCCGAAGGCCAGCGCGGGAAGACTGAGGAGGCCCACGGCCCACAACAGCCCTGAGAGCATCCCCCCCTGGCCTTTGACGGCCTGGAGAAGTCTCTGAATCCATCCACCCTGTTGTTGCATGGCCCTCACCTCATCATCTCCCACGTTACGGTTTCTTGGCGGCAGGCGGAGCCGGCGCGGTTGCTGCCGACGTTTTCACTGCATCTGTGCCTGCCTTACCATTGCCCTTGCTCTTCTTCGTATTGGCCGCGTCGGCTTCTGCCTTCTGTTTTTCCAGCGCCTCGACTTGCGCGGTGAGCTGCGCCAGCATCTTCTCATCTTTATTGAGCGTCTCGACCGGCTTGAAGACGTGCGCCGCCTTCACTTCCGGCTTCTTACAACATTCATGCGGATGAGGCGTAAAGACCGGCAAGGACGACCAGAACAGAAGCGACAAAACCACCGCCCCTCCGGTCAATGCCGTCAACATCAACCCTTGGTCCGCCGGCACCCGCATCAGGTCCCAGCGGGTAATCAGCTTTTGATAATTCTCCGACGCAGGAGCGGCCGACTCCACCGTGCCGCGGATGATCCGCCCCACGAGCCACAGACCGGCGACTGACAGGCCCAGCAACATCCCTGTGGCCACCGTGCCCCAGAGGACCAGCTCAATACTGATTTTTTCCGCGACCGGCACGAACTTGAGAAAGTCCATCTCGAACATCGAATGGGACGCCGCAATCGCGGTTTCTGTCGTGAAACTCACCGCGACCCAGAGGACCGGCAGAAAGAGCCCGCCGACCAGCGCGCATTTCCACCAGAGCGTCAGCCCTAATCCCTCTTGTGGTTCACGCTTCAGCTGTTCGAGGAAAAATGTGCGGCCCACGACCCCGAGCGCCCAGATATCGATCGGAATCGACAAGAGGAACAACAACGGAATGCCGACCCCTTCGCCGAGGTGCGACTCCAAGCCGAGGGTAATCGTGGGAAGCGCAAACACGGTGACTGGACTCGTCAGGAGCATCAAGAAGGCGAGACCGATTCTCGTCTCAAAATGCACCATCCCGAGCGACAGAAACAGGAGCACGAAGGCCAGCTTGATGGGCAAGCCGGTCCAGAAGGCGGGCCAGAGAATGCCGAGCCCGAGCTGCGTGGGACACATTGAGTCGCGTTCGTTGCTCATAGCAGGCCGAATCCGTTCTGCGAGATCGCCACTAATCCAAAAACTCTCGGTTGATAATGGCGGAGATCGTGAAAATCAGGATCGCAGCCATGACCACCACCCATCCGATCAGCGCAACAGGCCGTTTGAAAATATTCCGCTCCGGATCCCGGTCGATGAAGGGCAACGCGGCCAGCAGGGCCATGAAGGCGCCAGGCAAGGCCATCGCCCCGACAAACTGTCCGAACTCGCCGGAAAACATCTTCAGACGCAGCAGCTGGAACAAGAAGAGGAAGTACCACTCCGGCTCCGGGTGATAATCGCCCGGGTCAGGCGTCGCCTCTTCCAGCAAGACCACCGGCTCCCAGAAGGCCAGGGCGCAGATGCAGGCAAACACGGTCGCCATCCCGACGATGTCTTTCCAGATCTGTCGCGGGAAGAAATAATCGGTCTTCGCCTTCAGCTCTGCCGGCGTGCCCCGGAATGGGCCGGCCGGTCCGGCCGTTCTGAAGAGGAAGAGATGCAACCCGGCCAACCCCATCAGGGCGGCGGGGAGCACCATCACGTGAATGACAAAGAATCGGCTCAACGTCATTTGGCCTGGCGTCGCGCCTCCCTTGAGGAACCGCGCCATGAAGTCGCCCAGCAAGGGCGTCTTGTCCATGATCTCGACGCCGACGGTCGTGGCCCAATAGGCCCGCTGGTCCCACGGAAGCAGATAGCCCGTGAAGCCAAATCCCATGACGATGCCGAAGAGCGCCAAGCCCACCAACCAGATCAGTTCGCGCGGCTTCTTGTAGGCGCCCCAGAGAAAGACTTGGGACATATGGGCGAAAACGCAGACCACCATGGCCGTGGAGCCCCAGAAGTGGTAGCTCAGCAGGAACCAGCCATAGTCGACGTCATGCAGAATATACTGAGTGCTAGCGTAGGCATGGTCGGCGGTGGGCACGTAGTAGAACATCAACAGCACGCCCGTGATGGCCTGCATGATGAAGATGAACAACAACACCGACCCGAAGACATAGGCCCAGCGAGAACCGCCAGGAACCGGCTCATTGAGCATCTTGGCTGCGAGCAGTTTCAGTCCGACTCGCTCATCGACAAAGTCGATGATTTTTTCGACGATCGTTGCCTGCGCGTTAGGAGAAGGGGTGTGGCTCATCTAGACAATCCGCGTTTGGGACTTCGTCCCGGCTTTGAATTCCATATCGATAATTTGCACTTCTCCGCTCGCGGATACCTGAATCGGCAGCGGGTCGAGAGGGCGCGGCGCCGGGCCATCCAACACCTTGCCTGCCGCATCGTAGATGCTCAGGTGGCAGGGACAGAGGAACACTTGCCCAAGGACTTTATGCTGGCGCCATTTAAATCCGCATCCGAGATGGGGACATTTGCCGGAAAAAGCGACGTAGGGCACGTCCTTCTTATTGGTCCAGATCGTCTTCCCCAGGACATCACGGAATTCCATATCTTTGCCCTGGTACACTTTTTCGAGGACCGCAGGGGTCGCCTTTAACACCCACACGTTCTTTTCGATCTCGGCTTCCGGCAGATAAGCCTCTTTGACCTTGCGCTTATACTTGAACTGGGTCCCTGCGTCATCCGCCTTGATCTTCCCGACGTTGCCGATCTTCAGCCAGCCGTTGTCGAACGGGGCATACATCGGCTTCATCAAGTACTTCAGCACGGGGTAGGCCAGCGGCAACCCGATAAAGAGCCCGATCACATGGGTCAAATTTGTGAAAAACGTCCGCCGCTTAACGTTACGCTCCAGCTCAGGGAACGGCACGAGCACTTCGCCCGGCGTGACCTGCAGATGGTCCTCTAAATGCGGGATCTCTACTTCATGGGTCGTGACATAGTCCTCGCGCTTGAACGGAGCGAACTCCAGGAAATCCGCCTTGGACATCCGCAATTGCACCAGGCCGTCCGTCACGGTCTCGACCGCGCACATCGGCACCTGCCGATCCTCTGTGCCGCTGACCGACACGACAAGGTCGCTGATCTCGTGAGACAGCGGGTCGACGATGACCTTGGTCACTTCTCCGATTTCTTGATCCGCGCCGCGGACTTTTGATTTCAGTTTAGGCTGCATGCTACTTCTTCTTAATCGGCTTTGGCGTGGCCACCGAGGTATTCTTAAAGGTCCCCAGCCAGGAGGCGAGCGCCACGACGTCCTTCTCCTCCATGAGGTCCTTGTACTTGTCCGGCATCTTGCCCTTCTCGTACTCCTTCTCGAAGCCCTCGGCCATAAAGCTCTTGGGGTCGAGAATCTTCTGCTTGATCTCGTCGACTGAGAGATAGCTGGCGATGTTGTCCAACTCAGGACCGCGCTTCTTGCCGCCCTCGCCCTTCAGCTTGTGGCAGTTATAACATTCTTGCAGCTGCCACTGCTCTTCGCCCAACTTCATGAAGTCCCCGGATGCCGCGCCGGTCGTGGCCGGAGGCGCGCCTGGCCCGCCTGCCGCCTGATCCTTCGTCGCCTGGTCTCCGCCCAGATCCTTAAGCCGCGCCGACAACACCTTCACTTGCTCGTCCAACGCCTTAGCCCGCGCGATCAATTCATCGGCCTTGCCCTGCTCGGTCGCGGCCCGCTTCGGCTTCAAGATCTTCTCGATCTTGCCCTTTTCGTCCTCCGGGTCATATTGCGGCCACATCGAGGCGCCGGAAATATAGACCGTGCAGAGCACGATATAAAAGGCCACCAAGACCGCCACGGACTTGATCCCGCTCATCGGCTTGACCGCCGGCGCATCCAGGATCATGAAGACAACGGCCCCCAGCATCGCATAGGCGAAGAACATCATCTGGAAGATGACGGGGAACTCGAACGCCCTCGTAAAGCCTACGAGTGCGCCTCCCACCACCAGGCCGATCACCAGCTTCTTAATCACATTCCCCATACAAATCCTCTTTCCTTCAGTAGGCGTTCCACACCACGGTTACGTGGCCCCGGCAGGGACTGGACTACCCTCAGGCGTGCCCCTTCGAATCGGAAGGCCGCAGGGTCACGAGAATGGCGAAGCTCACGACTGCGTAAAAGACGACCGTAATCCCGGTGATCCACCAGGCGGAGTACGACAACGTCGGCGTGAAGGACTCCGCGGTAAAGTCGGGCAACAAATTGTACGTGTGGTAGTACTTCCGCAGCAGCGAACGGACGGCGCCCATCAAGCCCATCGTCCAAATCGCGCTGAAGGCCAGGAAGATCAGGACGAACTGGGAGATGAAATCGATCTTCCCCCAGACGATCGTGCCCTGGCTGATGGCCCGGTTATAAATCACATAATTGACGACCGTGACGAACACCAGCGTGAAGGCCGCCGAGTTCTTGGCCGGCATCAACGCCAGGAAGTTCCAATCAGACGGCAGCTCCAACTCCGCCACCAACTTGGCGCCGGTGGGCACGAATCCATGAGGCGTCAGCCAGATGGCATCGCCCACGACAACCATCAAGAAACCGACCTTGATGACCGTGCTCGCCGAAACAGTCAGCGGGATAAAGCGGCCGATAGTGAACGGCGCCAGCAGCATGGGCAGCAAGAACGCCAGCGACGTCGGGTCCGGGACCGGATAGTCTGTCAGCACCTTGGTCATGACCAGTGGGAGCAGCACCATCACGACGGGAGCCAGGATCGTCATCCGAACCTTCTCGACTCCTTCGATGCGCTTCATACTGAGCCAGATATAGTAGTTACTGGCCAGGAAGATGAGCCCGATCATCGCGCCCTGCATTTCGAAGAACATCGAGAGCTGGTCGGCCATCATGTAGGGGCAGATCGAGGCATCGTAATCGCAGAGCTCATAGGCCAGCAGATAGCCCATGAAGGGCAGGAACAGCAATGCGCCCACGCCAATCAGATTGCCGACAAAGCCCATCCAATCGTAATAGGCCCGCTCTTCATCCTTCTTCGCCCCCATAAACATGTAGGCCGCAATCAAGCCCGCCACAAACCCACCGAACGTCACGTTGCCAACGAGGCGGTGAAGATTAAGCGGCATCCAGCTGTAATTGAAGATCTTGTCCCACAGGGACGCGGTGGCGAGGAACTCTTGCGGCGAAATCCCCTCGGCTTTCACCGGAGTATTCATAAACGACGTCGGCCCGTCGATCACGAAGAGCGTGATCGTGCCGATCAGATTCAAGAGCACACCCAGGGCGATATGGCGGGCCTTCTTCTCACCCTTCCAGGCGTCCCAGGTATAGAAATACATGTACAGCAAGATCGTTTCGCTGATGAACAACAGTGGATAGATCACTGCGAACAACAGATAGAAATGATTGATGAGCCATGTCGTGAACTGCGGATAGGTCGCCAGCAACACGAAAATAAAGAGGCCCCCGGTCAGGGCAGTCATACTGTAGAGGATGACCGTCACTTTCGTGACCTCTTTCGCCAGGCGATCGTACCGGGGATCCTGCTTCCGATACCCCAACCATTCTGAGATGACGACGAAGATTGGAGCGCCGAGAATAAACCCGGCAAATAGAATGTGAAGCTGGGCGACGACCCATACCGCGGTCCGGTTCCCCGTGTAAGGGAACTCCACGGGTGGCGCGCCGGGAGCCTGGGCATATGCCGCTCCTCCGAACAACGCCAGAAGCGCGAATGCCGCCACGAGACTGCGCTGCCACGTTTTCATGATGTTTCGCCGCCCCTCCTCACGTGATTGAAATCAGCTTACTTGCCTGCCGGAGCTGCTGGAACTACTGCTGGCGCTGCAGCCGGTGCCTCTGCTGGGGCCGCTGCCGGTGCTGCCGCTGCTCCTGCAGCCGGCACGCTCGCCGCATCAACCCAGGCATTCTTCTCGGTGTCCCAGCCCTTGCCGGCTAACCCGAAGTTCCGCTCAAACAACACAAGCTTCCAGCGATCTTCGTCTGACAACTTGCTCTTCCAGGCCTTCATCTTCGTGTTCGGCACCCCTTCGGAAATCCGCCAGAACCACACGGAATCGGAATAAAGGCTCATCCGATCGCCCTTCCGGAAATCACGGGCGCCCGCCTTGACCGGCTTGCCATCCTTGCCGTGGCAGCTGGCGCAATTCACATCGGGATTCGTCTCGCCGATGAAGAGCTTCCGCCCTTCTTCCAGCTTGGCCGCATCGGTCCACCAACCGGCCGGCATATGGTTTGCCGCATACTCAGCAGGAGCTGGCGGAGGCGGAACGACCGGCCCTTCGCTTTCTCCCCCACCGCAGGCCACCATGAACAGTCCCATTCCTAACACAACCGCCAACTGCGTAGCCTTCATCTGCTTCATAACTCTTGCTCCTTTGTTCCAGACCCTATCGATCACGTGTCACTTTCACACCAAGACGAAAAAAAGCGCTTTCACCAGGGGGATAATCACCCCTGCAAAAGCGCTAATCCTAACGAATCCTGTGACGCCACTCGTACTCCCCCGCCACTTTATTGACCGACCCGGCGAGGCGCACATCAGCCCCACGGACCGCTTAAATTATGTTCGTCGCTTCCCCTGAGACTGTCCTCGTTTCTGTTCCCGCTTCCGCCGTGACCGGAGTATTTTCGCCCCGATAAACCCGCCGACTACGACCGCTACAGCCCCCAACCCCAGATAGACCCACTGAGGAGCCCGCTCTCTGTCGTGAATACAACCGGTCCCGAAATTAACCTGGATCTTGCGTTCCGCCTCGAGATCCTTCGGGTCAAACCAAATTTTCTGCTGCTGCTGCTCTTCCCTGGCTTCAATCAACAACGGATCGCCAAGATTATCGTTATGGAGGTGAAACGTCGCTTTATAGTACCCGTCTCCATCCGTCTTGACGATCTGTCCGTAGGAGATTCTCGTATCCTTGACGAGCACGTCGATATTCGACGCCCCTCTTCCATCGGTCCCGCACACGAAGCCTTCGACCGTAAACCGATGGTCCGCCTCATGCGTCGCAAACACGACCGACGGGAGGCCACCCACCATGACAATGGCCAGGATCCAATCCCGCCATCGCGACTCACTCTGTACGGTCTGTCTACGCCTCACGTGCTCTAAACTGATGCCTCTTTCCGTCGCCGAGCTCTTGGATCCGCCTCACACAACAGAAAGTTCGATCACCAACGAATCCGGCCATTTTGAGGCCGACCCTTTTAACATAGCCCCTACCCTTTGTCAACGAATTGACAGCATGATCGAACAGGGAGTAAAGCCCCGTTCCACGCGCCCTGAGAGGGCCAGCTGCGATGAGTTGGGTATAGGAAAACGAAGAAGAAATGATGCGGTCAGTCGGCGGAGAACCTACAGGATTCCGCGTGCTTTTGCGTCGGCTGCAACCCGTTCTACTTCGGCTCGCCGCTCCGATTCTTTCTTGGAAATCCAGGTCTCCCAGGATTTCCCTGTCGCCGTGTCTTCGCCGGTAAAGGCGATCGTCGCGATCTGGTCATAACGAATTTTCTGCGCAATGGAACTATCGGAGGGAAACAACTCCAGAGAGGATTCGGAGCCGCTCACTTGCCGGTTGAACAGATATCCAACGAGGGACTCGCCGGACTTCAATGCAATCGTCACATCGCCGCGATAGTCGAATGCCAGCTCCACCGCTTCCGCCAACTCAGCGAACGAGGCCGGTCGAAACACACGGCCCTCCAGCGAGCCTGCCACTCTGTCGACGCTATGGTTTTTCGTATCAGTCATTGCGCACTCGTCAAACCTAAAATGTGAAACGTAAAACAGGACAGGCTGGTGAACGCACAGCGACACGGCCTGCAATCTATCACCGCGAAGTCGGACTCATCGTCAGCTTGACAGTCCGGCCGAACCCGGACAATGTGCCAAACGTATCTTCGACGGCAGAGGCTTCGTAACCGCAATGCACCATACAGTCGGCGCATTTCTCATTCCGCCCTGTTCCGTAACGATCCCACTCCGTGCTCTCCATCAGCTCACGGAAAGTCTTGGCGTAGCCCTCTTGCAGCAAATAGCAAGGCTTCTGCCACCCGAAGACGTTATAGGTCGGATTGCCCCAGGGCGTACATTCATACTCCCGCCGGCCCATTAGGAAATCCAGGAATAGCGGTGACTGATTGAACTGCCACCCCTTCTTCGGGCTCCCTAAAATACGGGAAAATAACTCTCTCGTGCGCTCCCGTTTCAAAAAATGCTGTTGGTCCGGCGCCTTCTGGTAGCTATAGCCTGGCGAGACCATCATGCCCTCGACGCCGAGCTCCATCATGGCATCGAAAAACTTCCGCATCCGCTCCGGGTTGGCATCGTCGAAGAGGGTCGTATTGGTCGTGACCCGGTGTCCCCGCTTCAGCGCCGCCTTGATCGCCTTCACCGCCACGTCATAGACGCCATCGCGGCACACGGCCAAATCGTGCTCGTCCTTCAAGCCATCCATATGGACGCTGAACGTGAGGTATTTTGACGGCTGATACTCGTCGAGCTTTCGCTCCATCAAAATCGCATTGGTGCAGAGATACACGTACCGCTGCTGCGCAACCAGCCCGCTGACGATCGACGCCATCTCAGGATGGATCATCGGCTCACCGCCGGGGATGCTGACGATCGGGGCTCCGCATTCCTCCGCCGCAGCCCAACATTCTTCAGGCGTCAACCGCTTGTCGAGCACATGGTCGGGATATTGGATCTTCCCGCAACCGGCGCAGGCCAAATTGCAACGGAACAGGGGCTCCAACATCAACACGAGCGGATACCGCTTCACCCGATTCACTTTCTGGGTGAGCACGTACTTCGCGACGGTAAACATCTGGGAAATCGGAACGGCCATTCCGCTCTCTCCTCTTATTTATCCTGCGTCTGTATGGTGAGCAGCTGCGAATCGCAGCTGGACTTGCGCTGAAAAAAGTTTCGTAACCCTAACATTATCTTCCATGAGCGTCAATTTTCCCCACCTGCCCCGCCGCAACATTCAACCGGCGAGAAATAGGCGGGGCGAAATTCCGAGGGTATCGAAAACCACGCGCCCTCACAGGACCGGGGATCACGCATACGAGGATTGGAGGCGCCGAGCGGGGTCGAACCGCTGCATCGCAGTTTTGCAGACTGCTCCCTTAACCACTTGGGTACGGCGCCCCGCGCGCATTATAGCGAGCCTTGTTCCCGTATCTCAACTTACCATTTAACGGAATATCGAATAGCCCGCGACAGGCATGCGATCAGCGGTTGGGCAATACGGGGATTTCTTTCCCGAGCGTCGAAGGTTCATCCGACGGCGGAGTCATCGGCTCCCATCCTTCGTTCGACGAAGCCACCGACTCCCCATTTCCTTCAGCTTCCTTTTCCTTGGCCATCTGCTCGACCTCTTGAATCAAGGTGTCCATCAACTCTTCGATGGGCACCTTGCGGACGAGCTTGCCCTTCTTGAAGAGGATACCCTTGCCTTCACCACCAGCAATCCCGATATCCGCTTCCTTGCCCTCGCCGATCCCGTTCACGACACAGCCGAGAACCGACACATTGAGCGGGGTCTTGATATGACCCAGCTTCTTTTCCAATTCGTTGGCCAACTTCACCACATCGATCTCGACACGACCACAGGTCGGACAGGCGATGACATTGATCCCGCGATGGCGCAGCTCGAGCGACTTCAGGATCTCGAACCCCACCTTCACTTCCTCGACCGGATCAGCGGCCAGGGACACACGCAAGGTGTCGCCGATGCCCTGCGAGAGCAAGTAGCCAAGCCCCATGGTCGACTTAACGGCCCCCGTCATCAACGTTCCCGCCTCTGTAATACCGATGTGCAAGGGATAATCGGACTGGTGCGCAAACAACCAATAGGCATCAATCGCATGGTGCACGTCGGAGGCCTTGAGCGAGACCTTCATGTTCGTGAAGCCCACATCCTCTAACGCATGTACGGCATTGAGGGCCGACTCGGCCAAGGCTTCCGGCGACGGCCAGCCATACTTATCCAGCAGCGGACGCTCGAGCGAGCCTCCATTGACGCCGATGCGTAAGGGAATGCCTCGCTCGTTGACGGCCTTAATGACTTCTTCAACTTTCCACCAGGCCCCGATGTTGCCGGGGTTGATCCGGACGCAATCGACAACCTCGGCAGCCTTCACCGCCAGCCGATGGTCGAAATGAATATCCGCGATCAAGGGCACCGTCATCGCCGCTTTGATCTGGGGCAGCACCGCCGCCGCCTCATCGTCCGGCACGGCCACACGGATGACTTCGCACCCGGCCGCCTCCAGCTGACGAATTTGCTCGATCGTGGCAACGACATCGCGCGTATCGGTCGAACACATCGACTGCACAGAGATCGGCGCGTCTCCACCGATCTTCAGCTTGCCGACCGTGATCTGCCTGGTTTTCCGTCTCGTAATATGCATGACTGGTGTTCGTCCGGTACTTTTGCCTTTTTACTTATTCATTTTGACTTGCACTAGCTTCCCTGCTCATCTCCATGCGGCAACCGATCGGCCAAGGACGCGAGCGTGCGCTGCTCGCGCGAGGGAGCCGGCGCCTGACCGATCAATTCCTTCACGCTCTGATAAATGCCCTCCGCTGTCAGCCCGTACCGTTCGCGCAGGAAATCCTGCGGCCCCTGCTCGATGTACCAATCAGGCAACCCGAGGACCCTCGTTCTCACATCCGTGACGCCACCGTCGGACAGGGCCTCGAGGACCGCGGACCCGAACCCGCCCATCTTACAGCCCTCTTCCACCGTCACCACATAGCGAACCTTCTTCGCCACCTCGACGATCAAGTCCTGATCCAGCGGCTTCACAAAACGCGCATTCACGACCGCGGTGGAAATACCTTCCTGCTCAAGCCGCTTCGCCGCCGTCACCGCATGCCAGACCGGCACACCGATCGCGATGATGGCGACCTCCGTGCCTTCCTGCAGCAGCTCGCCCCTCCCCATCGGCAAGGCCTTCGGCTCCCGATCCATCGTGACGCCCAGGCTCAGTCCGCGCGGATACCGCACCGAGGCAGGCCCGTCATGCTGAACACAGGTTTTCAACATATGCTGCAACTCATTTTCATCCTTCGGCGCCATCACGACCATGTTCGGCATGTGCCGCATAAACGCATAGTCGAAGGCCCCGTGATGCGTCGTCCCGTCTTCCGCCACCAGCCCACCTCGGTCGATGCAGAAGGTTACCGGCAGATTCTGTGTCGCGACGTCATGCACCACCTGGTCATAGGCCCGCTGTAAAAATGTGGAGTAGAGCGCCACGACCGGACGAAGGCCCTGGGTCGCAAGACCGGCCGCAAAGGTCACCGCATGCTGCTCGGCAATGCCCACGTCATAGATTCGGTCCGGAAACTCTTTCTCGAAAATATTCAGGCCGGTTCCCTCGCACATCGCAGCCGTAATCGCGACGATCCGCTTGTCCGCTCGGGCCAGCTTCACCAATGATTCGATGGCAATCTGCGTATAGGATGGACGGGCCGCTTTTTTCGCGGGGACTCCGGTCTCCCGCACAAAGGGAGGACAGGCATGGAACCACACGGGATTCTTGACCGCCGGCTCGTAGCCCAACCCCTTTTTCGTGATGACATGGAGCAGCACCGGCCCCTTCATCTTCAGCACATTTTCCAAGGTAGGCAGCAGATGCTCGAAATTATGCCCGTCGATCGGTCCCGCATACCGGAACCCCAACTCTTCAAAAAGCAGCCCCGGAAGGATCGCGCCCTTGGCCAACTCTTCAGCGCGACGAGCCCACTTCTGCATGTCATGCCCGATGTGAGGGATTTTCCCCAGCAAGTGGCCAGTTTCCTCCCGCATCTTGGTGTAAAACTCTCCGGTAAAGGTCCGGTTCAAATAGGAGGAAATGGCGCCCACGTTCTTCGAAATAGACATTTGGTTGTCGTTCAGAATCACCAGGAAGTCTTTGTCCAGGCCACCTGCATGGTGCAAACCTTCCAGGGTCATCCCGGCCGTCATAGCTCCATCCCCGACCACACAAACCACTTTATGCTTCTGCGCCAATTGCTCACGGGCTGCGACCATTCCATAGGCGGCAGACACACCGGTGCCGGCATGGCCCGCATTGAACGTGTCGTAGACGCTTTCCTCGCGCTTGGTGAAGCCGCTCATGCCCCCGTACTGACGAAGCGTGTGGAATTGCTCCCTGCGGCCCGTGAGCAATTTATGGGCATAGGCTTGATTGCTGGTGTCCCATACGATCTTGTCCTTGGGCGTATCGAGCAGGTAATGCAGGGCGACCGTCAGTTCAATCACTCCGAGGTTCGAGGCCAGGTGACCTCCGACGTTAGAGACCACGCCGATAATCTGTTCCCGCAACTCCTGACACAAGACAGGAAACTGCGCCGGCGATAGCCGCTTCAGATCGGCAGGGCTTTGAATGGTCTTCAAGATCGACATAGCAGATGCTCCTTTGCGTATATGCAGGGGCTCGCACAACGAACTGGACTCAGATGAGTATGGCGCAGCAGCATAGCAGCTTAGACACTAGCAAGGGCATCCTCACACAAAAGTCACGTATTGTCAAGCAGTTAGCTGGCTCAGTCGTGAACCCACGTCCCGTATGGCTCGAATCGGGAGTGCGCGTCCGATCCCTCGCAATGGTCGATCAATAGGGGAAGTCCAGGCCTGCAAAGATCGCTCCCCCCTCCCGGCTATAACCATAGTCGACCCGCCCGACGACATTAGGCCGAACGACTCCGCGAAATCCGATACCAGGAGTCAATCGATAGCTATGAAAGCTGACTTTTTTATAGTCGTTGAAGACCTGTCCTGTATCCAAAAACGGGGCAATCTCGAAGTCCGCATTGACGCCCGCCACCTTTGCGCGGGCCAAATGAATGCGCTCCTCGATGCTGAGCGACAGGAGGTGCTTGTCAATGAAACGATCGCCGCCGAATCCGCGCAGGTTGTTTTGCCCCCCCAGCGAACTTTGCTCGAAGAACGGGACTTGCGACCCGATCGTCGCCTGTAGATCCCCCCGCACGACCAGGATCGCGCGCTTCGATTCGCTGGGGAACAGCTTCTTCACCTCGATCTCATAGCGGGAGTAGACGGGATGATCGCCGTTGCGGAGACTCTGGTTGAGCTCCGCGTAGGCCGTCACGGCCATCCCATCAGTCGGCGACACGAGATTATTGCGCGTATCATAATAGAACGTTGCCCGGTGCCCCAGAATAAGCGACTCGCCCTGCACCCCATCCACCTGAGGAAATCGGTCGCCGGTAAAGGGGAGATCCGTCGCGCCTTTTTGCAGATGCACGTCGCGAAGCCGCTGCCCGACGGCAATCTGCGTCACTTCGTTCGCATGGACCCCGAACCGCCAGTTCAGCCTCGTTTCACGCGCCGTGTAGTTCGTTTCCTTCGACTCCTGCGTGGCTTGCCCGATGTCAAAGAACCGCGAGGTGGCATTTTTGAAAAACGAAGCGCCGAAATTCAACGAGTAGCGGCCCTGATTAAACGCCGGATCGGCGTAGCTGAATACCACCTTGCGCTCGATCCGTTCCGTGAAGGAGCCGATGAATCGCAGCTCCCGTCCGCCCGGCTCGTAGCGAAACACATTGAGCGCGCCGCGCGTCCCGACGATAGAGTTTCGAATAAGCATCGGCGCGACGATATACTTCAACTCTCCGTCCGGATCCGTGATTAGAATCGGCACGAGCAGGCCGGCGTCACTCCCATCGTTGCGGGTGCTCGACACGGAAGGAACCGGAAAATATTCGACGCCGGCTGTGACCTGCTCCGGCAGCGCGATGAGACTCGCCACACAGGACACGAACACAACGGCGATGAGGCCGCGCAGGCTGAGCATGGAATTCCTGAAGCGAGTTACGGAGCTTTAATCTTATCGGATTTCTTGCGAAGCTGGTCCACGAGGTCGGCATACGACGAGTCGCGAAGAATCTTTGAAAACTGTCCGCGGTAATTATTCACCAGGCTCACCCCGTCCACCACCACGTCGTAAACCCGCCACTCCACACCCTTGTTGAGGAGCCGGTAGTCAAGAGGGATTTCGGTCTTACCAGTGAGCACCTTCGTGCGCACCTCGGCATAGTCTTTTTCCGTCCGTTCGTTGATGTACTGCACGCCCTCACCGGAATAGGTCTCAATCTTGTCCGCATAGGAGTTGGTGAGCAGCGTTCTGAACAGTCCAACGAACTCCTGTCTGTCTTTGTCGGCCAATGTTTTCCACGGAGCCCCGAGCGCCCGGCTGGACATTTCTTGATAGTCGAACCGGTCCCCGACAGCTTTCTCCAAGCGTTGCCGACGCTCTTCCGCTCTCGGCGATTGCTTAAGCTCCTTGTCCTGGATAATTTTCAACACGTCATCGATGGTGCCTTTCATGGCCTCAGTTGCGCCACCAGCCACTGCCGGCTGGACGGCCACCCAACCAAACAACGCGAGCGCACAGACCACTCCGCTCGCGACCCTGCCCCAGCTCCATCTCTGCGCCTGCACCACGGCAGATCCCTTGATCTCCATATCGCCTCCCTTATGAGCGTCCAATCCAGCGCCGCCGCCGGCCCATCAGTTCACTTTGCCATGCACATACTGGCTGACCAATTCCTCCAGATCGAGACCCGATTCCGTATCGCGGATCGTTTCACCAGGCTTCAGCGGATCGCCCCCTCCACCCGGAGACAGGGCCAAGAACTTCTCGCCGATGATTCCACGAGTCTTGATCGAGGCAATGGTGTCCGTGTAGAGCTTGACGGTGTTGTTGACCGCCAGCTTCACCATCGCGCGATCCTCGTTGAGCGTAATCCCGCGGACCCGCCCGACTTCGACGCCGGCGATTTCAACAGTCGACCCGGCCTTGAGCCCCGAGGCGGTATTGAACTGCGCGTCCACTTCATAGACGTCGCCCCCGACCAGCTCGAGCTTTCCTAGCTTGATCGACAGGTACCCGAGGCATAAAATACCGACGAGCACGAAGAAGCCGACCATAATCTCTAACTTGGCTTTTTCCATTCTTGCTACTCCTCCCTCACCCTACGTGCGACCCTGGCAACACCACCGTCCCGCCGACGGAAATGAATTCTTGAATGTTCGGATCGGTAATCTGCTGGAACTCAGCGGCCGGGGCCATCGCCGCAATCTTGCCATTCCGGAGCATCGCCACCCAATCGGAAATCGCGAAGATCTCCGGAATTTCATGGCTGACCATGACCGCCGTAAAGCCGAACCGTCGTTGCGTCGCGACGATCAAATCATGAATTGATTTCGCCATCAAGGGATCCAGTCCGGTTGTCGGCTCATCGAACAGGATGATCTCCGGCTCCATGACCAACGCGCGCGCCAAACCCGCCCGCTTGCGCATGCCTCCGCTCAACTCGGCGGGAAACTTGTGGCCCATCCCCACCAACCCGACTTGCGCCAGCTTTTCCTCGACCCGCCGCGTCACCTCCGGCCCCTTCATCCGTAATTTCTCTCGCAACGGAAACGCCACGTTCTCAAAAACGGAGAGGGAATCGAACAGGGCCGCGCCTTGGAACAGCATGGCAAACCGCTTCCGCACATCGTTCAACTTCGTGCCGGATAAGCGGGAGATCTCCACATCGCCGATCCAGACTTCGCCGCGATCCGGCTGCAGGAGCCCGATCATGTGCTTAAGGAGCACGCTCTTTCCCGACCCACTCCCACCGATGATGGTCGTCAGCTTGCCGACGGGAATCGAAAGATCCACCCCTTGCAGGACCGGCTGCCCACCCAACTTCTTTTCGATGCCAATCAGCTTGATCATGGGTGTCATAACAAAACCGAGGTGAGAAAATAATCCCACACGAGAATGACCACCGAGCTCAGCACCACCGCTTCCGTAGTGGCCGTCCCCAGCCCCTCTGCGCTCTGTCTCGTATGGTACCCTTTATAGGAACAGATCCAGGTGATGATCAGCCCGAAGCTGATCGACTTGAGAATTCCGCCGTAGATGTCTTTCCATTCCACGGCCGACTCGATCGAATTCCAATAGGACCCCGCGTTGACTCCCAGCAGATCCACCCCGACGACATAGCCGCCATAGATACCGACCACATCGAAGATGGCCACGAGCAACGGCACCCCGATCAACCCGGCCACCAGCTTCGGCGCGATCAAATACTGCATCGGATTGATCGCCATGGTATCGAGCGCATCGATCTGCTCGGTAATCCGCATGATGCCGACTTCCGCCGTCATGGCCGAACCGGCCCTGGCGGTTACCATTAATGCGGCTAACACCGGCCCCAGCTCCCGGATCATGCTCAAGGCCACCGCGGAGCCCAGCAACCCCTCTGAGCCGAACTTCCGCAAACTATAGTAGCCTTGCAGCGCGAGGACCATGCCGGTGAACCCGGCGGTCAAGACCACAACGAATGTCGATTTGTATCCGATAAAATGGAGCTGCTTCAGCATGTGGGAAAACCGGAAGGGAGGCCTTGTCAGCCAGGCAAAGGCCGACAAGACAAACAGCAGCATGCGGCCCATCTCCTGCACGCGAGTGACCACCGACGCACCAAGCCGTTCAACCATATTCAATACCATCACTTACCTGAGCTCACGACGTAAGCCGCCGCCCGCTTCCGCATAATGTTGGAACCATTCCGTCAATCGATCCGCGGCTACCCGACTCTGTTGCCGAAGCCGATTTAACCCCGCCAAACTGGACGGACGGCTGATGAGCGACCATATACCTTGAACCCAGCCAGTGGGCCTGAGAAAGAGATTGAAGTCAAGCGGAAGATCTTCATCCTCGAGATCGGAGACCGTCCGCATGATCGCCATGGGCATTCCTTGTTCCCGAGCCGCCGCTGCAATGGCGGCGCTTTCCATATCAAGTCCGGTCGCACCGGTCAACTGGCGCAGTCGACGCTTCTCCTCGGCCTGCCACAGTACGATCGGCACAGATACGACCGCTCCCGTTCGCACGACCATCCCTGCATCCTGCGCTACGGCAAAACAGCCCGACAGCACAGCCTCATCGCACAGCAGAGAATCGCCCTTCATCATCCCGGCCTCTTCGATATCGAGAGGGAAAACCTCCGTGCCCAACATGAGGTCTCCCACCTGAGCCGGTGCGAGCGCACAAGCGAAACCCGTTGATATGACCAGCGACATGGCCTGCGTCGCGAGCACCTTTCGCGCGACCCTGCCAGCCGCCTCGGGACCGACGCCGGTCTGGATCAGCCAGTAGGCACGATCCCCGCTCTGCCCGATATGACAACGGACGCCCGCGACCGTCGCCACACGATCCGTGGGAAGTGCGCGCCTGACAGCCTGCAGTTCCCAGCGAGTCGCGGCAAAGATGCCAATGGGAAGTACCGAAGATTCTGAGCAGGATGGCCCCGCGCCAACGACGGAAGTCGAAGAAATGCTCACGGATTGGCTCGATGGCACCCAGACGCCACCACCTGCTCCCGCACTTCATCCGCCCGCATTTTCCCGCGCGTCCGCAAATTCCGATACATCGCCAAGGCCCATAAGGGAAAATATTGGCAGTACCAATGGTAGCGGAGATAAAACACCCGGGGGAATCCGGTGCCGGTATGGCGGACCTCTTCCCAGGAACCGTCTTTCATTTGATGGCGCAGCAGATACTGGATGCCGCGCGCAACGCTGAAGGCATCGGTCATCCCAGCCGACATCAGCCCCATGATGGCCCAGGCTGTTTGGGAGGGGGTGCTGTCCCCCTTCCCGCTCCACTCAGGATCGTCGCCGTAGGAATGACAGGACTCGCCCCATCCGCCATCGGGATTCTGCTTCGACTCAAGCCAGGCGACGGCCCGACAGATATAGGGTTCCGAAAGGTCTACGCCGATCGCGCGAAGGCCGGCCAGCACAGACCAGGTGCCATAAACATAATTCACGCCCCACCGGCCGTACCAACTGCCGTCAGCCTCCTGCTCTCGCTTGAGGAACCGGAGGGCCGGCGCCACGGCTGGATGGGTCTGATCGTAGCCCAACGCCGCCAGCATCTCGAGACAACGTCCGGTCAAATCTGACGTGCTGGGATCGAGCAGCGCATGGTGGTCGGCAAAGGGAATGTAGTTGAAGACGATGCGATTATTATCCTTGTCGTAGGCCCCCCACCCGCCATCGGACCCTTGCATGGCGAGGACCCAATTCGTCCCCCGCTGAATGGATTCTTGCAGATCGGCAGCCTGAGCCATCCGGACTTTCGAAAGCGCCATCAACACCACGGCTGAGTCGTCCACGTCGGGATAGAGCTCGTTTTCAAACTGGAAGTACCAGCCGCCCGGCTCCGCGTTCGGAGACGAAAACTTCCAATCGCCGACCAGCTTCGTCTGGCGCGAGGCCAGATAGACAGCCGCTTTCTGAAGCGAGGGATGATCCTGTGACATCCCGGTTTCGATCAAGGCGTTCATGAGCAAGGCCGTATCCCAGATCGGCGAATGACAGGGCTGAAGATGCAGCGCCTCGACGCGCTGCTCGCCGATCGACACGGTATCGTAGACTTCCAGCGCTTCGATTTCCTGAAACGCCTTTCGCACCAAGGGATCGTCGACCTCATAGCCTAGGCAGCGAAGGGCCACGATCGAATTCGCCATGGCCGGATAAATCGCCCCCAGTCCTCCGCTGCCCTTGATATGGTCCAACATCCAAGTGGCAGCCCTGTGCAAGGCCTTCTCTCGCAGCCAACTGAGCGGCATCTTGTCGTAAAGTTTGAGCACCCCGTCCAATTGAACGAAGAAATTATGCGGGGTGAACCATCGCTGGTCCTTATTGAAAGGCGGCACGTCGCGATAACGAATCTGCGCCCGGGGGAAGAGATACAGTTCGTCAATCCCCTGCTCCGTGGGAATACGGCAGACGGGCCGATTCGCAAACACCACCAACAAGGGAATCAAAACCGCGCGAGACCAATAGGAAATCGCATAGATGCTGAAATAGAACCGCTTCGGCAGGAGCATGATCTCCGGCGGCATGCTCGGGAGGCCTTCCCAATCGTACTGCTCGAACAGGGCCAAGGTGATTTTCGTAAAAACGTTCGCGGAGACCACGCCGCCCTTGGCATGAATGCAGTCGCGGGCCCGCAGCATGTAGGGCTCGTCGGCCGGAATTCCACTCAACTTCAATGCGAAATAGGCCTTCACCGACGCGCTGATCTCCGAGGGGCCTCCGTAGAAAATCGGCCAGCCACCATCGGGCAATTGCATGGCACGGAGATAGCGGACAGCCTTGCGCTCCCGCTCAGGATCGACCCGATCGAGAAACCGCCGCAACAGGATATATTCAGAGGTCAAAGTCGTATCGGCTTCGAGTTCGGCAACCCAATAGCCTTCAGACTCATGTTGTCTGAACAAAAACCAGGCTTGACTGCGTCTGACCGCGTCATCGAGCGCATCCACCTGACTGACTGAGTGGCTGGTGGGGCGGCGGGCCGCAATGTCGAGCGGTACGGAGAGCGGAGACTTATCCGACACCAACCGCAACGGTGGGGCCTTGGGCGACTCGGTCGCCAAGCCCAACTTCTCCGGAACGGAGACGAAGAGACTATCCGATAGGCGGCCTAGAAACGCTCGAATCAGGTTCATTATCGTAATGGTCTATGGAAAATGTAGGTGGATGGAACAGCGCAGGTACTCTGCGTTGCGCCCATGAGGTTCGAGCGACGAGCGGCATATTTATCGCATATACCCGCATACGGGTATATACCAGACCCCCCTGCGTCGAGTCAAGAAATGCGGAACGGAAGTCCTTTGAAACACGAACGTTTTTGCCCGTCCTGTCTGTTCAAACGGACTGCAAATTTCCGAGTCTCACCGACACGATTTTCGAGATGCCTGGTTCTTCCATGGTCACCCCGAACAACGAATCGGCGATGGCCATCGTCCGCTTGTTGTGAGTAATGACCATAAACTGCGCCCCCTCGGAGAGCTCACGCAAGACGCCGGTAAAACGTCCGATATTCTCTTCGTCCAGCGGCGCGTCGATTTCGTCGAGGATGCAGAACGGCGTCGGCCTGATCAGGAAGCTCGCAAAGAGCAGAGCCATCGCCGTCAGGGTCTTCTCGCCACCCGAGAGCATCGTGATGCTCTTCAACCGTTTGCCCGGCGGTTGCACCACGATATCGACTCCAGGCTCCTGCGGTCCGCGCCCTTCCGTCGTCTCATCCGCCAGCACTTCAACCAACTGAAGTGCGGCCCTGCCACCGGGGAAGAACTTGACGAACACCTCACTGAACTTCTGTTGAAGCTCGGCGAACGTAGTGGCAAACATATCTTTTGTCGTGAGGTTGATCCGCTGAATGATTTCCTTCAACGAACTGATCGACGTGGAGAGATCCTGCTCCTGCGTCGTCAGGAACCGATACCGCTCATCCAACTCTTGATGCTCATGAATAGCCGCCAGATTGATCGGGCCGAGACGGTCAAGCTTCTCGCGAAGCTTCTGCAACTGCTCTCTCAGCGCCACCTCGTCCACGACCGGTTGCTCTTCCGGCACAGGCGCCTCCCCGAGGGACAGTTGCTCATCCGTCATCTCTACAATTGGCGCATTAAGCAGCGTCGCAAGGTCAACCTGGTAGGTTCCAAACAGCGTGGATTCGACCGTGCCCAATTGCACCCGAACTTCCGCCTTCTTGACCTCCAGCGCCATGCGGGACTCGCGAAGAGACGAGACCACGTGGCGCACCTCCTCCAATCCGGCATCGAGCTGATGCGCCAAGGCCATGTCCTGCGCCTGAGCTTCTTGCAGCTCGACCAACTGGGCCTTGACCAGGGCGGACGACTCACTCAGCCCACGGCAACGCTCTTCTTGCTGCTCCCGTTCAATCCGGCTCTGCTCGATCGAAACCGCGAGTCCCTCGACATGGCGCGTCAAGGCCTCAATCCGCACGGTCGCGTCCTGTTGCTGCTGCGAAAGCCGCAGGAGGTCGCGCCGGTGATGTTCGCGGGTCGTTCTGATTTCCTGCGCCACCAATTGCGCCTCGGTGAATCGCTGCTGGAGCCCTTGCGTATCCTGGTCGATCTGCGCCACCCGGTCGCGCACGCGACCGACCTCGGCTTCCTGGCCTGCCTTCTCCGCCATCCACTGGGCGAGCTGCGCCTGCGTGGATTGCACCTCATGATTGAGCCGCTGCACCTCGGCTGAGCCTCGCTGCGCATCATTCGTCAAGGTATCGATCCGCCTGGTCAAATCTCCCAGCACATGCTGGAGCCCGGCTTCGTCTTTTTGCAGTGAGAGCCCGCGCATTTCCGCGTTCCGCAGCGACTCCACCAGTTGCCGGCTCTGCTCGCGCAACTCCTGTCCCTGCACCAGCAATCGTTCCCGCCGCTGTTTGCCCTCTTCAACAGCCCCGGTCAGAGCGGCGCGCTGCGCGTCCAGGTGCAGCACCTCTCGGCGCCGCTGCAACAGACCTCCGGTCTCACTGACCTGTCCGCCCGTCATCACTCCGGCTGCATCCAACACTTCCCCTGCGCGCGTAACAAGGACTGGCCCATCGGGAGCCGCATAGGATTGCTGCGCCCACAAGGTCGTGGCATCCGTGAGCGTCTCCACGAATAGGATCCGGTCGAACAGATAGTCACGGGCCGCTTCACGCTCACCCTGCACAGAAATCAAATCGACCGCGCGGCCGATCACCCCGGACTGGCCCTCCAACGCAGGCCACCAGGATTGTGACGCCGCGTCCCGAGCGGCCCAACGAGGCTGCTGCGGAATGAAGGTGCCCCGACCGAGATCTTTCCCTTTGAGAAACGCAATCGCCTCACAAGCCGCGGCAGGGCTATCGACAAACCAGCCCTTCACCCGCTCGCCCAAAATCGCTTCCACCGCCCGGTCCCAGCCTGCGGGCACGACCAGCCATTCGGCAATCGCATCACGAACCCCGGCACAGGCCTTGAGGGCCGTGGACTCTTCGTCGCCGCGCCGCCCATATCCCATATCTTCCTGCAACACGCCTTGCAACGTCCGGAGATGCGAATCGACTGAGGCCAGCTCTTCCGACTGGCGCAAGACCGACTGATCGACTTCGACCAGCTCGGCCGCGACATGCTCGCTCGACTCCTCTACCGCCTGCCGCTGCCGGCGCAGATCCGCAACCAACTGCTCTGCCTCCTGGCAGGCCTGCTGGAGCGTCTGGCGCTTATCCGCGGCGGTCACATGCTGCAGACGAAAATCTTCCTGTTCACGAACCAGCCGCGCCTCACGATCCGCCGCTTCTTGAATGCGCGTCGCCAATTGCACCAGCGTCTGTTCGGTATTGGCGACCAGCACCGCCAGATTGAGGACGTCCCGACGCCCTCGTTCCTCTTCAGCCAGGGCAGCGGTTCGTTGCTGAACCAGCTCCTTCATTTCCCCCTCGAGCGTGGCGAAGGCCTGCTCCCGCTCCGTACATTCACGCTCCAATGCGACCAGCATGTCCTCGAGGGCTGCCGCTTCCACTGCGCTCTGCTGCTGCTCCTGGGTCAGGCGTTCGAGTTCCTGCCCTCCCTGGCTCTGCTGCTGCGCATAGAGCTCACCGCGATTACGCTCGACTTCCGACGCCGTCAAGGCCTGACTCTGTTGCTGCTCGAGCTTCGACAGCTCATCCCGCCGCTGCCCGATCGCCTCGCTCGCCGTGGCAATTGCAAATTTGACCTGCTCAAGCTCGGCATTCAAACGCGCCAGCTCAGCGGCCTGTCCTGACTCGCGATCCTCCAGCTGTTGCAGCTCCGCCTCGACATCCGTGATCGTCGCGCGAAGGACACGATATTCGTTCGTAAGCAGCTGGATCTCCAGCGACTTGGCCTCTTGATGCAATGTTTGATAGGACCGCGCCTGCCGTGCTTGCCGCTCAAGCGAATTCAACTGCTTCTTCACCTCGGCGATAATGTCCCGCACGCGCAAGAGGTTTTGCTGCGTCGAATCCAACTTGCGCAATGCCTCCGCCTTTTGCTTCTTATAGCGAATGATGCCGGCAGTTTCTTCGATCAACTCGCGCCTATCTTGTGGCGAGGCATTGAGGATCTGATCGATTTGCCCCTGGGCAATGACCGTGTGCCCCTTGGTCCCGGCCCTGGTGTCCAACAGGATGCTCCGGACATCCTTCAACCGGCAGACAGTCTTATTGATGAGGTATTCGCTCTCGCCATTCCGATAGAGACGGCGCGTAATCATCAGCTCCTGATATTCCGACAGTTGGCTCGACAAATTGGACTGGGGGTCCACATTGATCCGGTCCAGTCCGCTGATCACGAGCGAAACCTCGGCCATACCGAGCGGCTTCCGCAACTCAGTGCCGTTAAAAATCACATCTTCCATCTTCTCGCTGCGCAGCGCCTTCGTGCTCTGCTCACCAAGCACCCAGAGGATCGAGTCCACGACATTGCTCTTTCCGCTCCCGTTCGGCCCCACGATGGCGGTGACGCCATCCGGGAATTGAATCTTGGCTTCAGCGAACGACTTAAACCCCAGCATCTCAAGGGATTTCAGATACATCGGCGACTCCTTCGGTAGCGTGTCTCGAAAGAACTCAAGCGGGAGAATGTCGAATTTTGTAGCACAGGGCTAACAAGAAATCAAAGAAAAATACTGCCAGTGGTAGGCAGGCAGACGAGGACCTACAACATTTAGGGAGAGGGTGCTATGGCGACGAAAATCTGCTACCCGGCCTGAACCCCGACAGACTTGTTGGAAGACTCAATAGTAATCAGCTCTTTAGGGAGGAGAAACTCGACGTCTTCTTCGACCACGGTCAGGTCTTCGACCTCTGCCGGGCCGAAGGTCTTGAGGTAGGTCACCACCTCTTCAACTAAGACTTCCGGAGCCGAGGCACCGGCGGTAATCCCAACCGCTTTCACATTCGAAAGCCAAATGGGATTGATGTCGGAGGCGGCATCGATCAAGTAGGAGGCGATCCCGCACCGCTCCCCTAATTCCCGCAACCGGTTGGAATTCGAACTATTAGGCGACCCGATGACCAGAATGACATCCACCAGCGAGGAGAGCGCCTTCACCGCATTCTGGCGATTCTGTGTCGCGTAGCAAATATCTTCCTGATGGGGCCCCTTGATATGCGGAAACCGTTTATTAAGCGCACCGACGATATCCCGGCATTCATCGACGCTCAACGTCGTTTGCGTGACATAGGACAAATCGTGGGTATTCTCGACCTGCAGCTTCTCGACATCTTCCACCGAGGAGACCAGATGGAACTTGTCCGGGATCTGCCCGAGCGTTCCGATCACTTCGGGATGGCCGGCATGGCCGATCAGGATGAGGTCATAGCCCTGTGTATAGTCGCGATTGACCTCGTTATGGACCTTGATGACCAGCGGACAAGTGGCATCGATCACATGCAGCCGGCGCCGATTCGCTTCGTCCCAGACCGACTTGGCAACGCCATGGGCACTGAAGATCACGACGGACCCTTCCGGCACTTCTCCCAATTCTTCCACGAACACGGCACCCTTGGTGCGAAGCGAGTTCACCACATGCCGGCTATGGACGATTTCGTGCCGCACATAGATCGGCGCGCCGTACTTCTTCAACGAGAGATCAACGATATCGATCGCGCGGTCGACTCCGGCGCAAAACCCGCGTGGATTGGCGAGATAGATCTTCATCAGGATACCTTCCCTTCGTCCCCATATACGCACAAATCATTGCCGTTCACCTTACGTCAGAGCAGCCGGCTCCGTCAACATAATTGGCCCCGATCGACAGGCCCTGTCGGCCTCTGATCGGCCCCCGGCATACCAGTCCTTCCCGCCAGTCTTGACAGTCTGCCCCCTCACCCGTAGGCTGGCGCCACCAACCATGCCAAGCCCTGGACACAAAAAAATCCTCATCGTCGAAGATGAGCAGGACATTCTCCAATTGATCACCCTCTACTTAGAGAAAGAGGGCTTTCGAACCGTATCGGCTAAAACTGGAGCAGAAGGCCTCCGGCAAGTGAAACAGGAAAAGCCGGATCTGGTCGTCCTCGACTTGATGCTGCCAGAGATGGACGGCCTGGAGGTTTGCAAACGCTTGAGATCCGCTCCGGACACGGCGCTGCTCCCCATCATCATGTTGACCGCCAAGGCGGAGGAGTCCGACACAATCATTGGGCTGGAGCTGGGAGCCGACGACTACGTCACCAAACCCTTCAGCCCCAAAACTTTGGTCGCCCGCGTCAAAGCCCTCTTCCGGCGGCTGGAGCGAAAACCGAGCGAGAACCCCGCCCAATATCACTATGGCGACCTCGTCATGGATCTGGCGCGGCACGAAGTCCGGGTGCAGAGCACCGAGGTTCCCCTCACGGCGAAAGAGTTCGGCCTGCTCGAACAGCTCTTGCGCAATCCCGGCCGGGTCCTGACGAGGGAAATCCTCCTGAGCACCATTTGGGGGTACGACTACTACGGGACGACAAGGACCGTCGATGTCCATGTCCGCAGACTCAAACAGAAGCTCCCCTCGCTCAACGACGCGATCATGTCTGTCAAATCTCTAGGCTATAAACTCAAAGAGTTGGATCCGTCAGCATGACCCTCTCCATCCGGTGGAAGGTCACAATTGGAACCCTGCTGGTCCTCGCCTGCGGACTGCTCATCGCCCGCACCCTGGCGATTCGTTCCCTTGAACAACAGGAAATCGTCCGCTCGAAACAGATACTGGAGACGCGAACCAGCCTCGTCGCCTACGGACTGCAACCGTTTCTGGCGCAACCACGCACCCCGGCTTCGACCGCCCAGCTACAAACAGCCATACGGGATCTCAGCTCGCTGGCCCTCGCGCGTATAACCGTCGTCGCTCCCGATGGACAGGTGTTGGCCGACAGCGCCGTGCCGGACAGCAGCCTCGCGGCGGTGGAGAACCATCTGGCGCGGACGGAAATTCAGCAAGCGATGGCCACAGGACGAGGGACGGACCTGCGCAGGAGCCACACCACCGGTGAGCGCACTCTTTATCTGGCGATCGGATTGCCCAGCCAGAATCAGGCGGCGCCCTCCGTCTTCTTGCGGCTCGGGCTGCCAATGACCACCTTCGACCGTGAAGTGGACAAGTTGCACAAGAACCTGGCCCTCGCCTTCGGGATCGCCTTCCTGATTGCCATCGCGCTGAGCGTGGGGCTCGCGCGCAGCATCACGAAGCCCCTCTCCGATATTGCAATCGCCGCGCGGCAGCTGGCGGGCGGCGATCACGACGTTCGCATCAGAACCGGATCGCGGGATGAGGTCGGCCTCCTGGCCGACACGCTCAACCAGATGACGGACCAGCTAAAAGCCAAGATCCATGAACTCTCCGAAGACCGGGGCCAACTCCTGGCCATGCTGACCTCGATGGTCGAAGGCGTGATGGTTCTGGACGATCGTGGCCGCATCCTCCAAGTGAATCCGGCCTTGGAACGCATGTTCGCCGTCACACGATCGGAGACCCGCGGACGCCCCTCGTCCGATGTATTCAGACATCCCGAGTTGAATACGCTGATCGCAACCGTGCTCGCCACGAGAACCGGACAGCAAGACGAGATCGTCCTGCTGCCGGGGGGGCAATGTCTCCACATCGAAGCGGCGATCGCAGGCGGAGAGCGGGAGAACGACGCCTGCGCGATCCTCGTCTTCCACGACATCACCGAACTCCGGCGGCTGGAAACCATTCGAAAAGATTTCGTCGCCAACGTCTCACATGAACTCCGAACCCCCCTCACCTCGATCAAGGGCTATGTCGAAGCCCTGCTCGACGGCGGGAAAGACGATCCGGCGACCAGCGCCAAGTTCCTGGATATCATCCTCAAGCAAAGCGACCGGCTGAATTTGATCCTGGAAGACCTCCTCCAGCTCTCACGAATCGAATCGGGAAAGATCCAGTTCAAGCGGGACCCCCTGCCGATCCAGCGAGTCATCGAACGGACGCTAGCCATGATCAAGCCCGTAGCGGACAAGAAGGGGCACCAACTCGTGTCGCAGGTGACTGACGGTCTGCCTCCGGTGCTCGGCGATGAAGACCGGCTGATGCAAGTCCTCTCCAACTTGCTCGATAACGCCGTCAAATACACCGTCGAGCGAGGCACCATCACCGTCGCGGCCCGCCCGGTTTTTGACAAGACCGAACGGCCTACGCTGACCACGGCGGTCGAGCTAAGCGTGACCGATACCGGCATCGGCATCCCCGAACGGGATCGTCCTCGCATCTTCGAACGATTCTATCGAGTCGATAAGGCCCGCTCGCGGGAATTAGGCGGCACAGGGCTCGGGCTGGCGATCGTCAAACACATCGTCGAGGGGCTGGGAGGGCGGGTGTGGGTCGAGGCAAACATTCCAACCGGCAGCCGCTTTGTCGTCCGGCTGCCCGCGCAACCGATCAATCCACCGGTTAGCTGAATCTGGTCACAATCACATAGATGAGCGACCCCAGCAGGGCGGAGCCAGGCAGTGTGAAAACCCAGGCGTAGAGGATTCTGGTGGTGAGCCCCCAGCGGACCGCCGAGAGCCGTTTGATCGCGCCAACCCCCATGACCGAGGTCGTGATGGTCTGAGTCGTACTCACCGGCAGACCGATGTGGGCCGTCACGAGCAGCACCGCTGCCGCGCCGGTCTCCGCCGCAAACCCGTGCACCGGCTCCAGCTTCACGATGCCCATCCCCAGCGTCCGGACGATCTGCCACCCGCCCACCGCCGTACCCAATCCCATCGCCACCGCGCAGGCGCCGATCACCCATCCCGGCACCTCACCGGAAGGAATCTGCCCGGCAGAGAGCAGGGCCAGCGTAATGATCCCCATGGCCTTCTGCGCGTCGTTGGCCCCGTGACTGAAGGCCATGAAACAGGCGGACACGAGCTGCAGCCGTTTGAACAGCCGCGTGGCCAGGCTCCTGGTCACGCGAAAACAGACCCAACTGATCAGCACCATCAACGAGAGTCCGATGGCAAAACCGAAGAACGGCGCGAGCACCATGGCTTCCATCACAGGCCGGAGCCCGGACCACTTCACCATGGTCCAGCCTCCATGGGTCACCGCCGCCCCGACCAGGCCGCCGATCAAGGCGTGAGAAGAGCTGGTCGGCAAACCCAACAACAACGTAAAGAGATTCCAGAGGATCGCACCGGCCAAGGCCGCCGCCACCACTTCCTGGGTGACTAAAGCCGGATTGACGATTCCCGACCCCACCATCTTGGCCACAGCAGTCGACATGAAGGCCCCGGCCACATTGAGGACGCCGGCCGCCATGACCGCCACAAAGGGACTCACGACTCTCGTCGAAACGACGGTCGCAATCGCATTGGCGCTATCATGCCACCCGTTCGAAAAGTCGAACAGGAGCGCCAGCACCACGACCACCAATAACATTCCGGTCAGTTCAGGCATGATCCATCCGTGAAACGTGAGACGTAAAAGGTGAAAGGTCCGGAATCATTTTGGCAGGGACAGAACGATCATGACGCTCTCTCTTGCCTCCACGTTTCACCTTTCACGTCTTACGTGCATTAGTGGTGTTTGATCGCAATCCGCTCAAGAATGTTCGCGACATCTTCGCAGCGGTCGGTTCCCGCTTCGAAGTTCTCGTAAATTTCTTTCCACTTAATCACCGCGATCGGATCGGTTTCTTTTTCAAAGAGGGCCGAGATCGCATCGCGGGACACTCGGTCCGCCTCATTCTCCAGGCTATTCACGCGCACGCTGCATTCTTTCAACTCGGGATGCGCAAGCCCCAACCGGTCCACTCCGCTCCCCACGGCCACAGACGCCTGATACAGGATGTCCGCCAGCTTGATCGCCATCGGGGTCGGCTTCGTCACTTTGTATAACACGAAGCGGTCGGCGATCGCCTCCGTGACATCCAGAATATCGTCGAGGGCGCTGGCCAGATCGTGAATATCTTCCCGATCGATCGGCGTAATAAATGTCCGGTTCAGGCGAAATGCAATGTCATGCGTGATGCCATCGCCAATATGCTCAACGTCTTTGATCCCCTGGGCCTGTTCGATGGGGGACCGAAAGTCTTCCATCATCACCTTGAGGAGGCGGCTCCCCTCAATCATATTATGTGCGGCCTTCTTGAACAGCTCAAAGAAGGCCTCTTCTCGAGGGATCAATCCAAATAACATCGCAACACTCCTCGGTTCAAATACAATGAGCTTTGTGCGCGGCCGGATGATGGCCTGCACACCGAGCCGTCACAGCCTTTTACCAACGAACCAACCCTGTCGCCCACGTCACGCCTCCGCCAAAACTGCCCAGGAGGACCATGTCATTAGGCGAAATCTTCCCCGACCGAACGGCGTAATCGAGCGCAATCGGCAAGGAAGCCGACGAGGTATTGCCATAGCGGCCGATCACGGAACAAACCCGTTCCGGCGAGACCCCCAGCCGCTTCGTGAGCTGACCGAGAATCCGCCCGTTGGCTTGGTGCAAGACCAGTTGCGCAAGATCTTGCAGATCGACACCGAACTCTTTCACGATCTCCTGGATCGCCTGCTCCAACCGCTTGACGGCCAGACGAAAGAGCGGCGCCCCCTGCATCCGCAACGTATGACGCTTCCCCTCAACCGTTTCCGCCGTCGTCGGCATCCGCGAGCCTCCGGCTGGGATCATAATCAAACCATGCTGAGACCCGTCTGCATGGAGGCGAATCCCCAAAATGCCACGCCCGGGCGGGCAGGTCTCTGGCTCGCCCCGCAAGACCACCGCACCGGCTCCATCGCCGAACAAGAGCACGGTATCGCCATCAGCTGGGTCGATAGAACGGGACTTCACCTCCGCTGCCACAACTAGACAGGTCCTGACCTGGCCACTCCGAATCATTGCATCGGCCATCGAAAGTCCATAGAGAAAGCCCGAGCAGGACGCCGCCACATCGAAGGCCGGGATCGTGCCACAACCGAGCATTCGCTGCACATGGCAGGCCGTGGAAGGAAAAACCGAGTCGGGAGAGGTCGTCGAGAGCACGATCGCCCCCAGCTCCGACACCGGGAGCCCTGCCGCGTCAAGCGCCTGCCTGGCTGCCTTCACCGCAAGATCGGAAGAGGCCTGGGAGGCAGAAGCCCAGCGCCGTTCCTCAATCCCTGTCAGGCGAAAGACATCCGCCGGGTCGAGGCCTAACGAAGCCCCCACCTCGCGATTCGACACCACCCGTTCCGGGAGGTATGAGCCAGTCCCAATAATCTTCGTCCGTATCATAGGTCTGAGTACTGCTATGCGATTCGTGACAATGTCGGCGGGATTATAGGTCTCGGTGCCACAGGGGTCAACTCGTCGGCCCACATCATTGCATTCAACTCGCGCTCCTGTTACATTTTCACGCAGTGATGGTACGTTCCTTTCCCATACTGACCTCTACTTCACGACTCGCAACGGCCCTCGGCTTGTGCGCGGTGATCTTTTGCGTCGTCACCGCCTGCTCCAGCACACCCAAGACACAAGATGCCGCGAAGAAAGCCCTGAGCGGCACCGACGAACAGATCTTCCTGGGCGATACGATCGAAAAGAACTACGACCCCAACGTCATCATGAAGCGGGGCGAAGCCTTCTTCGAAAAAGAAGAATACGCGGAAGCGATCACCGAGTATAACCATTTCCTCGACCTCCATCGCACCCATACCCTCGCCTCCTATGCCGCATTCCGGATCGGCGAAAGTCAGATGAAACGGGGCAAGGGAATCGATCGTGACCCGGAACCTGTCCAAAAAGCCATCGAAGCCTTTGAACGGCTACGGAAAGATTTCCAGGGAAGCCGGTACGACGGCCAAGCGCTCGAGAAGATCCAGGAATGCCACGACCTCCTGGCGCAGATGCATCTCTTCGTGGGCGAATTCTATTATCGACGAGGCTCCTATCTGGCCGCCGCCCATCGTTTCGAACAGATCATGAAATTGTACCCGGACAAGTCGGTCGCGCCAGACGCCTTATACTTTCTGGCGCTCAACTACCATGACCTTGGTGCAGACGATTGGGCCCGTGAACAGCTGACCCTGTTGGCAGAAAAATACCCTCGCAGTAAACATTCCCAAGAAGGCGCCAGCCTGCTCGCGAAAATCAGCGGAGGAAAATCCGCGACCTTGCTGGCCAAACATACCGAACCAGCGCCTGCTTCCAGTACACCGACGACGCCCCCATCGAGCGATCAGCCGAGTCTAACATCGGGGCTCATCCCCTCTCTCACGGCCGAATCGTTCCGTCTTCCTTCCGCCACGGCATTGGGCCAATCTTTCGTGACCTGCCGCCTCGGCGCCTGGTGCTAATCAATAACAGCTTTGAAGCTAACTGCTGAAGGCTGATTGCTGACGGCTAGCAGGATGCTCAAAACGTTCGTCCAGCAAGGCCGCAGCCGATGGAAGCACCGGAGGCGTAGCCCCTGGCTACGTTGAGGATGCTTTCGAGGCGAGAACGAAGCTGGCGGACGTTTTCAGCATCCTGCAGCTCACTGGCCGAGGTACCAGCCAACCCCATGCTGTTCCAGGAAGCTGGTAATCATCGTGAGGGTATTGGCGTAAATCATGATACCCACGATGATCAGCAAAACCCCGCTCACAGTCGATACGCCCCACAAATATAAACGCGCCTGCTTAAAGTAGGCGAGGAAGCGATCCACTCCCAGCGCGGTCAGAAACAACGGCAGCCCCAAGCCCAAGGAATAACTCGTCAGCAACAGGACCCCGTTCATCATCGAATCGGTCGTACTGGCATACAATAAGATCGTTCCGAGCACCGGCCCGACGCAGGGAGTCCAGCCAGCAGCAAAGGCCACCCCGATCAAAAACGATCCCACATACCCAACGGGCCGACTTCTGAATTGGAACCGATGCTCCATTTTCAGAAAACTGATATTCAAGACCCCCAATAAATAGAGACCGAAGATGATGATCAGGACCCCGCCGATCCGTCTAATGTGGTCTTGATAGGTGATCAAGGCCTGGCCGATGAAGCTGGCCGACGCGCCGAACGACACGAAGACTACGGTAAACCCTGCAATAAACAGCAGCGCGTTGACGATAATGGATTTCTTAAACTTCGACCGCACCGTCGCATCAGTGAGTTGCTCGATGGACAGGCCCGTGATGTAGGAAATGTAAGAGGGCACCAGCGGAAGCACACAGGGGGACACGAACGAGAGGAGACCGGCCGAAAAGGCCGCGACGAGAGAAATGTTCGTGATCGATTGCGACAATGTCGGACAGGCTCCTAGCAGGCTGCGGAAATACTCTGTAGGTACGCAAGATGCTCAAAAAGTCCGTCCAGCAAGGCCGCAGCGAGCGAAGAGGCGAGGCGTACGCTTCGGTACGTTGAGCCTCTGAGCGATGCGAGAACGAGGCTGGCGGGATTTTTCAGCATCCTGCTAGGACTTCATCAACAGCTGCACCAGCTGATGCGCTTCCGGCGCGCCCCAGTCACGCGCGCCGAAAATCTGGTGGCGGACGATTCCCTGCCGATCCACCATGAAGGTCATCGGGAGGCTCCTGGCCCCATAGGTCAATCCCACGCGATAGTCGGCATCGTGGAGGATGGGAAAGGTCAGACGGTTCTCCTGCTGAAACGGCCTGGTGATCGAGGCCCCTTGCGCATCGGTCGATACGGCAAGGATCTCAAAGTCATTCCGAGAAAACGCCCGATACAATTTTTCCATCGCCGGCATCTCCACCCGGCAGGGACCGCACCAGGTCGCCCAAAAATTCAGCAGCACGACTTTGCCACGCAAATCCGACAGCGCGACTTGGCGTCCGTTCAAATCGCGAAGCTGGAAATTCGGGGCCAGCTCACCCAATCTAACGACCGTACGCTCGGCAACCGGCAGGAAATCCAACGCAGTGGCACTCCCCATCCCTGTCAGAGCAACCATGAAAGAGAAGACTGTTCCAGCAATGGCCCGCTTCGTCATCCTCTCCCCGCTCCGCGATCCAAGGATTGCGCGTCCGTCGCCTTGGGTGTCACATTCAGCAGCTTGGTCAAGATCTCCAAACTGTCGAGCCTTGTCCAATCCCGCGGCCCGATGACAATTTCACGGATGACGCCTTCCCGATCAATGATGAAGGTTTCCGGCACACCCATGCGTTTGTAGGGTTTATCGGTCTTGCCCCAGGAATCGATCAGCACAGGGAAGGTCAAATTCATGCCCTTGATGAAGGGGGGAATGTCCTTGGTCGTCGTGACGCGATCGATGCTGACCGCCAGAATCACCAACCCGTCCTTTTCGAAGTTCTTATGGAGCACTTCCATCGAGGGCATTTCTTCGCGGCAAGGCTTGCACCAGGTCGCCCAAAAATTCAGAAAGACCACCTTGCCTCGAAAATCCGAGAGCCGCTGAGGCTTGTCGTTCAGATCGGTGAGGACGAAGTCCGGCGCCTGCTTGCCCACGGCCAGCAGCTCATATTTGGCGCTCTGCATCCAGACGATGCCGAAGACCACGGCAAGAATGACGGCGCCGACCAGGAGGATGGCCACGCGCGACGAGCCCTGCTCGTCTGCCTCGCCGTTCACGCTGTGTTCGGACTTATGCATACGCATGCAGGCCTGAAAGCAGGAAATTCACGCCCCAGAAACAGAAGATCACCATCAAGAAGCCGAAGACCGCGTAGATGGCGGCACGGTGGCCTTCCCATCCGCGCGTCATCCTGGCATGGATGTAGGCGCCGTAAATCAACCAGACGATCAGAGACCAGGTCTCTTTCGGGTCCCAGCTCCAGTAGCCACCCCAGGCATAGTTGGCCCACATGGCCCCGAGGATAATGCCGAAAGCCAGCAAGGGAAACCCGATCGTGATCGCTTTGTAGCCCAACTCGTCAATCGTTTCGAGGTCAGGGAAGGCCGCATAGAAGCGGGAGGTGCTGCCCCGCCGCTCCGCCCGTTCCTTGAAGAGATACATCACACCCAGGCCGCCGGCCATCGCAAAGGCCGCGTAGCTGGTCAACGTGATCGACACATGGATGTAGATCCAGTAGCTGTTGAGCGCCGGCACGAGAGGCTCCGCTGTCTGATACCGGTAGGGCAACAGGGAGGCCGCGCCCATGGCAATGAACCCGATACCCACCACGAAGGCGCCGATGGCTTTGATCTTGTACCGCAGCTCCAGCAGCACATAGCCCAGGATGATCGCCCAGGATACATAGGCCATGGCTTCGAACTGGTTCGACCAGGGGGCAAAGGTCCCGGAGGTCTGCATCCGCTCGAAGGCTCGCGTAAACAGGGCGCCGGTATTGACGAGCCATCCGAAGACCGTAATCAGGGTGGCAATCTGGCCCAATTGCGTAGCCCAGGCTCCGTCCCGTTCATCGAAGTTATCCGCCGAATGGCCGGCAGGAGCCAAGGTCATAACCGGACGGCGCGCAAACAGATAGGCGATGTAGAGGGTCAAGGCTGCGAGATAGAGCCAAAACGTCATGTCGAACAGAAACAAAGATCGGACCATCATGTCCTCCGTCGAGCAGTTCAGGCCAATGTGCGTATCGTTATCATACTCAAACCAAAGACGGTTTGACTACCAGCCCTCAGGCCCCGCTGATTCGTGAGGGGGAGGCCGACAAGCTCTGAAGCTTCTCCGTCAACTTTCGAAATTCCCTCTGGAAATCGATCTGGCTCTTATGGGTCGTACCGCCGATATAGACCGTCACGCCCTCCGGGGCCGGAAGGATCTTCATCCAGATCCGACGGTGGAAGATAAACGAAGAGAGAGTAATGCCCACCACG